>CAYQOH010000065.1:0-12758 GCA_964419075.1 uncultured Opitutaceae bacterium | reverse complement strand
CTTCACGGAGGAGGAGCTCGACTACAGCCGCAGCGGCGTCGCGGTGATCACCGACGCCTTCTGGCGAAGGAACTTCAGCGGCGACCCCCACGTGCTCGGCCGCAAGTTCCGGGTCGACTCCCTGCCCGTCGAGGTGGTCGGCGTGCTCCCGCCCGGCTTCCGCTACCTCTCGAGCAAGGCCCAGTTCTACATCCCGTTCGCGTCGGACAAGGACGAGCGCGGTCTGGACCGGCGCCATTCCAACAACTGCCAGCTGATCGCGCGCCTCGCCCCGGGGGCGAGCCTATCCGTTGCGCAGGCGCAGATGAACGCCCTCAACGACCAGCTGAACAAGGACGACCCCTACGCGAAGCTGGTCATTGGGGCGGGATTCCACACGATCGTGCGCGTCCTCCACGAGGACCATGTCCGTGAGATCCGCCCCGTCCTGCTGCTGCTCCAGGGCTCGGTGCTCTTCCTCCTCGTCATGGGCGGGGTGAACCTGGTCAACCTGCTGCTCATCCGGGCGAGCGGCCGGGCGAAGGAGCTCGCCGTGAGGCAGGCCCTCGGGGCCGGCCGCCGCCACATCGCCCGCGACGTGCTCCTCGAGACGACGCTCCTCGCCGTGGGCGGCGGCCTTCTCGGCATCGCGGGAGGCGCGGTCGGCATCCGCCTGCTGTCGGTTCTCGGGACCGACCAGCTGCCGCTCGGGGCCGACATCGTCTTCGATGGGCGGGTGGCCGCGGCCGCCCTGGCGGCGGCGGTCGCCGTCGGGGCCGCCCTCGCCGTGCCGGTCGTCTGGTTCAACATCCACGGGCAGCTCGCCCACGTCCTGCACTCCGAGAGCCGCGGCGGCACCGTAAGCCGGGCCGCGCAGCGCATGAGGCACGGCTTCATCATGGCTCAGATCGCGATCGGCTTCGTGCTCCTTGCCGGCACGGGCCTCTTGGGCCTGAGCCTGCGCCGCGTGCTCGCGACCCCGCCGGGCTTCCGGGCCGAGCACGTGCTCACCGGCCGCATCGACCTGCCCTGGAAGAACTACCCCGACGAGAAGAAGCGCCTCGCCTTCGTCGAGCGCCTCCTCGGCGAGCTGCGCATCCTGCCGGGCGTCACGTCGGTTGCCATATCCTCGGGGCTCCCCTTCACCGGGGACAATTCCAACAACGCGACGATCGTCGAGGGGGTGGAGCCCAAGCCCGGCGACTCGATCCGCGCCCATAACACCTCGTCGGCCGTCGGCGAGTACTGGTCCACACTCGGTATACCGCTTGTCGCGGGCCGCCTCCTGGAGGACGCCGACAACCACCGCAAGCTCAAGGTCTGCGTCGTGGACGAGGCGTTTGCCAAGCGTTACTGGCCAAACGGCAGCGCGCTCGGCCACCGCCTCGTCAACGGGGGTGTCTTCAAGGAGGAGGACGCGCACACGATCGTGGGCGTGGTGGGGGACGTGAAGCAGAACGACCTGACCGAGAGCGACGGCACCGGGAGCATCTACTACCCGTACATCTCCTACGCCTCCACGGGCTTCTCGGTCGTCCTGCGCACGCCCATGGCGCCGGAGGCCATGGCGTCCATGCTCAAGAAGACGGTCCTGAGCATCGACCCGGAGCTTCCTGTCGACGACCTGAAGCCCATGCAGGCGCGGGTCGAGGAGAGCCTCGTCTCGCGGCGCTCCCCGGCGCTGCTCGCCGGGATCTTCTCCGGGGTCGCGCTCGTGCTGACGGCCGTCGGCACCTACGGGGTGCTCGCCTACGCCGTCAGCCAGCGCAGGCGCGAGATCGGCGTGCGCATGGCCCTCGGGGCGCTGCCGCAGCAGGTCCTGGCCCAGTTCCTGGGCATGGGCGCCCGGCTGCTTCTGGCCGGCGTCGCCGTGGGCGCGCTCGCATCGTGGGGCGTCGGCCACGCGATGAAGAGCGTCCTCTACGGGGTCGGGGCCGCGAACCCCTGGGTCCTCGCGGCCACGACGGGGCTCTTGGCGGTCGTCGTGCTGGTCGCCGTGTTCCTTCCCTCCTACCGCGCCTCCCGGGTCTCGCCGATCGACGCCCTTCGCGACGACTAGCCCCCCTTTTGGCCGTTGCGCGGCGGCCGGGCGTCAATAAGGATCGCCCCGTGTCCGGCAGCGAGGTCCCACAACGGCCGCCGATCTCGGCGAAGATCAATCTTGCGGCGCTGGCGATCCTCGCCTGCGCGCTCGTCGTCCACCTGTGGCCGGAGTGGACCCAGGATCCCGACCTCTCCCACGCCTTCCTGATGCCGGTGATCTGCGTCGCGCTCCTCTATATGGGCCGGCGCCCCGGCGCCGCCGACCAGCTCGCCCCGCGGGCGGCGGCCCTCCTCGCCGGGATCCTCGGCTCGGCCGCCGTCGCGGGCCTGCTCGTGGCGGGCCTCCTCGCGGCGAGCGTCGACTGGTCGAGCCAGGTCGTGGACTTCACGCTGGCCGGCTCCTTTGCGCTCCTTGGCTGCGGGGCCGTCGCCGCCTTCGCCGACCGGCGCGTGGCCTGGGTGCGTTTCAACTGGACGACGCTTGCCGCCGCCGCGCTCTGGCCGCTCTGCTCGCCCCTGCCCCCGGGGACCTACACGCGCCTCACGCTCGGCCTGCAGCTCTGGGTGTCGGACGGGGTGGTGCGCGCCCTGGAGGTCCTCGGCATCGCCGCGCACCAGCAGGGCAACATCATCGAGCTTGCGCGCGGGACGGTCGGGATCGAGGAGGCGTGCAGCGGCGTGCGCAGCCTCGTCTCCTGCGTCTTCACCGGGCTCCTGCTCTCCGCCGCGCTGGTGCGCAGGCCTTGGGCGCGGCTCGCCGTCGTCGCGCTGTCGGCCCCGCTGGCGCTCGCGATGAACTTCCTGCGCTCGCTGCTGCTGACGCTCCTCGTGAACGGGGGCGTCCGGGTCGAGGGGGCCTGGCACGACACGACGGGCTACGCGGTCCTCGTCGTCACGGCCGCCATCCTGTTCGGCGTCGCGACCGCGCTGGACCGCGGCGGGGCGGCCCGGAAGCCGGGCCCGGCGCCCGGGCCGGCCGGGGACCGCGGCGGGGCGCCCGCCGTCAGCGCCCAGGCCGTCCTCGGCGGCGTCCTGGCGCTCGGGGCCGCGGTGCTCGGGTTCTTCGCGGCCAGCACCTACCGGTCGCCCGCGCGGGTCGTGCCGGTGCCGGACCTGATGGCGATGCTGCCCTCCTCCGCCCCGGGCTGGAGCGTGAAAACGACCCCCGACCTGTTCCGGTTCGCGGGCACGCTCCGGACCGACCACCTGGCGCAGCGCAGCTATTTCCGGAACGGCGCGCATGGCTTCGAGCAGGTCACGCTCTACCTTGCGTACTGGTCGGCCGGGCAGGCGTCCGTGGGCGCCGTCGGCTCCCACACGCCGGACGCCTGCTGGCCCGGCGCGGGATGGGTCGCGAAGGAGGTGCCCGAGCGCACGGTCTCGCTCCGCCTCGGCCCCGAGCGGCTTACGCCCGCGCAGGACCGCTTCTTCACGAGCGCCGACTATTCCCAGTACGTCTGGTTCTGGCAGCTCTACGGCGGCCGCGTGATCGACGTCGGGAGCACCCGATCGGTGCCGGCGCTCATCCGGATTGCCCTGCGCTTTGGGTTCCGCAGGGGCGGCGAGCAGGCCTTCATCAGGGTGTCGAGCAACCGGCCGTGGGAGGAGATCGCGAACGAGCCGTTCGTCGCGGAATTCTTCGGCCACGTCCGGCAGCTCGGGCTTTACTGAGTCCCGGCAGGGGCCACTCTCTTTCCTTCCCCCGCGCACCTCATGGACGAACCGAAACCCGCGCTTCCGGCGCTGCTGCCCTGGGCGGCGACCGCCTGCCTGGCGGCCCTTGTCGCCTGCGTCGGCGAGCTGTTGTTCATCGAGAAGGCGAGGACGCGGCTCCTGCAGGACGAGATCCTGCTCGCCCAGGCCGCGCTCAAGAGCTCGGAGAACCAGCTCGAGGCGGAGCGGATTCTGAGCCGGCGCGAGCGCGCGGAGTTTGGCGCTGTCCGCGGCGCAGGGGCCGATCTTAGGGTGATGCTCCTGGAACCGGTGCCCCCGGTGTCGCCCCCCGCGGCGCCGTCCGGCGCCATCGCCGTCGGCCCGGACACCCGCGTCTGCCTGCTGAGGGCATCCAATGTCCCCGGCGAGCAGTCCGACAGGGACTTTCAGCTGTGGCTCCTCGGACCCGGACCGAACTATCCGGCGGATTGCGGAACGTTCCATTCGTTTCCCCCGGGGGACGCCTGCGTCCGCCTCACGCCGCCCCAGCCTGTCGTCGACGGGTGCACCTTCATCCTGGTCTACGGGCGAAAGGGAGGAGCCGAAACCTTCAGGGAGGCCACCGCCCACGGCCGGATCGAACTTGCCACCCGTCCCCGGGGCCCAAAAATCACAAAGTGATGATCATCAAACCGAAGGTTCGCGGATTCGTATGCGTGACGGCCCATCCGGCGGGCTGCGCCGCCCATGTCGGCGAATGGATAAGTCACGTAAAATCAAAGGGTCCCATTGTTGGAGGCCCGCGCAAAGTCCTGGTGATCGGCGCCTCGACGGGCTACGGGCTTGCGTCTCGGGTGACCGCGGCGTTCGGCTCCGGGGCGGCGACCCTCGGCATCTTCTACGAACGCCCCTCCGAGGAGGGGCGACCCGCGACCCCCGGCTGGTACAATTCGATCGGGTTCACGCAGGCCGCCCGCGCCGCAGGACTCTACGCGAGGAACCTGAACGGCGACGCCTTCTCGAACGAGATCAAGGCCCAGGCGCTTGACGCGATCAGGAAGGACCTGGGGCAGGTCGACCTGGTCGTGTACTCGCTCGCGTCGCCGAGGCGGACGCACCCGAAGACCGGAGCGGTGCACAAGTCCGTCCTCAAGCCCGTCGGCAGCCCCTATACCAACAAGACCGTGGACACCGACAAGGGCGTCGTGAGCCTGGTGACCATCGAGCCGGCGAACGAGGTCGAGATCGCCGACACCGTGGCCGTGATGGGCGGCGAGGACTGGGAGCTCTGGATGAACGCGCTGGCTGAGGCCAAGCTCCTCGCCCCGGGCGCGCAGTCGGTGGCCTACTCGTACATCGGGCCCGAGGTCACCTGGGCCATCTACAAGAACGGCACGATCGGCCTCGCGAAGAACGACCTGGAGCGCGCCGCGCGCGCGATCGACGGGCTCCTCAAGCGGAACGGCGGCGGAAGGGCCTTCATCTCGGTGAACAAGGCGCTGGTCACCCAGGCGAGCTCCGCCATCCCCGTCGTCCCCCTCTACATCTCCATCCTTTACAAGATCATGAAGGCTCAGGGAACCCACGAGGGCTGCATCGAACAGATGCAGCGGTTCTTCGCCACCCAGATGTACGCCCCGGGTGGGCCCGCGTTCGACGAAGCCGGGAGGGTCCGCGTGGACGACCTCGAGATGAAGCCCGACGTCCAGGCTGCGGTGGCCAGGATCTGGCCCGGGGTCACGACCGAGAACCTCGCCGCGCTGACCGACATCGCCGGATACCGCAGCGAGTTTCTTAAGCTGTTCGGGTTCGGCCTCGCGGGCATCGACTACGGTGCCGAGGTCGAGCCCCACATCCCGATGGCCTGATCCCCAGGGCGCCTTCAACCCTCGAATCCGCCCACGGTCGCCGACCTGCCGTTGTCCCCGGGCCCCAGGCCGAGGATGAACGGCCCCGCCTGCTTCGCCCATTCGTCCGGCTTTGCATAGGACGAGGCGGTGTCGGGAAAGCAGGTGCGCAGCATGTCGGTGTCGATGACCCCGGGGCTCAGCGGGACGGCGGCCATGCCGCTCGGAAGCTCCGCGGCCAGGGCCTTCGTGAGGCCCTCGATCGCCCACTTCGTCGCGCAGTAGGGGGCGACCTCCGCCGAGGCGCTCCGGCCCCAGCCCGAGCTCAGGTTCACAATCACGCCGCTCCCGCGCTCGACCATCGCCGGCACGAACGCGCGAATGACGTTGGCTACACCGATGATGTTGACCGACACGACCTTGCCCATCTCGTCGGCCGACACCTTCCACAGCGGCGCCGGCTTGTTGATCAGGCCGGCGTTGTTGATCAGGAAATCCGGCGGGCCCATCGAGCCTAAGACGCGCTCGGACCAGAGCGCGACCTTGACCGGCAGGGTCACGTCGACCGCGTCGAAGCTGTGCGGCTCGGAATGGGTGAACCTGAAGTCAAAGATGGCGGGACCGCTTCGGCCGCAGCCTGCGACCGTGTGCCCGTTGGCGATGAACCATTCGGCCAGCGCCCGTCCAAGCCCCCGCGTGACGCCCGTGATGACGATGTTCATGGGGCCTAGCGCGCCTGGAGGCTGAATTTCTCGAGGCCGGCGGTGCGGCAGGCGTCCATGACGAACGCCAGCTTCTTGAGCTGCGTCTTCTCGTCGGCCCGGATGACGACCGGGATGTTCTTGTTGGCGTCGCTCAGCTGCCTCAGGAGCCGGGTCAGCTCATCCTCCGTCACCACGTTGCCGTTGACCGTGAGCACGCCGGACTCGTCGATCCCGATCTCCACCGAGTTCTTCTGCTGCTCCTTGCCGGCGGTGGTGATCTTCGGCAGGGTGATCTTGAGCACGGTGGCGGAGCGGAACTGCATCGTCACGAAGGCGAAGAAGATCAGCATGACGAGCACGTCGATCAGGGGCACGAGGTTCAGCTCGGGCCGCTTGCGGCGCTTCTGGCGGAACCCGCTCATTTGCGGGTGCGATTGATGATCCGCTCAAGCAGCACGTCGAGCTGTGCCGCGTAGTTGTCGATGCGCCGCTGCAGGTAGCCGCTGCCGATCAGCGACGGGATCGCGATCGATAGCCCGATCACGGTCGCCGAGAGGGCGAGGGCCACGCCCTTGGTGAAGGCCACGGGGTCGGGCAGGCCGTTGCTGTCGGGGGATATCCCCGAGAACACCTGGAGCAGGCCGGTGACCGTGCCCGAGAGGCCGAGGAGGGGTGCGGCGGCGTAGATGACGTCGAGGTACGGCACCCCCCGCTCCATCCGGTTCACCTCGAGGCGAGCGAAGGCCTTGAGCGAGTCCGCATCGTTCTCGTGCTGCTCGGCGAATTCGACGATGCGCGAGAGCACCGTGTGGCGGCCCCCGACGAGCGGCCTGCCGTGCATCACCGCGTCCACCAGGTCGGGGGGAAGGACCGCGGCGCTGCGCAGGGCGTAAATCCGCTCAAAGATGATGAAGACGGCAATGGCGGAGCACGCCCCGAGGGGGTAGATAAGGAGGCCGGCCCCCTTGAAGACTTCGATCATTCCAAGTGTCATAGGTGGATAGTGTGCCTGTAAGACGCTTTCGTTCAGAAAAAGGTCCTGAAATCTATGGACAACCGCGCGGTCCGCCAAGCTGATAACATGGCGCCGGGCCGGACGCGCACCCCACCGGGGCGCCGCGCGGATCAAGCCGTTCAGCCGGACTCCCTTAGGCGGACATGTAGCGCAACTGACTTGCCACCTTCGCGGCGTCGCCAGCCCCCTCGATCAGCTCGCCGATGGGGTCCCAGCGCCCGTTGACGAGGGCGTCGCGGGCGCTCTCGCGCACCGACACCGCGACCGTCTGACCCGCAAAGGACGCCGTCTGGCTCGCGAGGTCGATCACCACCTCGGCGGCGGGATCGGCCCTCACCGCCGCCGCGATCCTCTCGATGTCGGCGCGGCTTGCGGTCACGCACGGCATCCCGAGGGTCGTCGAGTTCCCGAGGAAGATCTCGGCGAAGCCCTCGGCGATCACGGCGCGGATGCCGTGCTTCTGGAGGGCCTGCGGGGCGTGCTCGCGCGACGACCCGCAGCCGAAGTTCATGCCGGACAGGAGGATCGCGGCCCCCTTGTGGCGGGGATCGTTGAGGGGGTGCGGCTTCTCGGAGCCATCCGCATTCCTGCGCATGTCGTAGAAGAGGTATTCGCCGAGCCCGTCAAAGGTGACGCACTTCATGAAGCGGGCCGGGATGATGCGGTCCGTGTCGATGTCGTTTCCGGGGACGTGGACGGCGCGGCCTGCGATGCGGGTGATCTTTTCGAGTGCCATGGGAAGGGTGGGTGTTCAGTTGGCGCCCACGGCGAACACCTCGCGCGCGTCGGCGACGGACCCCGTGACGGCGGCGGCGGCGACCATGATCGGGCTCATCAGGATCGTGCGCCCGGTCGGGCTTCCCTGCCGGCCCTTGAAGTTCCGGTTGGACGAGCTGGCGCAGAGCTGGTCGCCCACCAGCTTGTCGGGGTTCATGGCCAGGCACATGGAGCAGCCGGCGTTGCGCCACTCGAAGCCCGCGTCCCGGAACACCTTGTCAATGCCAAGCTCCGCGCACAGGAGCCCCACCGCCTGGGATCCGGGGACGGCGATCGCCTTGACGCCGGGCGCCACGTGGCGGCCCTTCAGGAAGCGGGCCACCTCCTTGAAGTCGCTCAGGCGCCCGTTGGTGCACGAGCCGAGGAACGCCACATCGATCCGGGTCCCCTTGATGGGGGCGCCGGGCTTGAGCTTCATGTAGGCCAGGGCCTCCTCGATCGAGGCCCGCTCGTCGGCCGTCCTCGCCCGGGCCGGGTCCGGGACGTTCCCCGTGATGGGAAGGCCCTGGCCCGGGTTGATCCCCCAGGTGACCGTGGGTGCGATGTCGGCCGCGTCGATCCTCACCACGTCGTCGTAGGCGCAGCCGGGGTCGCTCGCCACGGCCCGCCAGCGCGCCACCGCGGCGTCCCACTCGGGGCCCCTCGGCGCATAGGGCCTGCCCTTAAGGTAGGCGAAGGTCGTCTCGTCCGGGTTCACGTAGCCGGCCCGGGCCCCGCCCTCGATCGACATGTTGCAGACGGTCATCCGCTCCTCCATCGAGAACCGGTCGAAGACGTCGCCCGCGTACTCGTAGGCGTAGCCGGTGCCCCCGTTCACCCCGAGGGTGCAGATGATGTGGAGGACGACGTCCTTGGCGTACACGCCCGGGCGCAGCCTTCCGTTCACCTCGATCCGGCGCACCTTGAGCTTGCCGAGCGCCATGGTCTGGGTCGCGAGGACGTCCCGGATCTGGGTGGTGCCGATCCCGAAGGCGATGGCGCCGAAGGCCCCGTGGGTGCTCGTGTGGGAGTCGCCGCAGGCGATCGTCGTGCCGGGCTGGGTGATCCCCTGCTCGGGGCCCACGATGTGCACGATCCCCTGCTTGCCCGTCGATCGGTCGAAGAACGTGATCCCGAACTCGCGGCAGCTGCGGCGCAGCTCCTTGATCATGGCGTCGGCCAGCGGGTCGGCGTAGGGCTCGCTCACCTGGTCCGTGGGGACGATGTGGTCGACCGTCGCGAAGGTGCGGTGCGGCATGGCGACCTTGAGCCCCAGGTCGCGCATCATGCCGAAGGCCTGCGGGCTCGTCACCTCGTGGATGAGGTGCGTCCCGACCAGGAGCTGCGTCTGGCCGTTGGCCAGCGTGCGCACGGCGTGGGCCTCCCAGACCTTCTCGAAGAGCGTTTTGGGCATGGCCCCACCTATAACACAGAGTTGCATTGTACGGGAAATACTTGTTTGGCTAGCGGTGATGCCCAGAGAGTATCAATTCCCGTTCGAGCTGCGCCACCTGGTGTACTTCCGCGAGGTCGCGCGCCGGCTGCACTTCAGGAAGGCCGCCGAGGCCCTCGCCATCGCCCAGCCCGCGCTCAGCAGGCAGGTCGCGCAGCTGGAGGCCGCGCTCGGCGTGCGCCTGCTCAACCGCTCGAGCCGCCGCGTCGAGCTGACGCCCGCCGGCGCGGCCCTGGTCGAGCGCGTCGAGCCCGTCCTCGCGGCGCTCGCGCGGGTGCCGGCCGACATGAGGGCGGTCGCGGAGGGCCGTGTCGGGCGCCTGCGGGTCGCCTTCACGGGGCTCGCCATGGCGACCGTCCTGCCCGACATCCTGCGCGGGTTCCACCGCAGCTTCCCGGAGATCCGCCTTGAGCTGAACGAGTCCCCGACGGTCCAGCAGGTCGCGGCGCTGAAGGCGGGCGAGATCGACTGCGGGTTCTTCCACCCCGACGGCCCGACCCCCGGGATCGACACCACCCTCCTGCTGCGCGAGCGCAACGGCGTGCTCCTGCCGGCCGACCACCCGCTGCGCTCGAGGAAGTCCCTCCGGCTCAGGGATCTGGGCGCCACGCCCTTCGTCCTCTTCCCGCGGGCCAACAATCCCGGGTTCTACGACCGGGTCCTGGCCGCGTTCGCCTCGAGCGGCGTCGCCCCGCGGATCGCCGAGGAGGTGTGGCCGCGCTCGAACGGCATCGGGCTTGTGCGCGCCGGCGTCGGCGCCACGTTCGCCTCGCCCTCCGAGGCGAGGCACCTGCCGGCAGGGGTTGCCTTCCGCCGGCTCACCGGGCCGTCCCCCGAGAGCCGCCTCGTGGTCGGCTGGCGCAGCGGGGCCCAGCCGCAGCCCGCCCTGGCGGCGCTCCTTGAGGCGTCGGCCCGGCACGCCCAGGCCTAAGCCTTCGCCGCCAGCCGGTCGTCCAGCTGGAACGAGCGGAGCGCGAGCGCCAGGGCGATCAGGATGCAAACCGAGGCCTCGTAGAAGGCGATGCCCGGGATGTGCCAGGTGGCGTCCTTGGCGATGCACTTGCCGAAGCTCCACGCCGAGATCATGGGCCCGAAGATATAGGCCAGGCTCGTGAGCCCGGAGAGCGAGCCCTGGAGGGCCCCCTGCTCGTTGGGCGGCACGTGCTTGGTCAGGAGCGCCTGAGCGGCGGGCCCGGTTATCCCTCCCAGCCCGCCGACCGTGCCGAGGACAAGGAACATCCATCCCAAGGTCACGGTTCCGTATCCCGCCATCGCGACCGCGGAGATGACGAGCCCGAGGACGAGCCCGCGCCGCTCACCCGTCCAGGCGATGATGCGCCTGACGAGCCCGCCCTGTACCACGATGGCCACCGCGCCGACATAGGTGAGCGAGAGGCCGACCTGGAGCGTCGTCCACTTGAAGATCTCCTTCGTGTAGAGCACCCAGACGCTCTGGAGCATCGTGTTCGCGAAATTGAAGATGAAGTACATCCAGGCCAGGTCGACGACGCCCCGGAACCGCCGCAGCGCCAGCAGCGAGCCGATCGGGTTCGCGCGGGCCCACGAGAACGGCCTCCGGTTCTCGACCGACAGCGACTCGGGGAGCACGAGGGCCCCGTAGAGCGCGTTCACGGCGACGCAGCCCGCCGCGGCGAAGAACGGCAGCCTGAGGCTGATCTGCCCGAGCAGCCCCCCGACGGCCGGCCCGATAACGAACCCAAGGCCGAAGGCCACCCCGACGAGGCCGTAGGCCTGCGCCCGCTTTCCGGGCGGGGTGACGTCCGCAATGTAGGCGTTGCACGCGGCGAGCGAGCCGGCCGTCATGCCCGAGATCATCCGGGCCACGAAGAGCCACACCATGTTCGGCGCAAGGCCCATGACCACGTAGTCGATCGCCGAGCCCGTAAGCGCCAGGAGGATCACCTTGCGCCGCCCGTAGCGGTCGGAAAGCGAGCCGAGGATCGGCGACGCGATGAACTGCATCGTCGCGAAGGCGCCGACCAGCCAGCCGTAGGAGCTCGAGCCCTCCGCCACGCTTCCCCCCTCGAACTGGGTGATCAGGCCGGGGAGCACCGGGATGATGATCCCGACCCCGAGCATGAGGAGCACCAGCGTGACGAAGATGAAGCCCAGGGCGGGCTTGCGTTCGGGGGGTGCGTTCATCGGCCTCCCATATTTCAGCGCCCGGTCCTTTTGGAAAGCTCAACAGGCGCCTAGTCCTGAAGTTTCCTGAGGAGGGCGTCCACCTCCACCGCCAGCTGCGAACCCGGAGGCACCTCGAGGGCCTCGGCCGCCCGCTGCACGGCCTCGCGCGCCTGCGCCTTCAGGTGCAGCTGGGCCAGGTGCTCGGCGAACCCGACGACGATCTGGTCGAAGAACGCCGTGCCGGCGCCGCGGCCGAACTGGGCCAGGATGGAGTTGTACACGGCGATCTGCCTGGAGACGGGCTCGCCCGCGATGCTGCGCGAGAGCATCGTGGAGGCCTGGCGGATCGCGAGGTCCGAGCGGTCCCCCCCCTGCAGGCGCTGCGCCAGCCCGCGCTCCTCGTAGTCGGCAAGGCTGCGCTCGCCGCGCGCCCGCAGGCTCTCGCAGACGCGGTTCTCGTAGAGAGCCATGAGGTCCGGGTACCTCGGCGAGAACGCAAGCGCCGCCTCCCTCATGACCGTCTCCTGATGGGAGGCGCTCGCCCCGAGCTTCGCGCCCGCCGCGATCAGGGCCTCCCAGGCCTCCACGTTGCGCCGCTCGTAGTTGACCGCCTTGCGCGCCGCGCGCTCCGCCGCGCGGGGCTCGTTCTCGGCGAGGAACTCGCGGGCGAAGTCGAGGTGCGCCATCGACTGGGCGTACGACGGCAGGGCCCGGAAGCGCTCGGAGAGGAACTGCAGCTCGTGGTCCGAGATCGGCGTCCAGGTCTGCGGGTCGAAGGCGGTCCCGGTGACGAAGCGCTGCTCGGCGTAGCGCCCGGCGTCCAGGCGCCAGTGGTTCTCGCCGTCCAGGAAGCCGAACCAGGCGTGCCGGCCGTCGCGCCCCTCCCCCCCGAAGAAGAGCGTCGGGACGCCGCGGGCCTTCCCGGCCTGCGTGGCGAAGTAAGCCTGGTCGACGCAGATCCCTCCCTGCTTCAGTATGGCGGGGAGCGTGTACGGGCCGCCCGGCCAGGTCATCTGGGACTCGTTCAGGGAGCGGTCCTGGCGGTACGCGACCATGTCGTAGACCCTGTCAAACGAGTCCAGGGGGTAGCGCACGTTGCGCAGGACCCACTCGAGCTCGGGGAGCGGCGCCGCCATGTCGACGACGAACTTGAGCTCGTCGGC
>CAYQOH010000064.1:7481-12935 GCA_964419075.1 uncultured Opitutaceae bacterium | reverse complement strand
GCCACATGCCGGTGACGACCTCGTTCGATGCCAACACCTGGGGAAGCAGCTTCGGCAGCCACAGCGGCTTCACGCTTCGGATCGCCAACCTGGGCGCGCATCCGCTCACGGTCGATACGACCGTCACCGGCGCGGGTACCCCCCGCTCGCAGGCCAATGTCATAGACGTGGGCGCAACGCTGAAGGTCGAGAAGCTGGCGGCCGGGGACAACGTCGTCATCGCCAGCGAGGGCTTCGACCCGGTGAATCTGACGGTGAAGTGACGGGAGAATCCGCGCGAGCTGGGGGGGCCTGGTCCGGTGCCCGCCCGGGCCGCAGCTGCGACATCGTCCCCGAGGCGGCGCCCCGCGAGGCGGCGGGGGCCATGCGATTGTGTTGAGACTTCGGGAATCTTCCTATCGGCTCTTCCCACGAAACGGTTCCGCCTCACCCCGGTCCTGTGCCTCTGGATCTGCCCGCTCCTTCGGGCGGCCGAGGCCCGGCCCGTGCATGTCTGGGAGAAGCAGGAACTCACCTTCACGGCCCAGCGCGCCTACGCGAATCCCTACACCGAGGCGACCGTCTGGGTCGACCTGACGGGTCCCGGGTTCAGGAAGCGCGTCTACGGGTTCTGGGACGGCGGCCAGGAGTTCCGGGTGCGCCTCTTGGCCACGGCGCCGGGAGCCTGGGCCTGGGAGAGCGGGTCGGCTCCCGGAGATCCCGGGATTGCCGGCAAGTCCGGAGGGTTTACGGCGGCCGCCTGGACGCCTGCCGAATTGGACGAGAACCCGCTCCGGCACGGGATGATCCGGCCGGCGGCCAACGGCCACGCGCTCCAGTACGCGGATGGCACGCCCTACCTCGCGATCGGCGACACGTGGTATGCCGTGGGGACGAACCGGTTCAAATGGTACGACGACGACACGGAGCGGCCCATCGGGCCGGGCGCGGGCTTCAAGGACTATGTGCGCCTGCGCAAGGCGCAGGGGTACAACTGGGTGAACGTCATCGCGGCCTTTCCCAACTGGAAGACGGACGGCAAGCCCTGGCACCTCGTGATGAATGACGCGGCGAAGACCACGATCCGCTCGGCCTGGCTCGAGTTCGGCACGGGCAGCGCCAAGAACATGGACAACGAGGGAGGGCGGCCCTTCCTCTTCCCGGGCAAGGTGCCCGGGTTCGAGGGCGACTTCCCGGACATGGACCGGATCAACCCCGGGTACTTCAGGTATCTCGACCGGAAGATCGACTACCTGAACGCCAACGGCTTCGTGCCGTTCATCGAGGCGTCGCGGCGCGACTCGGGGCTCTGCTGGCACAGGTACTACGCGTGGCCCGACTCCTACGCGCGCTTCATCCAGTACATCTGGTCGCGCTACCAGGCGAACCTCACGGTGCTGAGCCCGGTCCACCTGGACATCATCGACGAGACCGTGAGCCCGGCCGACTATTCGAACGCGATCAGGGTCGTGGAGGACCGGTACGGACCCCCTCCCTTCGGGACACTCCTCTCCGCCAATGCGAACCCCTCCACGCTTGAGAACTGGGGCGAGGCGTCCTGGGTGACCCTGCACCAGATCGGCAACATGCGGGAGCACGACAACTACTGGTATCTGACGGAGATCTACGCGCAGAGTCCCCCGCGCCCCGCGCTGAACGGCGAGCCCTACTACGCCGGCTACAGGGATGCGCGGGGGCCCGGCTCCGCCAATTACACCCGGGGAGCCATGGGCGGGACCGAGCGCGACAACGCGTTCTGCAGGTCGGGGCTCTACGGCAGCTTCCTGTCCGGAGGATTTGCAGGCCACGTCTACGGCGCCGAGGGGATCTGGGGCGCCGACATCGAGCCGACGGCGCCGACCAAGATGTGGGACGCGTTCACGTGGGGCTCGGGCGCCCAGATGCAATTCCTGCGCACCTTCGCGTTCTCGGTTGGGAAACGCTATCAGGAGCTTGTTCCCCTGGCGGACCTGGTCTCGCCCAACAAGTCCCGGGACATCCTGGGCTACGAGGGCTGGGCCTATTGCGCCCGGACTCCGGACAAGGCCGTCTATCTCGCGTACTTTGAGAAGGGCTGCCCGAAGGCGCAGGTGCGGGGCGCCCGACTCAACACGGACTACCGCGCGCAGTGGTTCAACCCGCGGGACGGCACCTGGCTTGACGCGGGCGGGGGCCGGCTGCGCGCGAGCAAGATCGGGGTCATCCTGCTGCCCGATTTCCCGGGCGACCAGGACTGGGGGCTGAGCCTCGTGTGCGACGGGCGGTGATTTCGCCGGTTGCCGCGTGCCGCCTTCGCGCGGGGCTCAGCGCCGCGCGCGAAGCCTGGTGAAGACAAGGGACACGATGAGGAACGCGGCGCCGAGGACCAGGAAGGACAGGTTGCGGAACAGCGGCTCCAGCCTGCTGATGCCCACGATGACCATGTAGAGCGCCGTGAGGACGAGGGTGGCGTGCGCCATCCAGCGGTACTTGGGGTTGTGCAGGATCGCCGCGAGGAGGTAGTAGAGCATCGCGGCGCCGACCCACGCCAGGCCGACCCAGGCCCCGGGCACGAGATGGTAGAGGGCGTAGGGGAAGACGAGGAACGCGACGACCAGGTAGGCGTTGCGCATGAACTCGGTCTTGAGCTCGAGGCGCTTCTGCTTCCAGCCGAGGAGCCGTGCCGTCGTGAGGGCGACCAGGCCGAAGCCGAGGCTTATCCCCCGCTCCCGCCCGGCGACCGCCACATAGCAGGCGAGGATCGCCAGGAAGATCACGAAGTTCGCGACGACGATGAAGCGGGAGCGGAGCCAGATCGCGGTCGCGACCACGACGACGCTCTGCACGGACAGCCAGACGAAGACGTCGGGGGGATGCGTGGCCTTGATGATCGCGAAGCTCAAGGCGGCGAAGCCGGTCATCGCGCAGATGAAGGGTCCGATGCCGTCCTTCTCGTCGGAGTGCAGGAGGGCGAGCCCGAGGAGCGCGACCGAGGCGGCCACCTGGAAGGGGACGAGCCGGGAGTCGTAGCAGACAAGCGTGTGGAGCAGGTAGACCGCATAGCCGGTGAGCGCGTTCAGGAAGACGCCGGCGTTGGCCGTGACGTTCTCCCTGTCGCCGCGCGCGGCGCGGCGGAGCCCGGCTGAGAACGCGACGAGGCAGAGGAGGAGCACCGCGGGGGCCCACGGGGTGCCCGCGACCGCCTGGATCGGATGGCCGAGGAACGGGTTGCCGAAGGCCCAAGCCGCGTACGCAAGGTACGCGAGCGGCATCGCGACCATGATCGGGGCCGGCCGGCCGAGCGAGAGGCCGGCGCCCACGGCCGCGAGGGAAAAGACGACGATGAGGCAGAGGCCCAGGGCCGGGGAGCCGACGGCGACCGTCGTGGCGAAGCCGGTCACGAGCGCGAGTCCGGTCAGCCACGAGGATCTTCTTCGAAGCGCGATCGCAAAGATTGCCGCCGCCGTCAGCGTGAGCAGGAGGCCTCCGGCGAGGGAGTCCGCGCTCAGGGCGTGCCGGTCCCCGAAGTAGCAGAGCCGCAGGCTCGCGAGGTAGAGGAGGGCCATCGCGGTGGCGCGCAGGGGGGCCGTCACGGGCTCAAGGCCGCGGGGGCAGAAGCGCGCCAGCACGAGGAGACCGGCGGAGAGCGCGTAGCCCGCGACCGAGGGCACGGCGGGCGGCAGCGTGGCGTACGGAAGGCAGAGCGTGAAGGCGACGCCGACCCCGAGTGCGGCAATGCCCACCTTCGCGAACCATTCCTGGCCGATCCGCAGCTCCAGGTCCTCGTCGGGTTTCGCGGGCGCGGGCTGCGGGGCTGCGGCCGCCTTGGCCGGCTCAGTCAGCTGCAGGTAGGCCTCGATCCGGGCGATGCGCGCCTCCAGGCGCCGCAGGGTCTCAGCCGGGGCCGCGGGATCGGCAGACGGGTCGCTCGGCTGGGGGGCCATGGGGGTAATATGGGGGACGCCCTAGGCCGGAATGGCCCCGCCCGGGCTCCCCAAGCCGGGAGCCGCCGGGAACGAGGGGGTGTCTCGGCCTGCGCGCATTCTCTACGGAGGCAAGCTTACCAAGCCCGGGGTGGGGCCGCAGGGCGGTCCTTGGCAAAAGCTGCGCATTTCTTGGACTGCAGGGATTGTCCTGGCGGGGGGCCGCTGGCGACGGGGCGGCAGATCGGGCGGGGGTCTGGCCGGTCCCCGCCCGGGGCCGGGTGACGGACGTGCAAAAACCTCCGTAATGGCGGGTTTCGGGCTGGATAGGGGTTGAGCCGGCTGGAATCGCGGGCATCGTCGACCCGTTTTATGTACCTCGCCGTCATCGGTGCGTGCCTGGTCGCGGTCATCGCGGCGTATTTCGCGAACAACCCGCTGGGGCACAGCCGGCAGTACGTCATGCGGCGGTTCCTGAACTGGTTCCCGCTGGGGATGACGTACTCGTTCCTCTACATGGGGCGCCTCAACATCATCGTCTCCTCGAAGGCGATGGGGGCGCTGATGCCCAAGGAGACGTTCGGCATCATCACCGGCGTCGGCACGCTCGTCTACGCGGTCTCCTTCATCGTCAACGGGCCGCTTGTGGACCGGATCGGGGGCAAGCGCGGGATGCTGATCGCGGGGTTCGGATCGGCGGCGGCGAATGCGTTGCTCGGCCTGCTCACGGTTCTCGTGCTCGCGGGGCGGATGCCGGGGCACCTGACCGCCGCCTACAGCGCGGTCTACGCGCTGAACATGTACTTCCAGAGCTACGGCGCGGTCTCGATCATCAAGGTGAAGGCCTACTGGTTCCACGTGCGGGAGCGCGGGGTGTTCGGGGCGATCTTTGGCTCGCTGATCTCGATCGGCGTGTACTTCGCGATCGACTGGAGCCGGGCGATCGTCGAATTCACCGGCAGCATCCCCGCCGTGTTCCTCGTCCCGGCGGCGATCATCGCGGGCTGGACCATCATCGACATCTGGGCCGTGGCCGACACCCCGGAGGATGCCGGTTTCCCGTCCTTCGACACGCACGACGCCTCGTCGGGGTTCATGCATATCGACTTCACGTTCCTCGAGCTCCTCAGGAAGGTTTTTTTCAGCCCGCTCATGCTCATGATCGCGGCCGTGGAGCTCACCTCGGGCGTGTTCCGAAACGGGATCCAGTACTGGTATGCGTACTTCGCCGCGGAGGTGCCGGCCGGAGGAAGCCCATTCTTCGTGCAGCATTGGGGATGGCTCCTGTGCATCTTTGGCATCGTGGGGGGATTCGCGGCCGGCTTCATCTCGGACAAGTTCTTCCAGTCGAGGCGCGGCCCGGTGGCGGCGATCCTGAGCGCCTTGGTCCTCGTCCTGGCGCTCGTGATGGCCGCTGCCCTGCGGACCTCGCCCCTCACCGTGGGGATCACGGGTGTCGCGATCACCATGTGTGCCGTCGGCATCACGTCCCTCATGTCGGGCACGGCGGCGACGGATTTCGGCGGCCGCAAGGCGACCGCCACCTGTGCCGGCATCGTCGACGGCTTTGCCT
>CAYQOH010000064.1:0-7381 GCA_964419075.1 uncultured Opitutaceae bacterium | reverse complement strand
TTCGGCGGCCGCAAGGCGACCGCCACCTGTGCCGGCATCGTCGACGGCTTTGCCTACGCCGGCAGCACGATCCAGTCCGTGAGCATCGGCTACCTGGCCTCGATCAACTGGGTCTGGTGGCCCCTGTTCCTGGTCCCCTTCGCGCTCCTGGGCCTGGTGATCTCGATCCGGATCTGGCTCGAGCTGCCGCCGGCGACCCGCCGCTACATTGAGGAGGTCGAGTCGAAGGGTTCCGGGCGAAAGGCCCGGATCCTCGACCCGTTGAAGCCCGCGTAGGGCGCCGCTCCGTTGGAAGCGGGGGCGGCCGCCGGGCGCGGGGTCAGCCGGCGACGCGTCCGAAGTCGGAGGCCCGAAGCAGGAGCTCCACCGCGGCGTTGAGCCCCGCGCTGTCCTCCCCGTCGAACCGGGCCGGCTCCGGGCTGTCGAGGTCGAGGACCCCGAGGAGGCTCCCGTTCCCGACGAGCGGGACGACGATCTCCGAGCGCGAGGCGGCGTCGCAGGCGATGTGCCCGGGGAAGGCGCTTACGTCCGGGACGACGATCGTCTCGAGGCGCCTGGCGGCCGTCCCGCAGACGCCCTTGCCGACGGCGATCCGCACGCAGGCGACCTTGCCCTGGAAGGGCCCGAGCACCAGGGCGCCGTCCTGGAGGAAATAGAATCCGGCCCAGTTCACGCCCGGCAGGGCCTGATACAGGGCCGCCGCCATGTTGGCCGCGTTGGCGAGCCCGCTGCGCTCCCCGGCAAACAGCGCCGCGAGTTGCCCCAGGATCTCGCGGTAGGCGGCGGCCTTCGGGAGGCCGGCGGTGGGCTTCACGTCATGCATGGTTCGACGGGGCCAACAAAAGGGGGTTTGCGTGGGCTGTCCACACCGGGCGCCTTCGGGCCCGGAAGACGGCCCCGTGGACGCCCACAGTCAATCGATAGGGCGCCCGCCGCGTCCCGGATCCGGAGCCCGCCCGCCGGGAGGCTCCGGCGCCGGGCCGGTCCCTACTTGGACAGCGTCCGGACGTAGGCCACGAGGGCCTTGATGTCGTCGTCCGAGAGCTTCTCGCCGAAGGGCTTCATCTTCACCTTGCCGTCGGCATCGGTCTCGCCGGACTTCAGGTTCTTGAAGAGCTGGTCGTCCGTGAAGCTCTTCTGGTAGGCGGCGTCGCTTAGGTCCTTGACGCCGAGCTTGCGGCCGATCTTGGTCTGGCCGGCGCCGTCCTCGCCGTGGCAGGATGCGCAGTGCGCCTTCCAGGTGTCCGGGGCCGCGGCGCGGGCTGTTGGGGATGATAGGAGAAGGGCGGCGGCCCCTATCCCGATGATCGAGAGTGATTTCATGATAAGGTCTCCTGGGCAAAGCCTCGGCTGACGCCTTGGGCCGAGGCAAGGCCGATCTTTGGCCGCCGGTCGGTATTAGCCCGGGATAAAAGCGCGGCAACTATGCCAAAATCCGCGCAGCCGAAACCCGGCGCTTCGGGCAGCATGGACGGCGCCTGACGGCGCTCCGCCAGGCCGCCATGCGTCAACCCCCCGTCTCCCCCCATCTCCTCCGGCTCGCGGGAGCCGGCCTGGCCGCGGTCATGCTCGCGGGGGGCCTCCTGGCCGCCGACGGCGCCTCGGACAAGGCCTGCCTGGAATGCCACGGCAACGCGAAGCTCAGCATCTGGAGGGACGGGAAGACCGTGTCGCTCCACGTCGACACGAGCGGGTTCGGCCGGTCGGCGCACGCGTCCCTCGGCTGCACGGACTGCCACGACGGCGTCGACCTGAATCTGCGGCCGCACCACAAGCCCGCGGCCGCGGTCGACTGCAGGGGGTGCCATGACTCCACCGCGAAGACCCACGCCTTCCATGCGGACTTTGCCGCGGTGCCCTTCGCGGTCACGGCGGAGACCGGCTGCACGGACTGCCACGGGACCCACGGGATCCCGGAGGCCTCGGGCCCCAAGTCGTCGCTCGCGGGGGCGAAGCTCGTGGCCGCCTGCGGCGAGTGCCACACCGACGTGGCCGAGCACTTCATGAATTCCGCGCACGGCGCGGCCTTCGCCGCGGGCCGGGCCGAGGCGCCGACCTGCCTCACCTGCCACCTGAAGCCGGTCGCGGTCGGCAGCGACAAGCTGAAGCTCAAGCGCGAGCAGACGGACCTCTGCCTCGGCTGCCACAGGGACGAGAGCCGCGTGCTGGCGGCCTCAAAGGTGAGCCGGGGCTTCATCGTCTCCTACGGGGAGAGCGTGCACGGCAAGAGCCTCGCCCACGGCAACGCGGCCGCCGCCAACTGCGTCGACTGCCACGGAAGCCACGAGACGGCGGGGCCGCTCAACGCCGGCTCCCGGTTCAATCCCCAGAACATCCCCGGGACGTGCGCCAAGTGCCACGCGGCGGAGGCCAAGGAGTACGCGCTGAGCGCGCACGCGTCCGCCCTGCGGAAGGGCTTCCCCGACACGCCGGTCTGCACCACCTGCCACGGGGAGCACCAGATCCTCGATCCCAAGAACCCGACCGCCGCGGTGTCGGCGCGCAACGTCTCGCAGATGGTGTGCGGCACCTGCCACGGCTCGGTGAAGATGAACGAGCGCTACGGCCTCGCCCCCGACCGCTTCCAGACCTTCGCCGACAGCTTCCACGGCCTTGCGACCCGCGGCGGCGCCGTGGTCGCGGTCAACTGCTCGAGCTGCCACGGGGCGCACGCGGTGCGGCCGTCCTCGGATCCGCTCTCGCCGGTCAACCGGGCGAACCTCGCGAAGACCTGCGGCCAGTGCCACCAGGGCGCGGACGTGCGCTTCACGTCCGCCCCGGTGCACGTGACGGCGAGCGCGAAGGGCCAGGAGCCCGCGGTCTACTGGATCGCGACCCTCTACGTCCTCCTCATCATCGGCGTCGTGGGCGGCATGGTCGTGCACAACGGCCTCGACTTCCTGAAGAAGGTGCGGCGCAAGATCGGGATCCAGAAGGGCCTCATCGTCGAGGAGGCCGTGCCCCACCGGCTGTACCTGAGGATGACGGTCAACGAGCGCCTGCAGCACGGGACCCTGGTCCTGAGCTTCGTCGTCCTCGTCATCACGGGCTTCATGCTCCAGTTCCCGGAGGCCTGGTGGGTCATGGCGATCCGCCACCGCTTCGGCCACGTGTTTGAATGGCGAAGCAACCTCCACCGGGTCGCGGGCGTCGTCCTCGTGGCCGCCGGGCTGTGGCACTTCGCGTACCTGGGGCTGACCCGGCGCGGGCGCCGGCTGTTTCGCGACCTGCTGCCCGCGGTGAAGGACCTGGGCGACGCCCTGGGCGTCCTGCGCTACAACCTCGGCCTCTCGCCGACCAAGCCGCAGTTCGGGCGGTTCAGCTACATCGAGAAGACCGAGTACTGGGCGATGATGTGGGGCTCGGCGGTCATGGGGATCACCGGGGCCCTCCTCTGGTTCGAGAACACGTCGATCCGGCTCTTCACGAAGCTCGGCTACGACGTCTCCCGGACCGTCCACCTGTACGAGGCCGTGCTGGCGACGCTCGCCATCCTCATCTGGCACTTCTACTTCGTCATCTTCAACCCGGACGTCTACCCGATGAACCTCTCATGGCTCACGGGGTGGCTCTCGGAGAAGGAGATGATGGAGGATCATCCGCTCGAGCTGGACCGGATCGAGGCCGAGCGCGTGAAGGCCGGGAAGAAGGCCGGGCCGCCCGAGGGCGGGATATAGGCCGAGTCCGCGGGGGCCGGCGCCGCGGAAGGGAATGGGGGCGGAGGATAAGACCCCATAGGAGCGGGGGCACCCGGGTGCTATCGTTGGCCCATGAACCTTGCCGTTCTCTCGATGGTGCTGTTTCCGTTCGCCGCCGGGGCCGGCTATTACTTTGGCGGTCCCGTCCTCGGCAGCTTCTGGATGGGCATCGTCCTGCTGACGTGCCTCATCATCTATTCGTCGCTGTCTCGCGCGAAGACCTGATGCAGGTCCGGGGTTCGTGGGGAGTGAACGCGGGGTGCCAAGGATCCGGGTTGCGCGGACAGGGCTCTCGGATACCCGCGTAATCTACGCAAGTTCGCGCGTCGCCAAGGACCCCATGATAACTGGGGATGACGACTCAGGTGACCGGCCTCAAGGCCGGGTTCCCTGCCCGTGGAATCCGCGCAAAACCGAAGCCGGTCAACGCAGGATCAACACAATGATGACAATGAGGAGAACGAGGCCCACGCCGCTGCCGATGTAAATGGCACTGGCAAGAAGGGGTGCGAATAGGAGATGCATAATGTTTTCGTTGTTTGTGACGGCAAGGTGTTCGCCATCACGTTCTCGGCTACAGTACGCGACAGGCCGTTCCCTGGCTATGGGTCCTTAACCTACCGCGGTGAGAGGCGCCTTCGGTTGCCGGGTTGAGCGCGCCGCGCCCCGGGGGTTAAGCCTAGGCCGTTGTTTGCGAGGCCTTCCCCGCAGGGCAGGGACAACCGACCCACGGCGCCACCCTGTGCGCCGTAGAGGGGATCGCAGGTGCGCGGGTTAGATCCTCGCGTGCGATCCGTCGCAGAATGCGCCGTTCGTCGTGTGCTTGCAGCCGCAGAAGGCGACCTTCTTCGCGGCGGCGAGCTCGACCTTCACGGGGGAGAATTCCGTGCCCTGGTGGGAGCCGTCGCAGAACGGCTGGTTCCTGGAGTTGCCGCAGGCGCACCAGAAGTAGGTGCCCGCCGCCATGTCCTTAACGTAGGGGAATCTCTGGGGGCTGTTGGGTTCGCTCATGGGGGGCTGGGGGTTGGAATAAGGCTGGGGCGGGCCCTGGGGATCGGCCGCGTCCCCAACATGGCCCTCAACCGCATTCCTGGCAACGGAGGACTACCCCAAACGGGCCGTCAATCTTGAGCGAACGAATCGCCGGGCTCCCCGTCCACGATCGACGCTTCCCTTACTTGTTCGTCTGCGGGTCGTCCCAGACGGAGGCGAACTTGGAGCGCCCGTCCCCCTTGTAGGTCGCGGGCCCCGTCTTGAGCATCCGGTAGTGGCTATAGGGGAGGGTCGAGAGCCCGCCGGTCGGCCGGAGCTTTCCCTTCCAGGACTTACCGGGATGGCCCCAGAGCCCCTCGGCGTAGACGGGCTGGCCCTGCGCGATGTCGACCAGGACCATCCCGTAGCGCTGCAGCGCGACGCAGACGATCCGCTCCTCTCGCGTCAGCGGGAACGCCGAGAGGTCGAGCGCGGGGTCGAGCTGGATCAGGGTGCCCTCGGGGATGCCGCCCTCGACGAACCCGTCGGTCCACGCCGCGGGAAACACGAACTCCTTGTACGCGCAGAATCTCGAGGCGGCGGCGACCTTGTGGCGGATCTCGCCCGCCATGACCTCGTCGTAGAGGATGAGGCCCGCCACGGCGGGGACGCCCGCGGCGCGGCTCGGCCCGTGGAAGTGGACGCTTTCGCCGTCGACCACCCCGAGGTCCTCGGTCCTGAAGACGCCCGGGCCGTCGGCCGCGTAAACCATGCCCGTGTTGGAGGACCAGCTCCCGTCGGGATTCCTGGTGACGGACCACATGTCCCAGACGAGCCTGCGGCTCCAGTCCACGGCGGCCAGGTGGGCGTCGCCCCGCGGGTCCGGCTTCGCCTCGACCGGGATCGGCACGAGGTCGAATCCCTTCCCGTGCCCGAACGTCGCATGCTGCGAATGCCAGATGCGGTGCTCGTCCGGGTTAAGCGTGTGGAGCCCGACCCTCACCTGCGGCGTGGCCGCGTCGACCTCGTAGACCGGGATCGTCCACTGCTCGCAGTTGATGAGCCAGTTCTCCTTGCTGGGCTCGGTCTCGAGGAGCTTCACCCACCGCCCCGTGCGCGGGTCGGTCTCGGCGTTGGGCACGATTAGCTGGTTCCAGAAGCTGTCATCGGAGAAGAACCTCCGGGGCGGGCTTGGGCTGTTTTCGGCCGAAAGCGGGAGGCTTGCGGCGAGCGTTCCGGAGAGGAGGCCAAGGAAGGCGCGCGGGTTCACGAGGGTGGGGGGTTGGGGCGCTGCCGTCGCCACCGGACGGGATGGGGGCGGCTTCACGTCGCGCGAGCAAACACTCGCGGAGGGTCGCCGTCAAACCGTGGTGGCACATGGCTGGATTAGGCCCGATAACCCTGGGAATGTGGCGCCTAATGCATGGAGCCGTGGCCCGGTTGCGCCTTGTCACTTCATTGCAGATTGACGAATATCTAGGGTCCAAAGGCGCGCACGTGCGCGGCACATGCTTCCATTAAAGAGCCCCTGCAAGGATGGTTCCCCGGCTGATTTCCCCCGCGTGTCGGCACCGTCCGCGATCGTCCTCGCTGCGGCGATGTTCGCCTCTCTTCTTTGCGCGCCGGCAAGGGCCCAGTTCACGATCTCGGTGACGCCGAGCAATTATGTCTACGAGGGGCAGTCGGTGACTTTCCAGATTGTCGGACCCAGCGACTTCACCATCACCGGGGTCGTCTGGATGCTCGGCACAACGGTGATCTCAGGCGCCACCGGCACAAGTTATACCATCCCGTCCGCACAGCTGAGCGACGCGGGAAGCTATTCCGTCGGCATCACGTCCACATCGGCGACGTCCTACGGCTTTGGGACGGTCGACTTCCAGCTGTGGGTGTTTTCCACGGCGCCCGGCCTGAGCACCTATGGGCCGCCCAAGACTCCCGTCGGGCACGCAGCCACGTTCTCCGTCGCAACCACGGGGGAGGGGCCCTTTACCTGGACGTGGTACGAGACCGGCAACGCCGCGCCGATTGCGACGACCGCCACGGGCGCCTACACGATCTCAAGCGTGCAACTCAGCGATGCGGGCAGCTATTACGTGGTGGCGACGAACGCGCTCGGCGAGACGGCCACGAGCGCGACGATGACCCTCGTCGTCACCAATCCGCCGGTGATCACGGTCCAACCCGCGGCCACCTCGGTGACGGAGGGGCAGACCGCGGTCCTCTCCGTCACGGCGACGGGCGGCACGCCCCTCACCTACACATGGTCAAACGGGGGGCAGACGTTGGGAGGCAATTCGCCGACGCTCACGCTCACGAACGTGCAGTGGACCCAGGCCGGGGACTACTACGTGACCGTTTCGAATGCCGACGGATCGGTGGTGTCTACCAGCGTGCTCCTTTCGGTGAACCGGCTGCCTCATTTCAGTTCTCAGCCCATTTCGGAGACCGTGTATCTGGGAGGCACCTCTTTCTTCAATGCGGATGTGGACGAGTCGGATCTCGTGACATGGCAATGGTACAAGGACGGCGTTCTTCTGGCGACGGACACGGCCGTCGACATCGACATGCTCGCCATACCTAGCGCCCAGGCCTCCGACGCCGGCCAGTACTGGGTTGTCGTCACGAATGCGTATGGCTCGGCGACCAGCGCCAAGGCCACGCTGACGGTGATCACCTCCGAGAACACGCCAGCTTCAATCTCCGGCGCG
>CAYQOH010000063.1:0-13681 GCA_964419075.1 uncultured Opitutaceae bacterium | reverse complement strand
AGGAGGAGACGGAGACCGACCTGTTCGGCGAGCAGGCGGTCCTCTGCGGCGGCGCAAGCGCGCTCGTGCAGGCCGGCTTCGAGACCCTGGTCGAGGCGGGCTACCAGCCGGAGATGGCGTACTTTGAATGCCTCCACGAGCTCAAGCTCATCTGCGACCTGATGTACGAGAGCGGTATCGCCGGGATGCGCTTCTCGGTGTCCGAGACCGCAAAGTACGGCGACCTCACGCGTGGGCCCCGCATCATCAACGCGGCCACAAAGCGCGAGATGAGGAAGATCCTCACGGAGATCCAGACGGGCAAGTTCACCCGGCAATGGGTTGCGGAGTACAAGGGCGGCCTCAAGAAGTACAACCGGCTCCTGAAGAAGGGCGCCGCCCACAAGATTGAGAAGACCGGCCAACGGCTGCGCAGCATGATGCCCTGGATGACGAAGAAGAACCTGAAGGGCGTTCAGGCCGCCTACTAACCTCCCGCTGCCCGCGGGACGCCTGAGAATGGGAAAGAAACTCGTCCTCGCGACCCGCAAGAGCCCGCTCGCGCTCGCCCAGGCGGAGCTCGCCGCGGCGTTCCTTCGCGAGCGCACCGGGGCCGAGTGCGAGCTGCTGAAGCTGGTCACCACGGGCGACCAGCAGGCGGAATGGTCGCTGCAGGAGCAGGGGGGCAAGGGCCTGTTCACCCGCGAGCTTGAGGCCGCGCTGCTGCGCAAGGACGCGGACCTGGCCGTGCACAGCGCAAAGGACCTTCCGGGTGACATGGCCCCGGGACTCGGCACCGCGGGCTACCTTCCCCGCGAGGACGCGCGGGACACGCTCATCCTGCGCTCGGGCGTCGGCGCGCCGAAGACGCTCGCCACGGGCAGCCCGCGCCGCCGGCGCCAGGCGGCGCTCCTCTTCCCCACGCTCGAGTTCGTCGAGATCCGCGGCAACGTCGACACGCGGCTCAAGAAGATCGCCGACCGGAACGCGGCCGACGGGACCATCCTGGCCGCGGCGGGCCTGAAGCGGCTCGGAATCGGGTCGTGGCCCGGCGTCGAGTTCCACGCCATCGGCTTTGAGAGCATGGTGCCGGCGGTCGGCCAGGGGGCGATCGCCATCCAATGCCGGTCGGCCGACGAGGCCCACTTTGCGGGGGTGTTCGACGCGCCCACGGCCCGGGGCCTCGGCATCGAGCGAGCCCTCCAGTCCGCGCTCGGGGGCGGGTGCCACACGGCGCTCGGCGCCCACGCGACCCGCGACACGCTCTTCTTCTACCACGAGGACGTGGGCCTGAGGACGATCGCCCTTACCGAGGACGACTTTGCATCCCCGGCCGCGGCCGCGGCCAGGATTCTTGGGCAACTGGGCCTCAAATAGGCCGCCCCTCGCCATGGCAGACACGCGGAAAGGCGCACTTGGGGCCAGGCGGGTCGTGGTGACGCGGACCCGGGACCAGGCCTCGGAGCTTGCGTCCAAGCTTGCGGAGCTTGGCGCGGAGGTCGTCGAGCTGCCGGTGATCCGCATCTCCCACGAGGTCTCAAAGCAGGCGCTTGCCGACGTCATGCTGGAGCTCGGCGGCTACGACTGGCTGGTCTTCACGAGCGCGAACGGGGTCCACCACTTCTTCGAGGAATTCTTCAGGGTCCTCGGCGACATACGGGCGCTCGGGCTCATCCGCGTCGCCTGCATCGGGGACTCCACCGCGAAGGCCGTGGGCGCGCTGCACCTGAAGGTCGAATGCCTTCCCAAGAAGTCCACGGCGGAGGCGCTGGCCGGCGAGATGATCGACACCGGGAGCATGGACAACGCGAAGATCCTGGTGATCACCGGCAACCTGAACCGGGACGTCCTTGTCACGAGGCTCGAGGAGGCCCGCGCGATCGTGGACTGCCTCCAGGTGTACAAGACCGAGGCGGTGGACCTCTCCTCCAATCCCGCGGCGGCCGACTTCCGCCGGCGCGGCGCGGATGCCGTCCTCTTTGCAAGCTCGTCCTCCGCACAGTGCTTCGTCGACCAGGGGGGGGCCCTCAGGATAGGGGAGGGCGGCACGAAGCCGATCTACGGGAGCATAGGGCCCCAAACAAGCGAGACCATGCGCCGGGTGGGGCTCAGCGTTGACTTCGAGGCGCCGACGCCCGGGATCGACCCGCTCATTGCCGAGCTCGTGAGGGCACTGGCGTGAAGGTCCCCTTCCTTGACCTGGCGCCCCAGCACCGGGCGCTGCGGGACGAGGCGCTCGCCGCCCTGGCCGCCACGTACGACGCCACCCGTTTCTGTCTCGGCAAGGACGTCGAGGACTTCGAGCGGGCCTTCGCGTCCACGCTGGGGTACCCGGGGGCGCTGGGGATGAACAGCGGCACGTCCCCGATCCACGCCGCCTGCATGGTGGCCGGGTTCGGGCCCGGCGACGAGGTCATCGTGCCGCCCTTCACCTTCATCGCGTCCGCGTGGGGCGCCGGCTACGTCGGGGCGAAGCTCGTGTTCGCGGACATCGAGGAGGGGACGTTCAACCTCGATCCGGCCGCGCTCGAGGCCGCGATCACGCCGCGCACGAGGGGGGTCGTGGTCGTGCACCTCTTCGGCCTGCCGGCAAGGATGGACGAGATCCTTGCGGTCGCGCGCAGGCACGGGCTGTTCGTGATCGAGGACTGCGCGCAGGCGGTGGGCGCGAGGTACAAGGGGACGCCGGTCGGCCTCCTGGGTGATGCCGGGACCTTCAGCTTCTATCCCACGAAGAATCTCGGCGGGTGCGGCGAGGGCGGGGCGTTCGTCTCGCAGAGGCCGGACGTGGCGGCCAGGGCCAAGCTGGTGCGCGTCCACGGGATGGGACAGCGGTACCACCACCAGGTCGTCGGCGGGAATTTCCGGATGGACGGGTTCCAGGGGGCGCTGCTCAACGTGAAGCTGCCCCACCTCGGGTCGTGGACCGCGCGGCGCAGGGCGATCGCGCGGGCCTACCTTGCGGGCATCCGCCTCGAGGGCGCGAGGCTTCCGCTCACGCCTGCGTACGGGGAGTCGGTCTACCACCAGTTCACGATCACCCACCCCCGGCGCGACGCGCTGCGCGAGCACCTGGCGGCGCGCGGGGTCGGCACGGACCTCATCTACCCCGTGCCCCTGCATCTCCAGGAGTGCTTTGCGGGGCTCGGCTATACCCGGGGCGCGTTCCCCGTCGCCGAGAAGGCGGCCGCGACGTGCATCAGCCTGCCGATCTTTCCCGAGCTCACCGACGAGCAGGTGGGCTTCGTGGTGGAGTCCGTGAACGCCTTCGGATAGTCCGGAGCCATGATTGACGGTGTACAGATCAAGGTCTGCGGCCTCACCTCGCTCGTGGACGCTGATTGTGCCGACGGCTGCGGTGCGGACTACCTGGGATTCATCCTGCACGCCAAGTCCCCGAGGCACGTCTCGGTGGCGCAGTTCCGGTCGATGGAGGGGCGTCTTCCCCCTCGCCGCAGGGTGGCCGTGGATGTCGAGCCGGGGGCGGACGCGCTTCTCGCGATGCGGGACGCCGGATTCGACCGATTCCAGGTGCATTTTCGTCACGACCTGCCGATCGAGGCGGTCGAGGCCTGGTCGAAGGCGGTCGGGGCGGAGAATCTCTGGCTTGCCCCGAGGTTGCCGCCCGGCGTCGACGTCCCCGAGCCGTGGCTCGGGCTGGCGCAGTGCATCCTCATGGACGCCTTTGACCCGACGCTCTTCGGCGGAACGGGCCGGACGGGCGACTGGCCGAAATTCAGGCGCCACCGCGAGCGCTACCCCGGGAAGACGTGGATTCTCTCGGGGGGCCTCAGCCCCGAGAACGTGGGTGGGGCCCTGGCGGGAACCGGAGCCCGGTTTGTCGACGTGAACAGCGGCGTCGAGTCGGCCCCGGGCGTCAAGGACCACGCCCGGCTGAAGGCGTTCGTCGTTGCGCTCCGCAAGGCCGCCGGCGCCTAGGCCCTCTCGAGGCCGAGGAGCCTCCTCTTCCTCGCTTCGCCAAACGCGTATCCAGTGAGGGAGCCGTCGGAGCCGACCACGCGGTGGCAGGGGACGATGAGGCAGATGGGATTGGTGGCGTTGGCCCTGCCGACCGCCCGGGGCGAGCTTCCGACGGTGCGGGCCACGTCGCGGTACGTGCGGGTCTGCCCCCGCGGTATCCGCCGCAGGGCGGCCCACACCCGGCGCTGAAAGGGGGTTCCCGCGGGGGAAAGGCGCAGCGAGAACTTCCGCCGCGTCCCGCGGAACCACGCTTCGACCTGGCGGCGAGCCGCCGCAGTCCCCGAGGGGTCCGCGGCCAGGTTGCCGCGCGCCAGCCGGCCTTGGAGCGCGGCCCTCCCGCCGAAGGCGGTCGCGACGACCGAGCCGGCGGCGTCGACCGCGACGGAGAACATTCCCTCCGGCGTCTTGAAGGAGGCATAGCGGAACGAGGGTGACGGGTTCATGGGGGGGGGCGGTTGATCTGCCAGAGATGTGCGGTGGCAAGGCTTCGATGGGGGGAGAAGACGGACATGAGGCGCCGGGTGGCGTCCGCATCGGGGCGCTCCTCGAGCCTGAAAAGGGCCTGCAGCCCGCTGGTGACGCCGGTGTCGCCAATGGGCACGCAGTCCGCGAACCCGAGCGAGCGCATCATCAGGTAGTTCACCGACCAGGGCCCGAGGCCCCTCACCGCAAGGAGCGTTCGCTCGGCGCGCGTGGCGGACATCGCCGGAAGCGCGTCAAGGTCGAGGGTCCCGGCCGCGACCAGCTGGGCCGCGCCGATGAGGTACTCGGCCTTCTGCCTGGAGTACTGCCACGGGCGCATGTCGGAGGGAGTCAGGCGGGCGATGGCGGCGGCCGTGGGCAGGGAGAAGAGCCCACCGGGGAGCGCCGCGCCCGTGTGCTCGATCAGCCGCCGCTTGAGCACGCACGCGAACGGCAGGTTGATCTGCTGGCCGATGATTGACCAAAGGAGCCCGTCCAGGACGCAGGGTGTCCGGATCAGCCGGAGTCCCGGGCGCCCGGCCACGAGCCGGGCGAGACCGAGGCGGCGGGCGAGGCGGGCGAAGCCGGCGGCGTCCTGGTCGAGCCCAAGAATGCCGACGACAAGACGGTGCGCGGCGGCCCACTGGACCCTGCCGGCGCCGGAGGGGGCTTCCAGCGTCACCCGCGCGCATTCCGGTGAGAATTCGATCCGCACCACCGCGGCGACGCCGTCAAGAGTCGCGGAGGTCTCGTAGACCGAGCCGGACAAGCGCTCGGTGACGCTCACCGGATCGCGGCCCAGGCTCCTGAGGAGGTGGGCGAGCGGATAGCCCGCGGGGAGGTCGATCTTCAGCGGGCCAGGCGGCCCGATGTCGCGGTATTCCGTGGGCGTCATCCCGTTGAGCGAGCGGAAATGCTCGTGAAAGGCCGAGATCGACTCGAATCCGGCGTCTGCCGCGATGTCCGTGAGGGGCGAGTCGCTGGCGATGAGCAGGCGCCGGGCGGCCTCCATCTTCGCCCGCAGGAGCAGGTCCCCAGGGGTCGAGTGGTAGTGCTGGCGGAAGAGCTCGAAGCAGCGGGTCGTGCCGAATCCGGAGCGCCGCACGATGGAGCGGGCGGCGCTGAAGCGCCCCGGGTCCGCGCGCACCTCGGCCACCAGCGTCTCGATCGACTCGAGCACCGGATCGGCGCCGCGGGCGAAGTCGTCGGGGTGGCACTTCAGGCAGGGGCGCAGGCCCGCGGCGCGGGCGGCGTCGCACGACGGGAAGAACCGGACGTTCTCGGGCCTCGGCTTGCGGGCCTTGCACGAGGGCAGGCAGTAGATGCCCGTGGTGAGGACGCCCGTGAAGAAACGCCCGTTCCACGCGGGATCGCTCCCGAGGAAGCGCGAGTACATTTGTGCATGGGTCATCTTCAAGGGCTGCCGATGGGGCGCAAACACCCTACCAAAGGCGGGCCCCCGTGTCGTCCGCATTTTTCCGGGGTAATTTTGCGCGTGCGCTTGCTCAAGATCCGGGTGCATTGGTACGATTACAGCTTCACGCCCACTATGCCCACCTCAGCCCCACGACTCGCACGCGCGTGGCTCGATTCGCTGTCCTCGGGGATCGTCGAATTCGACCGAGACTGGGTGTCGGTGGCGCCCCCGGCCGTCGCCCTTTCGGGGGCCGTCGAGGTCGTGGCGTTCAAGAGGGCGCCCGACCTCGCGGCGGCCAAGAGGTTCCGCTACTTCCAGACGCCGCCGTCCACCTTCACCTTCGCGCTTCCCCTGAGGCGCGGACCGGGCATCGACCCCGTGAACGACCGCGTCTACATCGCGGGCCAGTTCAACGGCTGGAACGCGGTGGGCAACGAGGAGTGGCGCCTGAAGGTCGGCGAGGTGGACGGCGAGAAGATGCTGGTCTGGACGGGGCCCGCGGAAAAGGTGCTCAAGGGCGGCGACATGATGTTCAAGTTCGTCACGGGCGAGAACCAGTGGCTCCACCCGCGCGACGAGGCGCCGAACTGCGTCCGGGATGACATGGGGGTCGTGAACCGCTTCGTCGACCCGGGAAGGACCGGGGCCCACCTGTGGCGCTTCGAGCTGTCCGCGCCGCTCGACCTTGCGGGCGCCTGGACGGTGGCGGCGGGAGCGGACGTCAACGGCGGCCCGCTTCCCCTGGAGCCCGGCGACTTCTTCTTCGACCTCGGGACGGACCTTCCCCTCGGTGCGATGGTCTCTGCGAAGGCGACCACGTTCAGGATCTTCGCGCCGCGGGCGGAGTCCGTCACGCTCCACGCATGCCACGACCTCGCGGCCCGGAAGACGGCCGACGCCTTTCCCCTGGCGCGGCGGGGGGACGCCCACGGCGCCGCCGGGGTCTGGGAGGTGGAGCTGGACCGGAACCTGCACGGCTGGTTCTACTGGTATTCGATCGACAGCGTTTCCGGAGGGACGGGCAGGGTCCTCGCGCAGACGGACATCCTCGACCCATATGCCCTGGCGACCGTCGGGTACGCCGGGCCCGGAATCGTGCTCGACCGGGGCTGGATTGGCAGGGGCGACACCGAGTTCCGCACGCCGGCATGGCAGGACCTTGTCGTCGCCGAGGCCCATGTCCGCGACCTGGCCGCGAAGGCGCCGACGAACGCAACGGCGGCGGAGCGGCGCGGGTTCGCAGGCCTGCTCAAATGGGTGGAGGACCCGGACTTCTACCTCCATCACCTCGGGGTCAACTGCGTGGAGCTCCAGCCGGTCCAAGAATCCGACAGCAAGACGCCCGAGGAGTACCATTGGGGCTACATGACGAACGCCTACTTCGCGCCTGCGAGCGGCTACTCGCGCTCCCCTGCCGAGGCCTCGGGTGTGCGCGAGCTCCAGCAGCTCGTGCGGGCGTTCCACGAACGCGGAATGGCCGTCATCCTCGACGTCGTCTACAACCACGTGGGGGAGCCGCCCCACCTCATGGCGATCGACAAGCTCTACTACTTCGAGCAGGACGCCGCCGGGAACCTGGCCAACTGGAGCGGATGCGGCAATGACCTCCGCGCGAGCGCGGCGATGGCCAAGAGGCTGATCATCGACAGCTGCTCGCACATGATCGAGGCCTACGGGGTCGACGGCTTCCGGTTCGACCTTGCCGAGCTGATCGGGGTCGAGGTGCTCAAGCAGATCGAGGCCGAGCTGAAGCGGGTGAAGCCCGGCGTGATCCTGATCGCGGAGCCCTGGAGCTTCCGCGGGCACATCGCCGGGGCGCTGCGCGACACCGGCTGGGCGTCATGGAACGACGGATTCCGCAACTTCGTGAGGGACTACGTCCGCGGCGGCGCGCCTGCCGAGCGCCTCGAGTACTTCATGCGCGGGTCGCCGTGGTACTTCGCCAAGTGGCCCGCCCAGACGGTCAACTACACCGAATCCCACGACGACAGGACGTGGCTTGATTCGATCACCGAGAACCAGGGCTTTGACGGCACGAATCCGACCCCCAACGACGAGCGGCGGACGCACTTGATGGCATCGATCCTGTTCATGTCGGTGGGAATCCCGATGCTCGCCGCCGGCCAGGACTTCCTGCGGTCGAAGCGGGGCCTTGGGAACACATACCAGCGCGGCGACGTGAACGCCTTGGATTACCGGAGGCTGTACCGCAACCTGTCCAGCCACGCCTATTTCGCGGACTGGATCGCGTTCCGCAGGGGAACCCGCGGCAGGCTCCTGAGGCATTTCAGTCGCCCGTCGGAGGGGTTCTTCCGCTTCTTCAACGGGGGCGGGGCGCCCCTTGCCGTCCTCCTCAATGCGGACCTCTCGAAGGGGCCGGAGCGCCTCCTCTACGGCGTGAACCCGACGGGCACCGACGCGACGATCCCGATCGGTGACGTGGCCGGGATCGGCAACTGGCGCCAGATTGCCGACCAGGAGCGGTTCATTCCGGCCGCGAGCCGGGCCGCGACCCGGAGGGTCGAGCCCGGGCTCGAGGTGCCGGCGCTCGGGTGCGGGCTGTGGCTCGCGGGATCCTGAGGCCCGCCTACTTGACCGAGAAGCGGTAGATCGTGGTGCTCCTGAAGGTCTCGCCCGGGCGCAGAAGGGTGGAGGGGAACCCGGGCTGGTTCACCGAATCCGGATAGTGCTGCGTCTCCAGACAGAATCCCGCGTGGCGCGGGTAGGCCTGGCCGTACTTCCCTACGGTCCTTCCGTCGAGACCGTTGGCCGTGTAGAGCTGGATGCCGGGCTGGTCCGTGGACACCTCCAGCGCACGCCCGGTCGCCGGGTCCTGCGCGCGGGCGGCGAGGACGACCCTCTGCCCACCCCCGTCGATCACGAAGTTGTTGTCGTAGCCGTTGGTCTTGCCGGTCAACTTCCTGAGGTCCCTGCCGATCGGCTTAGCCTGGGTGAAGTCGAGGGGCCCGCCGGCCACCTCGGCGATCACCCCCGTCGGGATCAGGCCGGCGCCCGTCGGCGTGTACTTGCTGGCCTTGATCTGGAGGACCTGCGCGAGGATGTCGCCCTTGCAGGCGAGGTTGAAATAGCTGTGGTTGGTCAGGTTGACGGGCGTCGTCTTGTCGGTTGTGGCCTCGTATTCGATACGGACCTCGTTGCCGTTCGTCAGCGTGTAGGTCACCTTGACCGCGAGCGTGCCCGGGAAGCCCTCGTTGCCGTCCGGGCTGACGTGGCTGAGGACCACGGACGGGCCGTTGGGGCCGTCCGCGGACTCCGCCGTCCACACCACCTTGTCGAAGCCCTTGATCCCGCCGTGGAGCGTGTTAGGAGCGTCGTTGATCGCGAGGGTGTAGGTCTTCCCGTCGATCGTGAACTTGCCCCTTGCGATCCGGTTCGCGACCCGCCCGCACACCGCCCCGAAGCAAGGGCTCTCGGTGAGGTACTGGGCCAGGTTGTCGAACCCGAGGACGACGTCGCCCATCCGCCCGGTTCGGTCCGGGACATGGAGCTCGGTGATCACCGCGCCGTAGGTAATGATCTTGCAGACCAGGCCGTCGGCGTTGGTCAGGGTGTAGAGGTCGACGGCGGTGCCATCCGGCATCGCTCCGAACGCGGACTTGGATATGCTTGCGGCCATAGGATTTGGGGTGAGGAGCGCGGCGGCCAGCGAGACGATGAGCGCGGCCCCGCGCGGGTAGTGGGTGGGGATCTGGGATCCCATGGGCCGCATCATTGGCCGTGTTGCCCCTCCAATCGATCAAAAACGCGGGCTCATGGACGCTTCCGCCGCTCGAAGAGCTGCTCGATTTCCTCCAGGGTCTTGCCCTTGGTCTCCGGCAGGAAGAAGACGGCCGTGACAAAATAGACCACCGTGCAGCCCGCGAACAGGAAGAACATGGTTGAGTAGCCGTACTTGCCGACCGTCGGCAGAAAGACGGCGGCGATGGTGGTGGAGACCGCCTGGTTGAGCGTGAGGGCGATGCTCATCCCGTTCGACCGGATCCGCGTCGGCATGAGCTCGGAGAGCGCGAGCCAGACGACGACCCCTGGGCCGATCGCAAAGAACCCCATGAAGGAGAAGGTGAACGCCGCCGTGAGCCAGCCGTTCCCCTGGCTCGGAACCGGCGTGACCAGGGCGTTCTCAATCCTCAGGGGGGCGGTCCTCGCCTCGTCGAGGCTGGCGAACGGGTTGGAAAGGAACGCGCTCACCCTGTTGCTCGGGAGCCCGCCCTCGCGGTTGATCTCCAGCGCAGGAGTGGCGGGGTCGTCCGAGCGGACGACGGCGGTCGCGGAGCGGAATCCGCCGTACGAATAGATCACGCTGAGCGTGAGCGGCCTGCCCCTGAGCGGCCGGCCCGCCTCGCCCGCGGCCGCCAGCAGCCGGTCCGCCGATTCCGTGTTGAAGACGATCCGGGCGTCCTGGCCCGGGCCCACCGAGGCTTGGACGGCCTCCCTCGTGTCGACGCGGAGCCTTTCGGTGCGGTGGAAGAGCAGGCCGACGGCGATCAGTGAGGCGATGATCCCCGCGGTCCCCACGGAGAGCAGGAACTTGCGCCCCTTGCGGTCCACGAGCATCACGGCGACCATCGTCATGAAGAAGTTGACGAGCGTGAAGAGCAGGTTCCCGTAGTGGGCCTGTACGTCGGAGAGGCCGCCCTGGATGAAGATGTCGGCGTTGTAGCCGATGATGGAGTTGACGCCGGTCGCCTGGGTGCAGGCCAGGATGACGCAGGCCAGGACGAACGGAATCATGTACCTGCGGCTCAGCAGCGGCTCCTTGGCCCCTCCGGCGCGCGCGGAGTCCTTTGCGTCCTCCGCCGCCGCGTTCGCCTCCATCTCCCGCACCTCGAGGTCGGCCTGCTCGGCGTCCCGCGAGCGCAGAAGCGCCCGGCGGGCGTCGTCCTTGCGGCCCCGCAGAAAGAGCCAGCGGGGCGACTCCGCGACGACCAGGCTGCCGATCACGAACAATATGCCGGGCGGCAGCGACACCCAGAAGATGCTGCGCCACGCCGAGTCATTGACGGCGAAGAGCTTGGCCGGGTCGCCCAGCCTGGCGACCCGGTCGACCGTGTAGCTGAAGTAGAGGGCGACGATGGCCGCGATCACGAAACCGAACACGAGCATCCACTGGAACACGCCGGTGCCCTTGCCCCGGTTCTTCGAGCCGAGGCACTCGGCCAGGTAGAGGGGGATCACCACGCCCACGAGCCCTCCGCTGATTCCCTGGAGAAGGCGGCCGAGGACAAGCGGGGCGTAGCCGTGCGACAGCGCGATCATGGGTATGCTCGCGACGAAGAGGAGCCCGCTGCACGTCATCAGCCACTTGCGCCCCATCCAGTCGGCCAGCATCCCGGCGGCGAGCGTGGAGACGGCGCTGCCGAGGAGCACCGCGGCGACGACAAACGACAGCTGGCCCGCGTTCAGGCCCGAGGTCGCCTTCAGGTACGGGAACGCGCCCGCGATGATCCCCACGTCGATGCCGTAGAGGAGGCCGCCGAGGCCGGCGACAAAGAGCAGCAGGCGGTTGTACGCGGTCTTGTCACCGGTGGGGATCGCTGGTGGGGGCATCGTGCGTGTCGGGGGGTGGGCTATTTTGAGGGATCAGCCGGCTTGGGGGACGCGGTGGAGATGACGAGCATGCGCCACTGGTCGTCCGAAAGGCTCTGCCGCCGGCCTTGGAGGGCCGCAGCGGCCGCGAGCAGGCGGACGGACTTCAGCGCGGGAAGCTCGGTGGCAGACTCGTTGGGCTCGGCGGCCCGGTCGAGCGCCGCGAGGCCCGCGGCAAGGCTCGCACCCGCGAGAGGGTCGCCCGAGGCGAGCGCGCTCACGGCCTCCACCCCCACGGCACCCGCCTCGGCAAGCGCGCGGCCGGCGGGGATCGCCTCCCTGACGGCCGGATAGGTGCCGGCAAGCCCGTCGGCCACCTCCTTACCCGCGGCGCTCCACGCCCTCAGCTGGGCCCCGATCGCATCGGCCGAGGCCCGGTCGATTCCGCCGGGCGCGAACAGCATGCGGCCCACCGCGTCCGCGAAGTGCCGGGCGGGTACGCTTTCCGGAAGCGCCGCGTCCGCCAGGCCGATCAGGGGGACCAGCTGGTTGCCCCAGACCTGGATCCCCCCGCGCTGGTAATGCTTCACGGGTTCGAGCAGTCCGATGACGGTCCTCAGGGCGTCGATCCCCGGTGCCCCGAGGTTCTCGCCGACCAGGTGGCGGAGCATGACGTCGCGGTTGCGCTCGTGAAGCGAGCCGGCCTCGCTCAGGCGGGCGCTCACGATCTCGAGCCTCCGATACATCTCGGAAATGTCGCAGACCGAGCTCGGCGACCAGAGGCGCTCCGCGATTGCCGCCGTGCGGGGCCAGATACGGGAGTCGATCGTCTCCGGGGAGACCCACTCCGCCCACATGGTGGCCTCGCCGCCGAGGACGTGCGCCCGTTGCGGGGCCGCGAGCGGCGAGGCGTCCGGGAGGGGCTCGACGGCGTAGTGGTCCGACGCGGGGTAGCACAGGTCGATATAGAACCCGTTCGAGAGGATGCCGTCGAAGCCGAGGACCGCCGAGCCCGCGAGGGCCTCGCTCCCGCGCCACGAATCGATCACGCAGTCCCTGGGCAGTTCCGGGTTCTCGATCTCGTCCCAGCCGACGAGCCGCTTGCCGAACCGCGCGAGGATCGCATGGATCCTCTTGTTGAAGAGCGCGTGAAGCCCTTCGCTGCCCTTGAGGCCATGCTCGCGGATGAAGGCCTGGATCCTGGGGTTGGCATTCCACTGCACGCCGTTGTTCTCGTCGCCCCCGATGTGGATGAACCGGTCGGGAAAGAGAGCCGCCATCTCCCCGAGGAAATCGTTGAGAAGCGCGTAGGTTGCCTCGTTGGTGGGGTCGAGGACCGGGTTGAACACGCCCCACTGGCGCTCGATCCCGTACGGCCCGGGCAGGCTCGCAAGTTCCGGGTGCGAGACGACCCAGCTCGTAGCGTGGCCGGGGATGTCGAATTCCGGGACCACCCGGACTCCGCGCTCGGCCGCGTAGGCGATGATCTCGCGCATCTGCACCTGGGTGAAGTACCTGCCGTCCGAGCCCTTGGCGGTAAGCTCCGGATGGGTGAGGCTCTCGATCCGGAACCCCTGGTCGTCCGTGAGGTGCAGGTGCAGGACGTTCAACTTCACGACGACCATCGCGTCGAGGTTGCGCAGGATGACTTCGATCGGCTGCCAGTGGCGCGCCACGTCGATCATGAGGCCGCGCCACGGGAACCTCGGCTGGTCCCGGATCTCAACCGCCGGAAGGAACCACCCGCCCTCGTCCCGCTGGAGGAGCTGAAGGAAGGTCTCGAGGCCGTGCATGGCCCCGAAGTCGGTTGCGGCCCTCAGCAGCGCCTGCGACCCGCTCACCTCAAGCGTGTAGGATTCGTCCTCGGATTCCGAGGGGAGCGCCGACCCGGAGCGGGCGCAGTCGACCACCAGCTTGAATGCGACCGCATGGACGGCGTCGGCGGGCTCGCCGGTGCGCGCCGTCCAACGGCCCTCGGTCCTTGCGATCGCCGCCTGAAGGCGGGGCCCCGCCGGCCGCTGCGCGGAGACTTCGAGCCTGGCGCCTGCCGGCACGCGGGCCGCCTTCACGCTCGCCTGCGCCGGCGCGGGCATCACGTCTGTCGGAAGCGGGGCGCTTCTCGCGGGGGCCATCGCCAGGGTGGCGCTAAAGAGGCAGATCGCGAAGGAATTCCTCTGGGGCATATCTTTTGAAGGCCTCGATCGCCTCGTATTCGGCGAGGCCCAGCGCGTTGTACGTCCCGGCCAGGCGCCTGCTGCGGTCCTCCGAACGCTGCCAGAACTCCCTGCGGTCGTC
>CAYQOH010000062.1:0-13696 GCA_964419075.1 uncultured Opitutaceae bacterium | reverse complement strand
TTCGCCTGCGACCTGGATCCGGCCCGGGCCGCGGCGGTCTCGGGCCTCGCCGCGGGCTGCGAGCCCGCGGCCGAATTCGGGGCCGTCGTCGCCCACCCCGCGGTCGACGCGGTCATCGTCTCCACGCTCAACGCGTCGCTCGCCCCCATCGCGCTGGCCGCCATCCGCGCCGGCAAGCACGTGCTGCTCGAGAAGCCGGGCGCACTCGGCCCAGGGGAACTCCGGGGCCTCGTGGCCCCTGCGGCGGAGCACGGCGTCCGGGTGCGGATCGGCTACAACCACCGCTACCATCCCGGCCTCGCCAAGGCGCGCGCGATCGTCGACTCCGGAGTCCTGGGGCCCCTCATGTTCCTGCGCGGGCGCTACGGCCACGGGGGCCGCACAGGCTACGACCGCGAATGGAGGGCGGACCCCAAGCTCTCGGGTGGCGGCGAGCTGATCGACCAGGGCGTCCACCTGATCGACCTGGCGTCCTGGTTCCTCGGCGATTTCCCGACGGTCGAGGGCCATGCGGCCACGTACTTCTGGGACATGAAGGTGGACGACAACGCGTTCCTGAGCCTGCGGACGGCCGGCGGCCAGACCGCATGGCTGCACGTCAGCTGCACGGAGTGGAAGAACCTGTTTTCGCTCGAGATCTACGGGCGCGTCGGGAAGCTCGCGGTGGACGGCCTCGGGGGAAGCTACGGCACCGAGCGGCTGACCTACTACCGGATGCTCCCCCAGATGGGCCCCCCGGAGACCCAGGCCTGGGACTACGCCGCCGGGGACGATTCCTGGGCGGCGGAGACGCTCGCCTTTGTCGAGGACATCCGCCTTGGCCGCACGCCGTCGCCGGGCTTGCAGGAAGGCGTCCGGACGCTCGAAATCGTCGAGTCCATCTACAAGAAGAGCGGCTACCCAATCTCATGATCATCACACGTTCACCGCTGCGCGTCTCCCTGGGCGGCGGCGGCACCGACCTGAAGAGCTACTACAGCGAGCACGGCGGCTTCCTCGTCGCCGCCGCCATCGACAAGTACGTGTACATCACCAAGCACACCACCTTCCAGGAGGAGATCATCGTGAAGTACTCGAAGCTCGAGCGCGTCGCGTCGGTCGACCAGATCGAGCACCCGATCGTCCGCGAGGCCCTCAAGCTGACCGGCGTTACCGACCCGCACATCGAGCTGACGTCGATGGCCGACATCCCGGGAGGCACGGGGCTCGGCTCCTCGGGCAGCTTCACGACGGCGCTCCTCAAGGCGCTCCATGCGCACAAGAAGAGCCTGGTCTCGCCGGCGGAGCTGGCCGAGCAGGCCTGCGACATCGAGATCAACCGCCTCGGCGAGCCGATCGGCAAGCAGGACCAGTACATCGCCGCCGTGGGGGGGATCACCGCGTTCACCTTCCACAAGGACGGGCGCGTCGAGTTCAGGCCGTGCCAGGTGTCGGAGGAGACGCTCTACAATCTCGAGGACAACCTGCTGCTCTTCTTCACGGGCTACTCGCGCAGCGCGTCCGTGATCCTGAAGGACCAGAATGACCGCTCGAAGGCTCAGGATTCGTCGATGCTCGACAACCTGCACTTCACCAAGGAGCTCGGCTACAAGTCGCTCGACTGCCTCGAGCACGGCAGGCTCGAGGAATTCGCCGCCCTGATGGACGTGCACTGGCAGCGCAAGAAGCAGCGCAGCTCGGGCATGAGCAACGCCCGCATCAACGAGTGGTACGACGCCGCGATGGCCAACGGGGCGCTGGGCGGCAAGCTGATCGGGGCGGGCGGAGGCGGATTCCTGATGTTCTATGCCGGAGACAAGAGGCGCCTGCGGCACGCCATGAGGGAGAAGGGCCTCCAGGAGGTCCGGTTTCGGTTCGACTTCGAGGGCACGAAGGTGGTCGCCCATAACTAGCCCCTCATGAGGTCGGTCCGAATCACCCTGGCGCCCTCGATCCAGGCGGGGCGGCGAATCCCCGCGGTCGACGAGATCAAGGGACTGGCGCTGGTGCTGATCCTCATCTACCACTGCGGGGGCGTCCTCGGCTACGCCAACGTCATCCACGGGGAGATCGGCGTGGACCTCTTCCTCATCCTGAGCGGCTTCACGCTCGCCGCCTACTCGGCCGGGACCTCGCTGCGTGACTTCGTGCTTCGGCGGTTCCTCAGGATCTATCCGAGCTACTGGCTTGCGCTCCTGCTCTTCGGCTACCTGGACGCCCATTATATCGGGGGCGCCAGGCCGTGGGAGAGCGTCTGGCGCCACATCCTCGGGATCCACGGGTTCTCAAGGCCGGAATTCTTCAGCGACTTCTCCGACTCCTTCTGGTTCATCTCCATGATCATCGCCGCGTACGCGGTCTTCGCCTGCATCCGCAGCCGCCTCGACGACCTGTCGCTCGTCGTCGCGGTGTGCGGGGTGCTGACGCTCGCCGCGTCCGTCATCTACCAGCATTTCAACCACGTCGGCGGGCTGATCTCCCTGGCGGTGCGGATCCCGAGCTTCTTCGCGGGGGTCGTCGGCGGCCGCCTCCTGGGCTCCGGGACGGCCGAGATCCGCTTCAACCTCCTGGCTGCGCTCGGCCTGCTGTGCTTCTTCTATCTTACGTTCTTCAGGGGCGTAACGTGCAACTACACGATCCCCGCCCTTGGCATCGTCCTGGCGTGGCTCGGGCTGCGGTCGCTCGTCGTGCGCGTCCCCGGCGGCCGCCTTCTCCTGGCGGGTTTCGCGCTGACCGGTGTCATTTCCTATGAGCTCTACCTGTTCCACCAGCCGCTGGTGCGCGACATGAACCTTTTTGTCTACCACATCTTCCTGCACATTCCCGAGCCGAGCCGGCGCCAGATCCTGGACGGAATCCTCGTCGCGCTCGGGATAACCCTGGTCCTCAGCATCGCCGTGCACCTGCTCGTGGCGCGCCTCTTCGGGCTCCTCGCAAGCCGCTCGGCGCTGCAGAGGGCCCCCAACTGATGCTGAAGCCCGCGCAGCTTCCGGTCGCCATCCTCGCGGGGGGCCTCGCCACCCGCCTCAAGCCGATCACCGAGACCCTGCCCAAGCTCCTGGTCGAGGTCGCCGGCGAGCCCTTCTTTACCCACCAGATCCGCCTCCTGAAGAAGTCCGGCCTCACGCGCCTCGTGCTGTGCGTCGGCTACCTGGGCGAGAAGATCGTCGAGCGCTACGGCGACGGTTCGCGGTGGGAGGTCTCCATCGAATACTCCTTCGACGGCCCGAAGCTCCTCGGAACCGGGGGGGCCCTCATCAAGGCCCTGCCCGCGCTCGGCGACGCCTTCTACGTCCTCTACGGCGACAGCTACCTGCCGATCGACTACCTCGCCGTCGGCCGCGCGTTCCTGGAGTCGGGCAAGCTCGGGATGATGACCGTCTTTGAGAACAGCGGGCGCTTCGACTCGAGCAATGTCTGGTTCGAGGCGGGCGCCATCCGGGCCTACGACAAGAGGGACAAGGCGCCCGCGATGCGGCACATCGACTACGGCCTCGGGCTCTTCCGGCGGCAGGCCTTCGACGGCTTTGCGCGCGACGAGGCCGTGGACCTCTCCGACGTGCAGCGCGCCCTCCTCAGCCGCGGCGAGCTCGCCGGCTACGAGGTCAGGGAGCGCTTCTACGAGGTCGGCTCCCACGCGGGCCTCCGCGAGCTCGACCGCCTGCTCAAGAATTCCGCGTAGCCCTCCATTGACGCCTCGCATTTGGGACCGCCATTTGCATTCTGACCCCCATGTCGTACTCAGCACAGCACCTGAAAGAAACGGCCGAGATCGTGGCCAAGATCAACCCGGCCGACTGCGATAAGTGCGTCGCCGAACTGCGCGCCGTGCGCGAGCATGGCGGGCGGCTCTTCATGCTGGGAGTCGGCGGAAGCGCCGCCAACGCCTCGCACGCGGTGAACGACTTTCGGAAGATCGCGGGAATCGAGACCTATGCCCCGACGGACAATGTCTCGGAGCTCACGGCGCGCACCAACGACGAGGGCTGGGCCAGCGTGTTCGTCGAGTGGCTGCGGGTGAGCCGGCTCAACAGCAAGGACTGCCTCTTCATCCTGTCGGTCGGCGGGGGCAACGTTGAGAAGAACGTCTCGCCGAACTTGGTCGCCGCGCTCCAGCTCGCAAAGCAGGTCGGCGCGCGGATCATCGGGATCGTGGGCAAGGACGGCGGCTACACCGCAAAGGTCGCCGATGCGTGCGTGATCGTGCCGACCGTGAACCCCAACAATGTCACGCCCCACAGCGAGGCCTTTCAAGCCGTGATCTGGCACCTGTTTGTATCGCACCCGGACCTGAAGGTGAACCAGACGAAGTGGGAGTCGGTCACCGCCAAGCCGTAGGCGGATGGCGCTGCGGCCGGCAGTCTTCCTGGACCGCGACGGGGTCCTGAACGTCCAGCTCGTTCGGGACGGGAAGCCGTACGCGCCCGAGCGGCTGGAGGATTTCCAGCTCTTCGAGGGCGCCCCCGCCGACTGTCGCGCGCTGAAGGCGGCCGGCTATGCGCTGGTGGTCGCCACGAACCAGCCTGACGTCGGCCGCGGTCTGGTCGCACAGGCCGTCATCGAGTCGATGCACCAGCGGCTCCTTGGGCTCATCCCGGAGATCGAGCGGATCGAGGTGAGCTACGACCCGGGCCGGGGCGAGGATTCCCCGAGGCGAAAGCCCGGGCCGGGCATGCTCCTCGACGCGGCCGCGGCCCTCGGCCTGGACCTCTCCCGCTCCTGGATGGTCGGCGACCGGTGGCGCGACGTCGAATGCGGAAAGCGCGCGGGCGTCAGGACCATCTTCATCGATTACGGCTATAGTGACGAACATGTTACAAATCCGGACCACACGGTCGGGAGCCTCCGCGAAGCGGTGGCCGTCATCCTGGCGGACCGGATCCCCGCCGCGCGCGCCTGAAAATTTTAATCTACTTGCGGGGTGGCAAACGGTGACCTCAATTGTCTCTATACGTACCCATGAAATCCCTTAACGACCTCAAGATACAGCTTTATGCAGACGGCGCCGACAAGGCGGGCATCCTCGACCTCTACTCCAAGCCCTACATCAAGGGCCTGACGACGAACCCGAGCCTGATGAAGAAGGCCGGGATCAAGGACTACGAGGCCTTCGCCAAGGACATCCTGCAGACCGTGACCGCCAAGCCCATCTCCCTTGAGGTCTTCACGGATGATTTCACGGACATGAAGCGGCAGGCGCTCAAGATCTCCGCCCTCGGCAAGAACGTCTACACCAAGATCCCGATCACCAACTCGCGCGGCGAGTCCTCGCTGCCCCTCGTCAAGGAGCTGGCCAAGCAGGGGGTGAAGCTGAACATCACGGCCATCCTGACGCTCACGCAGGTCGCAGGCGTGGCCGAGGCGCTCAACCCCGCGGTCCCGTCGGTCGTCTCGGTGTTCGCGGGGCGGATCGCGGACACGGGGGTTGACCCCGTGCCGCTCATGCGCGCCTGCGGCGCCCTCCTGCACGGCCACGCCAAGGCGGAGCTTCTCTGGGCCAGCACCCGCGAGGTCCTCAACATCTTCCAGGCCGAGGAATGCGGGTGCGCGATCATCACGGTTCCCCACGACATCCTGGGCAAGGCGGCCAAGATGTTCGGGATGGACCTCACGGAGCTCTCCCTCGACACGGTCAAGATGTTCGCAAAGGACGCTGCGGATTGCGGTTACACGCTCTGACGCATCCACTTCGTCATTTACCTCCCGGGCGGACTCCTGCAAAGGTGAGGGTCCGCCCGTTCACTTATGTCCACCCGCTTTCGCCTGCTGAGCCTCCTAGCCCTGGCGCCTATCCTGTGTAGGCCCGTCGGCGCGGCCAACCTGGACGGTTCGACCCCCCAGGCCGGCAACGCGGAGGCCGCCCGCCTCTACGCCGAGGCGAACGACTTTGTCAGCAACATGGCCGAGGGGAGCTACTCCTACGCGTACCTGCAGTTCTACTGGAAGCGCGCCCAGTCGAACGTCGACCGGGTCCGGCGCGTCTACGCCGACTCGCCGACGGCCCGGGCCATGGCCCGGGGCGAGGTCAAGCTCGGGCCCTACACGCTCGACTACTTCAAGGACCGGGTCCTCTACAACCTCGAGCTCAAGCGCCTGGGCGCCTTCGACGACGTCAACTGCGCCATCTTCCTGTACGGCAGGGACGAGGCGCGCAACGACGCGAAGCGCGACGAGACGCTCGCCACCATCGTCGAGGTCCTCGCCCGCCGGCAGCGCTGGAACGAGGCGCTGCGCTTCCCGGTGCTCGACGTCCACCGGCCGCTCATGCTGCGGAGCATCTTCAGGGTTGCGGCGATCTACGGGGCCGCCGACATCGTGCGCAAGCTGTCCGCCGCCGCCACGCCCGAGGAGCGGGCGGCCGCGGGATTCGACGCGATCCTCGCCGAGGCCCTCGCGCTGCAGGGCAAGCCGCGCGCCGACCTGTTCACGTTCGTCGCCGACCACCCCACCGGCGCCGTCCGCGCGGCGGCGCTCGCCGCCGTGGTCGAGCGCCAAATGCTGATCGAGCGGGTGGAGCGCCTCCATGCGACCGTCCGCCCCACGATCCAGACGGTCCATCTCGCCGTGCAGAACACCGCCCTGAGGGACGACGTCCCCTCCGTCGCGCGCCAGCTGTTCGGCGCGGACGAGGCGGGGGCCGCCCCGCTGCTCGCCGTCTATTCGGCCTCCCACGGGAGGGCCCCTGGGCTGGACGCCCCCGCCAAGGCGCACGAGGCCTACCTCGCGTACCTGGCGGACGCCGGCCGGCTGGACGCCGTCGGCGCCTACGCCCGGACCTCCGGCCTGGCGGAGCCGGTCAGGCGCGCGTGCAAGCTCAGGGCGATCGAGCTCTACGCCGAGGCGGCCCAGATGAAGGAGGCCGAGGGCGCCCGCAGGGCGTACGCCCCCTCGGGCACGCCGGAGGCCGACGACGCGGCCCTTGCCGAGTTCCGGGGCCGAATGGATTCTACCGAGAGCCAGCTCGTGGCGCGGAGGGGCACCTTCTCCGAGCTCCCGATTGCCGACCCGTGCGTCATGGCGACCGCCATCATGGAGTGGAGCCTCACGCCGAACCGCTCTCAGCGCGGGGCCACGCCCTGGGACTCGGTGGTGACGCGGTTCGCCGGGGGCTTTGAAAACCTCCCGAAGCCGAAGTCGGCGGTCGTCGGCGACGCGGCAAGCACGCTCAAGCCCTACTGATTCCCGGCGCCCGGCTCACCACGGTGAACATCCTCTTCGTCAACTACGGCGATTTCACCACCAACAGCCTGAACCACATTGGCGGATTCGCGCGCGCGCTGTCCGCCGGGGGCCACGCCTGCGTGGTGGCGGTCCCGTCCGGCATGGACACCCTCGCGACCGTCCCGAGCCCCGGGTTCACGGCCGCCCTCTACAACGAGCTCCTCGAGCGCCCCGCCTTCTTCCCGGACGGGCGGACGGCCGACGTGATCCACGCCTGGACGCCGCGCGAGTTCGTCCGCAAGTTCGTGGTGTCCTACCAGAGGATCGCCGCGCGGAGCGCCCGGCTGGTCGTGCACCTCGAGGACAACGAGGAGTACCTGATCTCCGGTTACGCAAAGCGGCCGATCATGGAGCTCAGGTCGATGGGGTACGGCGAACTCGACGCGGTCATGTCCGACCGGCTCCCGCATCCCCTGCGGCACCGAACCTTCCTGCGCCTGGCCGACGCCGTGACGGTGATCGTCCGAAGCCTCAGGGAGTTTGTCCCGGCGGGGGTGCCGTTCTCCGTCCTCGAGCCCGGCGTCGACCCGCAGTACCTGCGGCCCGCGGCCGCCGACCCGGCGCTTCGCAGGGAGCTCGGCCTCAGGGACGGCGAGAGGGTTGTCGTCTTCACGGGCAGCAACACGTTTGCGAACGAGGCGGAGATGCTGGAGCTTTACGAGGCCGTCCGGATTCTCAACCAAAGGGGCACCCCCACCCGGCTCGTCCGGACGGGTTTCAACCGGCCCCAGTTCCTCGAGATCCTGACCCCGGAGCTCAAGGCCCACGTGACCGACCTTGGGTTCATCGCGAAGGCCCGGCTCCCGCGGCTCCTCGCCCTGGCCGACGTCCTCGTGCAGCCGGGCCGGCCGGGCCCCTTCAACGACTACCGGCTCCCGTCGAAGCTCCCGGAATTCCTCGCGTCCGGACGGCCCGTCGTCCTGCCCCCGACGAACATCGCGCTCGGGATGCGCGACGGCGACGAGGCGATCTTCCTGTCCAGCGGGTCCCCCGACGACATCGCCGATTGCTGCGAGCGGGTCTTCGGCGACGCGGCCCTTGCCGCCTCGCTTGGCAAGAAGGGCGCGGCGTTTGCGCGCAAGCATTTCGACCTCGAGCGCAACACCGCGGCGCTCCTGAAGGTCTACCACGAGGCCGCGGACCGGCCCCCGAAGCGTTGCTGGGAGGTCATCCGGGCCACGAACGGCTCCGACCTGACCGCCGCGGCCTATGAGCTGGCCGATGCGATCGCGCCGCTTAAGGACCGGAACGCCTCCGCGGCGGACCTCGCGGCGCTCGCGTCCTGCCTGGCCGACATTGTCCGGATCGAGGACGAGCGGCAGTCGAGCGCGGCCGCGGCGAGGGACATGGTGCGGCTGCAGCTTGAGGAGACGGTGCGCCATCTCGAGCTCCAGCGCGACCTGACGAGCCAGCACGCGCACAACCTCGAGGAGAAGATCGAGCATCAGGACAGGCATCTCAAGCTGCAGAAGAAGCTTTCCGACAGGCACATCCTTAATCTGGAGGCCCGGATCGGGGGCATCGAGAGGCTCGCGAGGGCCGAGCGGGAGAAGGCGGCGGCGGCCGCAGCCGCGCACGCGTCCGACGCGCAGGCGGCGGCGCAGGCCGCCTCCGACGAGCACCGGCGCCTCGTGGCCCGCATCCTCGAGATGGACGCCGAGCTCCGCGCGCGCGAGGACCGGCTTAAGTCCATCGTGCGCTCGCGCTCCTACAAGCTCGCGGCGCCGCTGCGCGACATCGAGCGCCTGTGGAAGCGGCTCGCCGGGCGTTCCCGCCCGGAGCGGGCTCCCGCGGCGGCGCCCGCCCCAGCGTCCCCCGACTCGGCGCCGCCGGCGGCGATCCCTCCGCCCCCCGCCCCGCCGCCCGAGGCCGAGGCGCCGCGCCGCTCCTACCAGTACACCTTCAACATCGACCACCCGCGCTCCTGGAGCACGGCCTCGAACAAACTCCTGCTCCTCGGCTGGTGCTACGAGAACTCCGCGGAGCCGATTCGGGGGATCCGCGCTCAATTCGCGGGCAGGACCACCGTGGGCATCTACGGCTCGAAGCGGCTCGACGTCCTGGCGTCGACCGGCATGAAGCAGTCCGAGTACAGCGGCATCAAGGTCGACATCCCCACCGCGCTCGGCGACCACCCGCTGCTCGTCGAGGTGCAGCACGACGACGGCTGGAGCCCCCTCTTCCAGAAGATGGTGCACGTCGGGAAGGCCGGGGACCCGACCGAGCGCAGCGACTATGAGAAGTGGTGCGAGCACCACGAGGCGCTCGACGAGGTCGACCTCAAGGCCATCCGCGGCCACATCGAGGCGTTCCGGACGCGGCCGGTGATCTCGGTGGTCATGCCGGTGTTTGACCCGGCCGAGGGCCTCCTCGCCAAGACGATCCAGTCCGTCGTGGACCAGGTGTACCCCCACTGGGAGCTCTGCATCGCGGACGACGCCTCGACCCTACCCCACGTCCGCGAGGTGATCGAGCGCTTCGCCTCGGGAGAGCCGAGGATCAAGGTGGTCTACCGGCCCGCGAACGGCCACATCTGCGAGGCCACAAACACGGCGCTCGAGCTCGCGAGCGGCGAGCTGGTCGCGCTGTTCGACCACGACGACGTGCTCGCCCCGACCGCCCTCTACGAGGTCGCGGCCGAGCTCGACGCTCACCCCGACGCGCAGCTCATCTACTCGGACGAGGACAAGATCGACATGGAGGACCGGCGTTTCGACCCGTACTTCAAGCCGGACTGGAACCCCGACCTCGCCCTCGGCCAGAACTACATCTCCCACCTCACCGTCTACCGGACCGAGTTGATCCGCGCTCTCGGAGGCTTCCGCAAGGGCTACGAGGGAAGCCAGGACTGGGACCTCGTCCTGCGGGCGGCCGAGCGCATCCCGGCCGCCTCGATCCGCCACATCCCGAAGCTCCTCTATCACTGGAGGGCCGTCCCGGGTTCAACCGCGCTGCAGCTGGCGGAGAAGAGCTACCCCGTCGAGGCCGCGCGGATGGCGCTCGAGGACCATTTCCGGCGCCTCGGTGAGAAGGTGGAGCTCGTGCCCGTCCCGGGCGACCACTGGCGGATCCGCTATCCGCTGCCCTCGCCCGCCCCGCTCGTCTCGCTCATCATCCCGACCCGCAACGCGGTGACGTTCGTCCGGCAGGCGCTCCGGAGCATCCTGGACAAGACGGACTACCCCAATTTCGAGGTCATCGTCGTCGACAACAACTCGGACGACCCCGAGACGATCGCCTTTTTCGCGGAGCTGACCAGGGGCTCGGACCCGAGGATCCGGGTTCTCGGCTACGGGGCGCCGTTCAACTATTCCGCGATCAACAATTTAGCGGTGCGGGAGGCCCACGGAGAGGTGGTCGGCCTGCTCAACAACGACATCGAGGTCATCAACGGCGACTGGCTGGGCGAGATGGTGAGCCAGGCCGTGCGCCCCGGGATCGGGGCCGTGGGCGCGATGCTCTACTACCCGCTGAACACCGTCCAGCACGCCGGCGTGATCCTCGGGCTCGGGGGCGTCGCCGGGCATCCCTTCAAGGAGTTCCCGCGCGGCGACCACGGGCAGAAGAACCGGTTGCGCCTGGTCCAGAACTACAGCGCGGTCACGGCGGCGAGCCTGGTCATCCGCAAGGATCGTTTCCAAGAGGTCGGCGGGTTCAACGAGAAGGACCTGCCGATCGCCTTCAACGACGTCGATTTGTGCTGCAAGCTGCTCGCCGCGGGCTACCGCAACCTCTGGACCCCCCATGCGGAGTTCTATCACCACGAATCCGCCACGCGCGGCGTCGAGGACACCCCCGAAAAGAAGGCGCGCTTCCAGTCCGAGATCGACTATATGATGAACACCTGGGGCTCGCTGCTGATGAACGACCCCGCGTACAATCCCAACCTGACCCTCGTCGGCGAGGACTTCTCCCCGGCGTACCTCTCGCGAGCAACCAAGACATGGACGGCCCACCTCCCTTGAACCCGGACCCCGAAGCACCCCACCCGCAGGTTGCCGCCCTAAAGGCCGAGCTTGACGCCGTCAGGCGGCGCGAGGCCGAGTTCCGGGCCAACATGGTGCAGGAGTTCCTGGACCGAGGCGAGAGGAACACCTACCTGCACACGCTGCGCCAGGAGCGCGCTGCGCTGATCGCCCGCGGCCAGGAGGCGTCCGCCGACCTCGAGTACCTGGTGCGCAAGCTGGAGGCCGAGGGCGAGCGCCGGGCGGCGCTCGAGGCCCAGCTCGGGCGGCTCTGGAACTCATGGTCATGGAGGCTCACGGCGCCGCTTCGAGCGCTCATGCGCCTGCCCGCGGGCGGAGCCGGCGCGGGCGCGGCCCAGGGCGGCGTCGAAGGGGGCGTCTTCACCTACTACCTCCACACCTCCCCGTTCCGCGTCTACCGCGGCGACGCGTTCACGCTCCGGGGCTGGGCCTTTCCCCAGGACGGCCGGCGGGTCACCGCCATCCGCGCCGTCGTCGACGGCCGGAGCTTTGTCGGGCGCCACGGCCTCGAGGAGCCCGAGGTGATCGCCCGGTACGGCGCGCAGCCGGCGAACCCCCTGCCCGGGTTCGAGGTGCGCTTCGAGACCCCCCCGGGCAGGCACCTCCTGAGCCTCGAGGCCCAGCTCGAGGGCGGGGAGTGGCGCTGGATCGTTCGGACGTCGATCTGGTGCGAGCCGAAGGGCCCATGACCTCAGGCGACGCCAACGCGCGCTGGTCCGAGAGCACGTCCACGCTCGGCGACCGCTCGGCCTACAAGAAGGTCTGGGACCTCCAGGCGCAGGACCCCGACGTCGCCTCCCTCGCGGTCGCGGGCCACATGGACGAGGCGAAGCTCGAGCTGACGGCCCGGGGCTTCATCGACACCCTTCGGGAAACCGTGGGCCTCGGCCCCCATGACGTGGTCCTGGAGATCGGCTGCGGGATCGGGAGGGTGGGAAAGCCGCTCAGCAGGGAATGCCTGCACTGGTTCGGGGCCGACATCTCCGGCGGGATGCTGGCGCACGCGGCCGGCCGCCTCGGCGACCGCCCGAACACGACCCTCGTGGAGCTCGCAACGGTCGGCCTGCAGGAGTTCCCGCGGGATGCCTTCGACCTGGTCTACTGCACGATCGTCTTCATGCACCTCCTCGAGTGGGACCGCTACCGTTACGTCGAGGAGGCCTTCCGGGTCCTTAGGCCCGGCGGGCGCTGCTACTTCGACAATTTCCCGCTGGACTCCGAGCACGGCTGGAAGGTCTTCACCGCGTGCGCCCAGTATCCGGTCGACCGGAGGCCGGCGCACATCAGCATGGCCTCGACGCGCGAGGAGCTCGGCATCTACCTGAGGAAGGCGGGGTTTGAGGAGGTATGCGTGCGCGACCTCCCGAACCAGCTGATTGCGGCGACCGGGCGCAAGCCGGGCTAGTGGAGGTTGTATTTTGCAATCAGGGCCTTCGCCCGGTCCATCGGCAGTCCCGGGATTCCGGGCACCGAGTTCGGGTACGGGTCCTTGTCGACCAGCAGCAGACGGCGCGAGTCAGACCCGCGGGTGGTCGTGAAGACGTCCAGGCCCGCGGACCATTGCCGGCACATCGAATAGGCCGCGAGCGCGAGGACCGCCGCGAACGCGAGGCGCCGGGCGGCGGCCCTCACCGGCAGCCGCTCCCACTGCGTTGCGACCCAGAAGCCGGCGGCCGGAGCGATCCCCAGCAGCGAGGCGTACTGGTACCTTGAGGAGACCGCGGCCAGCAGCCCCGTGTGGTAGCGCCCGATGCCCAGAAGGACCGCGTTCCCGAGGTCAAACGCCACCATGAGCCCGACGAGCAGGCGCAGGCGCCCGCGGCTGCGCAGGAGCGCCCACGCGACCAGCGCGACCTTGAAGAGACCCAGCAGCGAGACGGTCCGCCAGCCCCAGGAGCCAACCGAGAGGACCAGGTACGCCGGGTTGAGGCAGTAGTACCACAGGCCGAACACGGCCGCGTCGGCCCCGTGGCCGGCCATGTGCTGGTGGTTGCCGGTCGCCATGAGCGCAATCAGCACGGCGACGGCGATCGCGGGCGACAGGTAGGCGAGCGCCCAGACCATCCGCCTGGGAAGGCCCGGCCGCGGCGCGCCCCGCTCCGCACACAGGCACGCGCCCGCCAGCAGCGCGCCCGTGAGGACCCCCCGCGAAAAGGTCAGCGCGCTCGCCGCGCCCCACCCGACCGGCGCCCGCCCGAAGGGCGTGCGCAGGAAGGAGTCGAGCGCCAGCAGCATGAACGTGGCCGAGAGCACCGCCGACCATTGGACGGTCCACGCCAGAGTCTCCATGTTGGCCGGGGTAAGCGCGAAGGCCGCCTGCGCGCAGAGGACGGCCGTCCAGGGCTGCCCGCAGGTGCGCATCAGCCGGCCGAGCAGCATCACGTTCACGGCGTGGGTCAGCCAGACGAGCGCCACCATCACCGCGTACGAGCCCCCGGACAGCAGGGCGGCGCCCCCCCAGAGGAGCTTGAAGAGCGGGACGAAGTTCTCGGCAAAGACGAGCCACATCC
>CAYQOH010000061.1:0-14121 GCA_964419075.1 uncultured Opitutaceae bacterium | reverse complement strand
CTCTAGAACTGAAGCTTGGTAAGGTTCAACGCGGCCACGCCGTCGACGGGCTCGCCATGGGCGAGAGCGGGCTTGAAACGGAGGCTCCTGACGACCGCTTCTAGGAACGGATCATCGATCTTCTTGGAGCACGCGACATCGACGAAGGGCTCATCGGCCAGGCCGTCCTTCGAGACTCTGACGAAGAAGGTCTCGGCATATTTTCCGGTGGCGAGCCGGTTGGGCAATTCGGCGGGCAGCCTTCCCATCGCAGGCACCGCGGGAAGCGTGTCGCTGCGGTGGGCGCCGAGGTATTCCATCTTCACGTATTCGAAGGCCTCGTCGCGGGTGAGCTCCACCCGCTTGGACGAGAGGTTGGTCGCGATTTCCACGCCCCGGTTGTAGATGTGGAGTTGGAAGTCGACCAGTTCGTAGCTGAACGGGAATCCGTCCTCGCTGAAATGGACGTGGCTAAAGTGCGACGCAATGGGGTCTAGCGCGCGCGCGTAGACGAGGCTCTTCACGAGGCCCGGCTTGGCTTTCGTGTCGTGGAAGCGCGTGATGGTGACGACATAGGGGTTGTAGAGCGGCGTCGCCGACGAGATGTCGAATTCCACGTCCATCGCGTCGAGGCCCTGCGTCGTGAGCCGGCCGGCCGGCTCGCTCCCGCTTGCGGCCTGGGCCGAGGCGGAGGAGGCGGCCTGGCTGGCGAGCATTTCGGCCATGGCCATCCCGTCGCCGAGGGACGTGTTCACAAGCGGGTTCGGGGCCGGAAAGTTTTGTCCGGGGGCGAGTTTGACCGGATGGGTGATGGCCGGGGTGGTCATGGCCGTGAACATGAGCGCCTTGTCCCCAAACTGCTGATCCGCGGTGGCGAAAAGTGCTGCCGCGCCCAGGGCCGTGTTGCCGACGGTGTCCGCACGGTATTGCGCATCATGCGAGATGCCCACGAGCATGGAGTTGGTCGTGGCGGCCCGGGTCAGTCCCCGGGTGATCATCACGCTTGGATCATTGTTGAAGGAGTACGCGGCTTCCTTCTTGAAACCCGAGATCGTCGCGGACATCTCGGTCAGCTTGAGCACCGGCGTGATCTTCAGGTTGTGCGGGGCCTCCTTGGTCGAGACGATCTTGTCCTTGCCGTTGATGTCGATCACCCACGAGGAGCCGACGACATCGCGGACCGCATAGAGGTCCCTGTCGAGGTTGACGGAGATGTCGGCGCCCATGAAGAGCGTGTGCGTCTTCGCGGCGTCGACCACGTAGTGCTCCATGACGACGGGCTTCTGGGCGCGCGTGTCCGACTTGGTCTGGGCCGAGGCGCTGGTGATCGCCAAGGCGGAGAAAAGAGTCCGCAGTCCCGAGACGATCAAGAGGGGGCGGACCGAAGGGGAGGTTCTCATGGGTCGTGAAGGGTGGGCGCAACCGGGGTCATTGCTATTTGCATTCGACGTGCCAAGTCCGGTGTTCCTACATTAAACGATTGCTAATGAATGTCTAACCGTGATCGCGGGTTGGGTCAATGGCCTGCATTGCGTGCCGGATGGTTACACGCAACCGATCGGCGTCATCGACGCCCCAATCCTTCGGCTGCCCTCAACCACCTCGGTGGCCACTGCCTTGACCCATGCCGTGTAACGACGGCCAAGTCCCCTCCCGCGATCCGAAGCTCCCCTTTGCGTGCGCCGCAGTCCGGGTCACCGCTCGATGGCCTCCCGGGGAAGGTCGGGCAGCTCGTAGCGGCGGCGAAGGTCGAGCACCAGCGCGAAGTATTTCTCGGGGTGCTCCTGGCCGGTGCGAAGCTTCGAAATGCCCAAGCGCCAGTAGGCGGTCCATGAGCCGATGTTACCCGGCGGCGGCAGGCCCTTCGCCTCCTGCTCCACCTGGGCGCCGATGGCCGACGAGAAGAACCTCCAGTTCGCCCTCGAATCAAGGACGAGGACGCGCCCATCCGGCTCCGTCCGCGTGTCCAGGTTCCTCAGGGCGTCCGCGGAGAAGGGGTCGGGCGGAAGGCATCCGGCGCAGATCAGGCACAGGGCCGCCAGGGTGACGTGCTGGAGCGTCAACCTTGTCCACGAGCCGCGATGCGAAGCCGCGCCCGTTGATGGGATGGCAGAGGTCCTTCTAAGGGTTCGCATGGGAAGTGGGCGCGCCATGAGCCGCCGGTGCCCAGGATTGCTTGCGCCGTGCCATCCGGCGCATGTCCGCTGCAAACGTCATAAGGCAAACCTCTTGGAGCAGAGAGGGCGCGCGGAGTCTCCCTGCTGCGGTGCCGGGATTGGTTGTACGCACCCGCGGCCGCGCGCCCAGGCCCCGGGAGTCCCGCAGCCTGCCGGTGGCATGTTCATGCCTGATGAAAGGCCGCGCCCGCTCCGGCTTTCAATCGGATTCCGCCGGGTGGCGGCGGGCGCTCAGCTGACGGTCACCTCGACCGCCCGGGCGGACACTTGAAAATCGATGAAGCGGGCGCGGGCGTTCAGCGGACGGGCCTCGAGCCGGCCGCGGATCCTGCGCCCGGCCTCGGGCGAGCTTGCGCACAGGAGCATGTAGCCGCCGCCGCCCGCGCCCAGGAGCTTGCAGGCGGCCAGGTCCTCGCCGGCCAGCCGGATGATGCGCTCGATCTGGGGCGTGGTCGTGCCGGGATCCAGGCGACGGTTGAGGTCCCATGAGCGCGCGACGCAGCGGTGCAGCGACGCCTGGTCGCCCTCCTGGAGCGCGCGGTGCAGATGCAGGGCGTTGGCGCGTATCAGGCCGAGCGTGCGGAGCGTGGACGAGCGGGCGAGGAACATGTCGTGCACGATCTCCTTGAGGATGCCCTTGGCCAGCCGCGTGACCCCGGTGTAGTAGAGGAGGAGCGTCTGGTTCGCGTACGCGTCGCCCAGCAGGCTCTCGGGCAGGTAGCGGACGCTCGGCGCCTGGGCGGGGCCCGGCTCCGTCTGAATGAGCTTGATGCCGGCAAAGAGCGCCCCCGCCTGGTCCTGCCAGCCGCCGCCAGTCGTGAGCAGCTGCTCGACCGACAGGACCCGCTGGTAGAGGTCGACGGGGTCCCAGCCGAGGCCGCAGGCCCGGTTCAGCGCCCCGAGGAGCGTCGCCCCGAGGATCGAGGACGTGCCGAGCCCCGAGCCCTTCGGGACGGCGCTCAGGAGCGAGATCTCAAGGCCGCCCCCGAACCGCCGGAGCCGTTCGCGAAGCGAGCCCGGGGGCCTGCCGGCCGCGAAGCCCGGAAGGAAGCCGGCGAGGGCGAGCGCGGCCTTCGGCAGGCTGAAGCTCGAATGCGCGTCGCGAAAGGAGGCCAGGCCCGCATAGCTGTCGATGTCCTCCATCGATCCAAGGTCGATCGACCTCAGCCTGAACTTGAGCTCGGGGATCGGGCGCACGAACGCCTGGATGGGGGGCTGGCCATTCAGGAGCACGGCGACGTTGAGGACGCAGCCGCCAAACTCGATGCAGTAGGGCGGGGTGTCGGTCCAGCCGCCGGCCAGGTCGAAGCGCAGGGGGCTGCGCGCCCACACGATCTGGTCGTCCTTGAGCGCGAGGCGAGGGCGCGCCTTCTCAAGGCCTCCCGAGGTGATGACCGACTGTTGGAGGCGCGCGTAGCCCGATGCGGCGAGCGCCGAGCGCCGGCGCCCCGCCTCCAGGCCGGCCAGCAGCATGAGGAGCCGGGAGGCGTGCTCGGGCCTGTTGACCGAAGCAAGGATCCGCGCGCCGTTCCCGCGCAGCCACCGGCCGAGCGCGGGGGCCTCGTTCCTCGCGTAGGCGGCGATGGCCGCAAAATCGTGCGTGAAGACCCGCATGTCGGCCCCGCTGAGGCAGGCCTCAAACTCCGCCCGCAGACACGCGGCATGGGCCGAGCGTCGGGACGCGAAGCTCCTTCCGAACGCCACGGCCTCCGGGATCTGCGCGGCGGAGAGCCTGCGATGGCGCGCCAGGCGCGCCCCGACGGCGGGGTCGGGGTTCGGGTCGAAGAACCAGTCCAGCGCGTCCTGGTCGATCTCATGGGCCTTAAGGACCGGGTAGATCGCCAGCTCGAAGACGTCGGCCGCCTTCCGGCGCAGGCCGCGCGCGGCGAGCCAGCCGAGGGCGTCGTGCCCGCAGACCCGGCCGCCGGCCCCCGCGGCCCCCCGCAGCGTGTCGTCGAGGTGATGCGGCCTGAGGACCCACGCGTCCTTGCCCACGGGCGCCGCCTCGACGCACCAGCCCTGCCCGAGCCGCAGGATGCGGGCCTGCGCGGGAAGCCCGGCGACGATGTTGTGCCCGTCGAGGCGGATCGGGCGGCGCGCCGCCACGGCGTCGAGCCACACGGGAAGGGAGGTCGGGCTCGTGAACGCGGACGGGGGCGTCGCCGCGGTCAGCGCCCTCATCGGCGAGAACTTTCCCCGCTGGATGTGCTCGAAGGACTCGAAGAGCTGGCGGCTGGACCCCAGGTGGTAGAACCTCGCGTCCTCGAGCGGGATCACGGCCGCGCGCAGCCCGGACCAGCCCAGGCGGCGCAGGCGGTCCGGGGCGCGGGTCTCGCGCCCGAGGGCCGAGCCGATCTCCGTGTACAGGTCCAGGTGCCCGGGGTGGCCGTCCGCGGTCGCGAAGCGGCCCCGCGTCTCGTCCCACCCGCACCGCCGGAACAGGAGCCTCAGGGCCTCGAGGCTGAGGAGCCACATCCCCGTGTCCACATAGTAGTCATAGCGGGCCGAGAGGCGGTGGATCTCCTCGGCCGACGGCTTCTGGCGGAAGAACGCGATCGGGTGCTCGCATCCCTCGGCGTGGCCCTGGTCCCGCGCCACGAAATACACGCCGAAATTCCGGGCGACCTCGGGGGCCACGCGCATGCCGATCCCCGTGATGTCCGCCGTGGCGGCCGGGATCTGGAGCGGGTCGAAGTCGAGCCAGACGTCGCCGGCCGTGACAAGGACGGCGGCCTTTGCGCCGGCCTCGCGGAGCACCTGCTGGTAGGCGGGGATCTGGAAGTCCGCGAGCATCTGGTCGAACCGGCGCGGCGCGAGCCCGTCGACGGCCGGCATCGGCAGGAACACCTTCCCGAGCGCGGCGTACGCGGGGAGCCGGCGGCTCTCGCCGCCCCCGTGAAGCACCAGCCTCTGGTCCCCCCGGAGCCATTCCGAGAGGGGCTTGCCGTGGCGAGCGTGGCCCGCGCGCCACGCCTGCACAAGCAGACCGACGGTGCCGCCCCCGGAGCCCAGGCGGCGCGAACGCGGGTCGGCGCCGACGAACACGTCGGCCCCGCCGGCGACCTCGGCCAGGCGTCCGCTCCAAAGCCTGCGGCCTGCCGGGGAGTGGATGAAATCTCTCAGGTGCGGGGGCACCGAAAGCAGGACTCGGGTCATGGGTACGGAGGTGGACTCTTGGCGGAGACGAGCGGGAGGCAAGGTTGGAACCGGTGTGCCGGACGAGCCGCGAGGGCTAGGGGCTTCGGGCTCCACCTCAAGGATCTCGCCCGCGACGCCCGGCCGCCGAATCCCTCCCCGGCCGAACCCCGCGTCCGCGGCGGTTCCCGTGGGCCGAAAACTCAATCAATGGAAGCGATAAGCAAATTTGACGGAGCCGATAAGCTCTGATTTGAGTGATGATCCGTCATGACAATCTGCGCATGGTGCCGGCGCGTGCTTAAGCCGGGAAGGCCGGCGTTCGTCACCCATGGGATGTGCCCGACCTGCCAGGTCGCCTTCCTGGGGGGGCCAGGGCCCGTCGCGCTCAGGACGTTCATCGGGCGGTTTGGGTTTCCGGTGGTCGTGGTGGGCCCGGATGCGGAGCTGATCGAGGCCAACAGCGAGGTCCTAAGGCTTGTCGGCAAGGCGCGCCGGGAGGTCAGGGGCCAGCTTGCGGGCGAGGTGCTGGAGTGCATCTATGCCAGGAAGCCGGGCGGGTGCGGCCAGCAGGTCCACTGCAAGGCCTGCGCGATCCGCAATTCGGTGACCGCCACGCACAGGACCGGCAAGCCCTTGATCGACGTGGACTCGTACCAGGAGGTCATGACCAAGGACGGCCTGAAGACGGTTCATCTGAGGATTTCGACGGCCAAGCGCTCCGGCTCGGTCCTGCTTAAGATTGTCGCCGCGTGACGGTCGGCGCGCGCCCGCAGGCGGGCGCCGTTCCCCTCACTGCGCAGCCGCGGCGATCCGCGACAGGATTCGGCGCGCCGGCTCGTTGTCCGGCTGCAGCCGGATCGCCTCCCTCAGGTGGGCGACCGCCTCCGCCGTCCGCCCGGGCGCCTCCAGGAGCACCAGAGCGAGGTCGAGATGGAGGGTGGCGTTGTCCGGCAGCAGGCGAAGCGCGGCCGCATACTGGGCCTCCGCCTCCCCTCTGCGGCCCACCGAGTCCAGGGCGGTCCCGAGATTGCAGTGCGCCTCGGCATAGTCCGGCCTGAGGCGCAGGGCCTCCTCGTAGTGGGCGATGGCCTCGTCCATCCGGCCCGGCTGGCGCTGCAGCACGTTGGCGAGGTTGTAGTGCGCCTGGGCGTATCCGGGCTCGAGGCGCAGGGCCTGCTCATAGTGGGCAATCGCCTCACCCTGGCGGTCTGCCGCCGTCTCGAGGGTGAAGGCCAGGTTGAACTGCGCCTGGGCCAGTCCGGGCTTGAGGCGCACGGCCTCCTCGAACTGCCGGAGCGCCTCCGGCATCCGGCCGGGCGACTCCCGGAGGGCGCAGCCCAGGCCGTTGTGCGCCTCGGCGTAATCCGGCTTCAGGCGCAGGGCCTCCTCATAGTGGGTGATCGCCTCGTCCAGCCGGCCGGGCTTCGCCTCGAGCGCGAGGCCCAGGTTGTAGTGGGCCTCGGCCAGTCCGGGCTTCAGGCGCAGGGCCTCCCCGTAGTGAGCGATCGCCGCGTCCAGCTGCCCGGGCACCTGCTGCAGGAGGCAGCCCAGGTTGTAGTGCGCCTCGGCGTAGTCGGGACTCTGGCGAAGCGCCTGCTCATAGTGGGCGATCGCCTCGCCCGTGCGGCCGGGGACCGTCTCCAGGGCGCAAGCGAGGTTGTAGTGCGCCTCGGTGAGGTCCGGGTTGAAGCGCAGCGCCTCCTCGAAGTGCGCGATGGCGTCGTCCAGGCGGCCGGGTCTGGAGACCAAGGCGCAGGCGAGGTTGTAGTGCGCCTGCGCAAAGTCGGGCTTGAGCCGGAGCGCCGCCTCATAGTGATCGATGGCCTCCTGCATCCCCCCGGGCGTCTTGGACAGGAGGAATCCCAGGTTGTCCTGGGCCCGCTCATTGCCCGGGCGCTTGGCGACCGTGTCGGCCCAGATTCCCCTCTCGGTGAGATACGTCTCGTTCCGCTGCCAGGTGGCCCATGAAAGCGCCGCGGCCAGCGCCAGGCTCCCCGGCAGGGCCCAGCGGCCCAGGAGCCGGTGGGCGGCGACCGCCGCCAGGATCGCGACGGGTATCAGGGGCAGGTACATCCGGTGCTCCGCCATGGTCTCTGTCGCCACCGGCACGACGCTTGAACTCGGCGCCAGGATCGCGAAGAAGCAGAACCCGAGGAACCCCAGTGCGGGACGCCGCGCCATCGCCCAGGCCGTGGCCGCCACGAGGCCCGCGACCACGACGGCGCCGGGGGCAAACTGCCCAACCTGGACGGCGAGGGCGCTGCCATAGTCAAAGACCAGCGGGCGGGGCCACAGGCACAGCCGCAGATAATGGGTCAGCGCCGGCAGCTGCGTCAGCGCGTAGGTCCCCCAGGGCACGCCGCTGGCGAACCCGGCGGTTCCGGCCCGGCCCCGCGTCGACAGCACCAGGACGATCAGGAGGACCCATGTCGCGGCCAGGCCCGCGTACAGCCCGCGGCGCTGGCGCAGCGCGCTCCCGAGGCTCCCGGCCACGAACGTGCGGTCGTACAGGAGCACGACGAGGGGCGCGGTGACCATCACCTCCTTGGTGGCCATGCCAAGGAGGCAGGCGGCCCCCGACAGGCCGTACCAAAGCCCCCGGGCGGCCGTGTCCGCCGCGGCCCCGCGGATGAAGCCGTACAGCGTGAGCAGGTAGAACAGGCCCATGAGCGACTCGGCGCGCTGGATGACGTAGGTGACCGACTCCGTCAGCAGCGGGTGCAGGCTCCACAGGAGACAGGAGCAGAACGCGATCGGGACGGCGCGGGGAACCCTCCGCAGCTCCAGCGTCCGCCGCACGATCCCGAACAGGGTCCATCCCGCGAGCACGTGGATCGCAAGGTTGAGCGCATGGTAGCTCCAGACGGAGGTCCCGCTCACGGCGTAATTGGCGGCCAGCGAAAGGTTCAGGACGGGCCGTCCGCTGACGGTCGCGCCTGCGGGCGGCCGGAAGGCCGTCACCAAGTGGCGGATCGTGGCGTTGCCCGCGATCGAGGTGGTGTCGTCGAACAGGAACGGGACGCAGAGGGTGCGGCCGTAGGCCGCGACAGTCGCGGCCGCGAGGGCCGCCGCGCCCATCCGCACCGAGCCGTCCCCGCCGCCCGCCGGCGCCGGCTCAGGCCTGGGGAGTGCTGCATCGGTGCGCGTCGCGGGCATGGGTGGGGCACGGACACGGGAAGGCGTCCGTCCGGGAAGGTGACAACAAGGCGCCCCGCCTTGCTAGAGGAAAGTGGGTCCGGGCCCCGCCCCCCTCAGTGCTTCGCGGCGCTCTTGGGACCCTTCGGCTGGCCGATCGCCGCGAGCAGCTCGCCGAACCAGGGCGTGTCGATGTCGAACGGCTTGCCCCCCTTGATCCGGGCAAACTCGATCGCGCGAAGGACATTGCCGCGGTCCTCGTCGTGGCCGATGACGCCGCCCTCGCCGCGCAGGGCGCACTCGACGGCGAGGTCCGTGCAGCCCTTGATGAGCCGCAGGTCGTCGGGATTGGCGGCGGCGGCGCGGGCGAAATAGCCGCTCTTCTGCACGAGCGTCTTCTCGGCCCCGACGTACTTCGAGAACTGGTCGCCGAACCACTTCCCAGGATTGACGGCGTCGAGCTTGACGTGGCCGAAGGCGTCGCGCGGCACCTCGAGGCCCTTGGCGGTCAGCTCGGCGACGATCTCGTCGACGCCGGCGCCCTCCGAGATGAAGATGCTGACGTTGTCCAGCCGGTTCATGATCGCCTTCAGGCGCGCGGCCTCCGAGGCGATGTCGACGTGCATCTCGGGGATGTAGATCCCGTGCAGGTCGAGCCTCTCCCGGGAAAGCCCGAGGCCCGGGACGACCTCCTGGCGCGCGACGATTGCGCGGTAGCTGCGCGCGGTCGCCGCGGTCAGCCAGCCGCAGCTGCGTCCCATCACCTCGTGGACGATGAGCATCCGCGGGTTGGCGCCGCGCTCCGCCACGACGTTGGCAAAGTAGCGCGCGCCCTGCTCCGCCGCCGTCCAGGCGCCGAGGGACTGGCGGATCGGGAAGACGTCGTTGTCGATCGTCTTGGGAAGCCCGATGACGGTGAGGGCGTAGCCGTTCTTGCCGAGGAAGGCCGCGAGGTCGGCCGCCGCGGTGTTCGTGTCGTCGCCGCCGATCGTGTGGAGGACGTCGACGCCGTCCTTGACGAGCTGGTCGGCCGCGACCTGCTGCGGGTTCTGGCCCTCCTTCACGAGGCCGCGCTTCACGCAGTCCTTCGCGTTCGTGAGCTTCACGCGGCTGTTGCCGATGGGGCTTCCGCCGTAGCCGTGGAGGATGTGCGCCGCCGCGCGGATCTCCGGGGTCACCTTGTAACTGTCGCCGAGGAGCAGGCCCTTGTAACCCCCTCGGTAGCAGAGAATTTCAATCTCCGGCGCGATCTCGGTGTAGCGCTCGATGAGGCCGCCGATCGCTGAGCTGAGGCAGGGGGCGAGGCCGCCCGCGGTGAGGATGGCAACTTTGCGTGGTTTCACGGCTCAACCATGGGGGGGGCCGGGGCAAGCAGGCAAGGCCGGAGCGGCATCCGGCGGGCCTCGCGAGGCGCCCGGGTGCGCTGGGGCGGAAGCCCGGCCCGGCTGCGATAGTCGTTGCCTGACAACGTCGAGGAACGAGGCCGGGCGCCTGCGGGGCGGTCCTGCCTCCGGCGGCCCGGGCCCTGCAGGCCCCAAAGGTAGAAGTCCGGTTTAGTCCCCCCATTAAGGGGCGGAAAAGGCCGAAATCCGGCCGCGGCGGCCCTTGCGCCGCTTGACGCCCGAGGCGCGCGGCGCCGGCGGAATCCCGATTAGGGATTCCTCGCGAGCGGCGCATCAGCCGAGGGACGTCTGCGGGGCAGGAGGCCCGCACCCGCAAGCAGGGCAATCCCGGCCGAGGCAATCCACGGTCCGTTCCGCAGGGCATGGATTGCCGCGGAACTGAGGGGCCCGTCATCAGGCGAGGAGGCCACGGAACCGGCGCGTTCATCGACGAGGCCTCGGCGCATCGGCCCCGAGAGTAGCGCCCTGACCTTGGCGTCGCTGAGCCGTGAGATGATCTCTGCGGCCGTTCCCGGGACGTGCGGAAACCCGACGCCGGCGATCGCGCGTTCGTCTCCGGTCCTGACGAAGGCAACGATTCGCTGCTCGTGCTCGAGCGTCTGCTGGCGGAAGCCCTCGAGATACGGCCGGTACAGGGTGCGCGAGCGCCAGGCCTCCGACGCGCAGGCGGCCACGACCCAGGCGGCGAGGCCGACGTAGAGGGGAACGCGCAGCTTCCCCGGGTTTGCCAGCGCGGAAACCGCGAGCACGGCCGCCGCGGTGTTGGCCACGAGGCCCCACGCCAGAACCTCCGTATAGCGCGCGCCCACAAGGCCCGCGAAACCCGCGCGCGCCCAGGCGAGGGCCGCCGCCTGGAGCAGCACCCAGAGCCCAAGGCCGAGGACCAGGGGCGCGAGCGGCGACTCCTCCCGCCGCCGGTTGACCCTGAGCAGGAAGGCGATCCATGGAAGCCAGAGGCAGAGGAAACCCGGCGCTCCGGCGGGGAACGGCCAGGAGGCGTAGGCAAGGAAGGCCCGCAGCCAATCGCCAGGCCCCGACGCGTAGACGCCGGGCGTGACCGGCGAATGGTGGCGCGTGAACCAGCCGAGCGCCGCGACCGCGGCGCAGCCGGAGATGAACCCGGCGCTTGAGCGCCACGAACGGCGCCCTGAGATCGTGAGGATGAGGCCAGTCCCCGCCATGGCCAGCGCCGTCACGAACCCGGACGCCATGGCCCCGAGCATGACCGCGGCGAGCGCCATCGCCGCCAGGCACGCCCTCGACCCAAGCGAGCAGCCTCCCGCCAGGGACAGGGCCACGAGTGTTCCGAGGACCATGAGGCCGAACTGATCCTGGAAGCCCGAGACAAGGTTCTCCCAGTCGCACACGAGAAACATCGGCATCAGCGCCGTCGAGGCCACAAGGCTTCCGCGAAGCCACCCCAGGCCCTTCCAGACCACCAGGCAGAACCACGCGACCACCGCGGACTGCAGCAGAAACATCGCCACCACTTCGACCCGGTTGTCCCACCCGCCGTTCGCCTCCAGGGCGGCGAGCGACACCAGGCGGGTGAGTACGACCCGATGCTCGTTGTTGGCGACGAAGAGGTCGTCCAGCCCGAGGCGCCCGTGGGCGAGGGGGGCCACCAAGCCGGAGATCTCGGCATTCCACTGATCGAGATACGGCGCCCAGGACACCCTGCCTTCGGCGAGCGCGAGTCGGCACCCGAAGACGAGCGTCGCGACACCGAAGGCGGCCAGGAGGCGGCGTCTGCGGAGGGCCGCCTGCGCCGCGCCCCCAGCGGACACCAGGCGATAGGCGCAGGCGAACGAGAACAGGCAGGCCGCCAGCATCACGATCCCGGCTCCGACGACGCTGGCTGAGAGGGACATGGTGCTTGGTTGGGCGAGGGGAGGAAAGGCGCCGCGACAAAAGGCCGAGAGCTCCATCAGCGGGATTTCCCCGGGGCGCCGGCAAGACCTTGCCGCAGGCGCCCTCCGTCTGCACGCGTTTTCCGCGAATGGGCCCGGCTTGACTCCCCATGGGGCGTCGGCGAGTTCTGGACCGTGGAAAAGAGCAGCCAAGGCCCGGAGCACGTCCTGCTGGTCGACTGTCCCGACCGCCCGGGCCTGGTCCACGCGATCACCGGGGTCCTGTTCCGCGCGGGCGCGAACGTGACCTCGAACCACGAGTTTGTCGACGCGGAGACCCGCAGGTTCTTCATGCGCACGGCGTGCGACGGTCCGTTGGACGCGCCGGCCGCGCAGGCGGCCGTGGCGGCCGTCCTGCCGGAGGGGGCGCGCGTGCTCTTCCGCAGGGCTGAGCCGCGGCGCATCGTCGTCCTCGCGTCGCGCGAGCACCACTGCCTGGCCGACCTCCTCGTGAGGCACGCCTACCGCGAGCTCGGCGCCGAACTCGTCGCGGTCGTCAGCAACCACGAGATCCTGCGGCCGCTCGCCGACAAGTTCTCGGTGCCGTTCCACCACGTCACCCACGAGGGCCTGGAGCGGGAGGCCCACGAGGAGGCGCTCCTGGCGCTCATCGGGCCGATGAAGCCCGACTTCCTCGTCCTGGCCAAGTACATGCGGATCCTGAGCCCCCGGTTCGTCTGCGCGTGGCAGAACCGGATCGTCAACATCCACCATTCCTTCCTGCCCGCATTCGTCGGGGCGCGGCCCTACCACCAGGCCTTCCAGCGCGGCGTCAAGGTGATCGGCGCGACCGCGCACTTCGTCTCCGAGCATCTGGACGAGGGCCCGATCATCATGCAGCAGGTGATCCCGATGGACCATTCCTACTCGCCCCACGACCTGGCGAGGGCCGGCCGCGACATCGAGCGCACGGTCCTTGCCAACTCCCTGAGGCTGCTGAACGAGGACCGGGTGTTCCTCTGCGCCAACCGGACGATCATCTTCGACTGATGCGGGGGACGGCCCCGGCCGGCCGCCTCGTCCGACGGGACGGAGGCGATGACCGGATGCAGGTCTGTCCCGCCCTTCGCCGGCGCGGCGGGCGTCTTTTGGTCGTGACAGCGGCCGGGCGGACGGCGAGCCTAAGCCGGAATGGCCCACCTCCCGAGGTTGAATCCGGCTGCGCTCGCATCGGTGCTGCTGACCGCCGCCGGCCTCGCGCCCGGGCTTCGCGCCCAGGTGACGGAAACCACCCAGACGATCGATCCGGGCTCGGTCCTGATGCGCATGGACGCGATATCACTCGGGATCAAGCCGGACACCACGGCGCCGAACCAGTACAAGGCTTTGGCGCTCGGCACGACGATCGTCTCGGCCGGACTCACGAACACGGTGGATGCCGAGGTCGGCGCGCAGTTGTTCCTGAGGGACACGTTCTCGCAGAACGGCTCCGACCACACGGACAGCGGGGTGGGGGACGTGACCCTGAGGGCAAAGTGGACGTTCTGGCGCGATCCCTCGAGCGGCATGGCCGCGGCGGTCATCCCCTACGTGATGCTGCCCACGAACTCGAGCGCCGTCGGCAACAACGCAGTCGAGGGGGGCCTCATCCTGCCGTGGTCGATGGACATCGCGGCCGGCACGAAGGCGGCCGCCATGGTCGAGTGGGACGAGTTCCGCAACGTGGCGAACACGCGCTACGACTCGCGCTGGTACGCGAGCGCCTATCTCAAGTGGGAGCTGGGGAGCACGCTCGGGGCCTACGCCGAGACGACGCTCAGCGACTCGACGGCCGGGTCCTCCACGTTCTCCGGCACGCTCGGCGCGGGAGCTACGCTGTCGGTCTCCAGGAACTTCCAATGGGACTTCGAGGCCAGCCGCGTGCTGGGATCGGGCAGGAGCGCGTGGGCCGAGACCCTGCGCTTCCGCTGGAAGATCCTCTAGGGCCGCGGGTCCGCAGGGCGCCGGGGCCTCAGGCCTCCTCGAAGTCGGTCAGGATCGAGAAACGGAACGTCGAGCCCTCCCCGGCGCGGCTCTCGACCGAGATCGTGCCGCCCATGAGCTCGCACAGGCGCTTGGAGATGATGAGGCCGAGCCCCGTGCCGCCGCGCCGGCGCGTCGACGAGCTGTCGACCTGGCTGAACGGCATGAACAGGTGGTCGAGCTTGTCCGCCGGGATGCCGATCCCGGAGTCCTTGACCGCGAAGAAGAGGCGCGCCACGCGCCGGGGCGATCCCGGCTCGACCGGCTCGCCGCGGGCGCACGAGACCTCGAGGGAGACCCCGCCGCGCTCGGTGAACTTGAGCGCGTTGCCGATCAGGTTGGTGAGGATCTGGCGGACGCGGGACTCGTCGCTGTTGACGATCTCGGGGACGCCGGCGTCGACCTTCGAGTCCAGGG
>CAYQOH010000060.1:0-14203 GCA_964419075.1 uncultured Opitutaceae bacterium | reverse complement strand
GGTCGTTGATGAACGCGCTGCTGATCATCAGGAAGATGACGAGCACCATGATGCAGTCGACCATCGGCACCATGTCGATGTGGGTCGCCTCGAAGCGGCTGCGTCCCATGTTCTTGCCGATCATGGCGATGCGTCCAGCCAGACGCTGCGTTCAATTCCGTTCAGCTTCTGAAGGTACCGTCGCAGGCTGCCGTTGGCGAGATGCAGGACCATGAGCGCCGGAATGGCCACGACCAAGCCCGATTCCGTGGCCACGAGCACCTCCGAGATGCCCCGCGCCAGCCCCTCCATTGTCTTCTCCATCGAGTGGCCCGAGAGGCTCTCAAAGGTCGTCACCATCCCGCTCACGGTGCCGAGGAGCCCGAGCAGCGGCGCCGCCGCGATCATGGCGCCCAGCGCGATCCGCTGCTGCCTGAACGACTCCTGCATCTCCTCCCGCGCCCGCCGCAGCTCCGGCAGATGCCTCTCCTGCGCCGATCCGCGGCGGTCGAGTTCGCGGCTGGACCTCCGAATCGAGAAGATCAGCTTGAAGCACCGCGAATACAGGACGACGGACAGGCCGAGGATCGCGATCATCACGGGCCCCCCCCGTTCGACGAGCTCGACCAGGGGTTTCATACGGAGGCCGCCTTCTCCCCGTCCTTCGCGGTCTCGTTGGCGGTCACGAACTCCAGCGCATAGCGCTCGAGCGAGGACAGGTTCCTCTGGATGCGGTGCGCAATGAACCCGTGGGCGATCAGCGTCGGTATGGCGACGATGAGGCCGAGCTCGGTGGCGACCAGCACCTCGGAGATACCGCTGGCCAGCTTGCCCGCGTTGCCCGTGCCGAAGACCGTGATCAGCGCGAACGTCCGGACCATGCCGACCACGGTGCCGAGCAGGCCCATGAGGGGCGCCGCCGTGGCGATGACGGCGAGGAGCGGAAGTCGGCGCTCGTAATGGAGCCTCTGGCGTAGCAGCACCGATTGGAGGTGCTCCTCCAGAATGTCCTTCGGGCTGTCAGCATACTGAAGGCCAACCTCGAAGATCTCGCGCACGGGTGCGCTGAGCGTCTTGACGGCCTGCTCCACCTGCGACAGCGAACCCGCCGACACCTTTGCAAGGAACCCCTGCACCACCTCGGGCGGGTCAACCGCAAGAAGGGAAAGGTCGCGGAGCTTCTGGCCGATCATCACCAGCGAAAGCAGCCCGACCGCGATGATCGCGTAGGCGACGGGGCCGCCCTTCTGGACGTGGTCAACGACCGTGCCCTTGGTCTCCTTCAGGCGCAGCGCCTTGCCCCCCGAGGCGTCGGCGATGATCGTCGCCGGCTTTCCCTGAAAGAACGCGGCGGCGTCCTCGGGTTTCCACGAGGGGAGCCTGTAGGTCACGGGATACGCGGACCCCGCACGGGGCCTTGCCGTCCCGGCGCCGGTTCCGTCGCCCGGCAGGAAGTAGGTTTCCGGCCCGAGGAAGGCGAACGTGCCCTTGATAACCTGGTTGTTCCCCTCGATGAGTGAGCTCCCGGCCGCCGCATAGCCTCCGAGGGACCGCTGCGTGCGCGCCAGGAGAAATTCCGCAATGTCGACGGCGGACTGCGCGGTCGATACGGAGGATTCGTCGTCAAGCTTCTGCTCGAGCGCCTGAATGCGGTCGGAGAGCAGCTGGCCCTCTCCGGGCGCCAGGCTTTCGTCGAAGGCCGTCACGCCATCGTGGGCCAGCGTGGTCATGTAGGCGGAATTCTTCCGCGTCCCATCCAGCTCCATCAGAAGCTTCCTGCGCTGCTCGGAATAGTCCTCCTTGCCCGCCTCGAGGCGCTCAATCTGGCTTTGGGCGGTGACGATCCGGTCCTCGGTCAGGCGCAGGTCCTTGAGCAGCGGCGCCTTCTCGTCGGCGATGCGGGTACGGGCGCTGTTCAGCTCGTCGGACGCCTTTCGCAGGCGCTCGCCGTAGTCCGCCGTCGCGCGCCTCATCGCGTCGTCGAACGTCTCCTCAGCGCGGACGGTCGCCGTGACGAGGAAGAGTGCCGCCAGTGCCGGAAGAAGTCGGATGTTCATGCTGGCTCAGTTCTTGAGATTCTCCGCCACGGCCTGGCCGAGAATGGCCGGCACGGCGACAAAGTCCGGATCGGCCTTGTCGTTGTACACCGCCATGAGCTTCTCGACCGGGCGGACGGCGTCGGGACTCGGTTCCCACTGCCATCCTCGGGCGCCGGGCGCCCCGTACCACGCCTTCCCCGCCCCACGGTCGAGCGCAAAGGCATGGCTCAGTCCCCAGTAGATGACCTCAAGCGATTTCGCCCCTTGTTCGCCGTTGATCGTGAGCACCTCGTCGCCGCACGTCACCGTTCGGTTGAACAGCGCGCAGCGGTTTAGGACGGTCATGGCCAGCTGCATGCGCTCTCCCGAGGCGAGGCCCGCGTTCGCAAGGCTCCGGTACGGGAGTTCCAGCGCCTCCGACAGGCGGGGCGGCAGCGACGGGCGCATCTCGACCAGCTTCGCGGACAGCGCGTTGATCCGGGCTTCCGCAGCATGCAGGTCGTCGCTCGCGGCCTTGGCCTTCGCCTTCAAGGTTTCGAACTCCTCGCGGTCCTTCGCCGTCGACGCCTTGAGGAGGTCGCTCTTCTCCTCGAGCGACTGGGCCCGCTCCTTCAGGCCGTTGATGGTCGACTCAAGAAGCGGCTTCTCCGACACCCACGCGCTTTCGATGCGCGATGTCTCCAGTCGGGTCTTGATCCAGTCGCTTGCAGCCTTTTCTCCCGGCGCAAGCGGGTCGGTGGCAGGCTCTGCTCCAAAGGCGGCCGCCAAAAGGAGCGTGGCCGGCACAAAATACCAGACAGGACGCGATGAAGGCATGTTCATGTGTGAAAGGCGGGACCTGGAGCCGAGAAGCCTGATCGATTGCCGCCAAGATGGCGACGCCATAGCAGGAGCATTTCCACGCCCGGGCCACTGGGGTGTAGCAAAAAGATTCGATGTGGCATGGGGAGGTTGCCGCGGCCACCTTTGCAGGCTCTGTGCCATTCGATTCGGATCGATGCTAAGGCGTTTGAGCAAAGCATGTAGCGACTCCAAGACAAATGCACGGGTTTACGCAGCAAGCGGCCAGTGGTTGTGTTCACCCGCTTTCGAGCTGCGCCCCCGCGTGCATTTGGACGAAATCAACCAGCGCGGGCTCCGCGGGCTCCGCGGGGCCTGTGCGAATAATGTTGATGCCCTTGCGCCCAGCGCTCGCTTTGGTGGGACCATGGCTGTCGCAGGCGAGCCCCCCGCCGGGTGCGAAGTTCTTCTGCTTGAAGATGACTCCGTTCTCCGAAGAAGGCTCACTGCGCACCTCCGCAGCCTTGGGGCCGAGGTGACCGAGGTCTCCACAATCGAGAAGGCGCGGGCGGCGCTAGCCGGACTGCATTTCGATTTTGCGCTGGTCGACCTCCACCTGCCGGACGGCGAGGCCCTGGACCTGCTTCGGGAAGGGGCGTTCTCGGAGAACACGGGCGTGGTCGTTATGACGGCGTTTGGCGGAATCAAGGATGCGGTCGAGGCCATGCGCCAGGGAGCGGGAGATTATCTCTCCAAGCCGTTCGAGCCGGACGAGCTGCCCATCGCGTTCATGCGGTGCCGCGAGAAGCGCGGGATCGCTCGGCGGGAGGAGTTTCGCGCCGGCGCACCTGGGTCCGGGGAGGGCGTCGAACTCTTCTTCGGAGAGAGCCTCAGCGCAATCCGCGCCAAGCTCGCCATGATCCTTTCCTCCGAGCGGAGGCTCGAGAGGGACCTTCCCCCAATCCTGATCGAGGGCGAGACGGGGACCGGGAAGAGCCTCCTGGCCGGATGGCTGCACCGGCAGGGCCCCCGGGGATCGCGGCCGTTCATCAAGGTGAACTGTGCCGCCCTTCCAGAGACCCTCGCCGAATCCGAGCTGTTCGGTCACGAGCGCGGGGCGTTCACGGATGCAAGGAATGCGCGAATCGGGCTGTTCGAGGCGGCAGACGGCGGCACGCTGTTGCTGGATGACATCGGAACGCTCAGCCCTGCCTCCCAGGCCAAGGTGCTGGCTGTCGTCGAGGACCACGCCATCCGGCGGCTGGGGGCGACCAAGGAGATCGGCGTGGACGTCAGGCTGATCGCCGCATCGAACGAGCCGCTTTCCGATCTCGTCAAGGCCGGCGCGTTTCGGGAAGACCTCTACCACCGCCTCCATCTTCTCCACCTGACGCTGCCGCCGCTGCGGGAGCGCGGGCTGGACATTCTGGCGCTGGCCAAGCACCTGCTGGAGCGCATCGCCCGGCGCCACCGCCTGAAGGATATGTCCTTCTCGCCTTCGGGGGAATCACGCCTCCTAGGCTACGGCTGGCCCGGAAACGCCCGCGAGCTTGCGCATGCCATCGAGCGGGAGCTCATCTTCGCCCGGGGACGCGTCTTGGAATTCGAAGGCCTCGGCACGCCGCCGCCCCACGCGGTGACCGGATGGCGGAACCCCATCTGGCGCGTTCCGGAGGAGGGGTTCACGATCGATTCCGTCGTCAACGATCTCATCAACGAATTGCTTCGGGAGACCGGCCACAACATCTCCGCCACGGCCAGGCGCTTGGGGGTCACCCGGGAATTCGTCCGCTACCGGCTGAAAGGGCAAAACGAACCGAACATTCACGAATAAAACGTCCAGTCAGGGGATGCAACAATCCCGGTCTTGGTGGCGAGGCGCTGGCGCCGTACCGTACCGTTTCCCCAGAGCCTCTCCACGACGTGCGCCTTCAACCAATTCCCGGGTGTCGCAATACCTGTTGGAACCGGCACAATCTTATAACGTGATAATTTCAAATTACTTGTGAAACATAGGCGCGAGTTGGCACCCGGGATGCGCTACCGTCGCGCGGCGTGCGACGACGTACGTGCCGCGGCGTCCCAAGTCCCACCATGATGTTTCGCGGATCCGGCACGAGATTCCCCTCCCAGCCTCGCTTGGCGCTGGTTCTTGTTTCGTTTGCTGCCGTTGCGGGCTTTTCGTCGGCGAATGGTCAGACCGCGACGCCGGATACTGCGGATGGCAATCAGGAGGTTCAGCGCACCGACAAATCCTCTCTTCCGCCGCTGGCAAGGAACAAGTTCGACCCGGTTCAATTCATGAGCCCGACCGCGTCGCACTACTTCCTCCACCCCGAGAATCCAGCCCCACCTCAGTACATCTTCTTCCCGCCTGTCCCCCCGAACCTTGATTCTGAGATCCCCGCGCTGGATCCCTACTATCCCGGTCCACCGGCGCCGCCGGAACTCGAGGCATTCATCGGCGAGATCTTCTATCCGTTGCTCGGCACCCGGCTTGCATCGGAAGATCTGCCCAAGCCGCTGCGGGCGAGAATCGTGGCCTACAGGAATACCAAGGTCGGGCTCCAAGAGGCTCTGCGTGCAAAGATCCTGGCGCTAAAGGACGCCGATCATGACGCGCAGGTGATGCAGTTGGAGACCTTTGCAAATCAGCAGGCGCCCAAGATCTTGGAGCTCGATGCCTCGGAAGAGCAGCTTCGCGTTGATTTGCGTCCGGCGCGTGTCCTGGGGCTTCAGGTCGAAGGGACTGATCCCAGCGGGCGCCTCGGCCGGCGAATGTACCCCGTACGCAACACGCCCCAGGATCCTGTTGGCCTCGCGCGTGAATCCGATGCGATACGGGCCGCGGCTTTCTTTCAAGAGGGTCTCTCGCTTTTACAAAGACGATTGCTTCTCGAGGCAGCCGCAGAGCTGGAATCAAAGATCAATCCGAATTCAGTTACCTCGCAGGTTGCATCAGGGATGCGGCTAGTCTTCTTTTCCCCAGAAACATCACGGATTCCCATCCCGGAAAGCCTTCCGGAGGCACTGGAAGGGAGGGTTCGCGAATACCTCACCGCCAAGAATGCGCTGAAAGACGAGCTCCGTGATGCACTAGCGGAGACCGTCAGCGCGCCCGAAAACACACGAAGGGAGACCCTGGCGAATCTGGCCGTGATGCAAGCCCCCCGCATTGTGCGGGTCGAGACGCTGGCCGAGGAGATTCGCCTCGAACTGGCGGCCATCCCGAGCCCGAGAGGCTCCCCCGCCGCTGTGGCGCTTCCCCCGGAGCTAGCCGCGCGAATATCCGACTATCGCAAGCACAAGCTTGAGCTCCTGAGGACCCTGCGCGCCCTTCTCGTTTCCCCCACTCGTCAAGGCGAGGCAACCCGCAATCCGCAGACAAAAGAACAGACAGACACAAGCAACGGGACCTTGGCCTGGTTGCACGACAGCTCGACCCGGACAGAGATTCAATCCAGCAACCTGCGCGTCACCGTTGCGGAATTCGACCACCGGCAGAACGAACTGATCTCCGCGCTCAATATGGAAGAGGCGGGAATACGGGTGAGTCTTGCCGCATTTGTCAGGTCCGCAGGCGGTCCCACGGACAGCAAGTCCGTCAACGACCTGCTGAGGGACTTCGAGGGCGCCCGCCAGCGCCAGGAGATCAGTGACCGGTATCGGGATTACCAGGCCGCGGTCCTGCTGCCCGGCCTATCCCCGGGACAGCGCCGCCTGCTCTTCGACGCGGCAATCGAGCAACTGGCGCTGCCCCTGCCGGGCGGCGAGCGGGCCAACTGACACCTGAAGCCCGAGAAGCGCCATCGATGCCCCGGCCCAATGTAACGTACTCGATCGCCGCGCTCTGCACGGGAGGCCTGCTTCTCGCCATCTTTGCGGCGCTGGTGATCTGGTTCCGCTCGGACCTTCGCGACGAGATCCATCTGAAGATCATCGAGCGCGATGCCGCCGTGCTCTACCCGATGGCGATTCAGCAGCTCGCCGACAGCACCGCGGGCGCGCCTCCGGGCTCGACCAACGCGCTCACGGCGCTGCTGACGAGCGCCCGCCAGAAAGGGATGCTGGCTGTCGCCGTCTTTGACGGCGACGGCGACACGGTCGAATCCGTGCCTGCCACCCAGCTCTTCGTCGAGCTTCCGACGGTCGACTACCTGAAGCTCCAGGGCGGCGCGCCCATCAGCAGGTATCATCCTGCCTTCCCGCTAGACCAGTATTTTGCCGGGGTCTCGTCCGCGCAGCGGCAGACCCCCGTGCTCGAGGTACTGCTCCCACTGCCGGGCCCGGGTTCGTCGAAGCCGCAGGGATATGTCCGCTATTTCATCGATGCCCGCCCGCTCTCGCGCGAACTCGCCGCCATCGACAGCCGGATTGACCGCCAGACCGCGGTCACCCTGGTCGTCGGCGCGGTGCTGATCGCGGTTGTCATGACCGGCGCTGCGTTCAGCGTCCACCGCGCTCAGAGAATCGTCGCCGAGCGCAATGAGCGGCTCACCCGGGCAAATTTTGAGCTCACCCTCGCGTCCAAGGCGTCCGCGGTGGGGCAGATCACCTCGCATCTCATCCACGGTCTGCAGGGCTCGGTCGAGGGGCTGCGGGCCGTGGTGGCGAGTCGCAAGGAGGATCCCTCCAACCCGGCGTGGGAGTCGGCGGCAGACTACACCGAACGGCTTCAGGCCATGATCCGGGAGACGGTCTCGCTGCTCAGCGATGCGAGTGCCAGCGCGACGTATGAGCTTTCCGGCCGCGAGCTCGCGGAGACGGTCCGCGAACGGAACCGGGCGGCCGCCGCGGAAAAGGGCGTGGTCCTGGACGTCAACGAGGGCTTCGCGGCCAATACGGACAGCCACCGCGGCAGCCTGCTTTGCCTCATCGCCAACAACCTTGTGCACAATGCGATTCTTGCGACTGACGCGGGCAAGAAGGTTTCCGTGACCCTTGTGGACTCGGGCTGGGCCATCGTCCTGACCGTGAGGGACGAGGGCTCGGGCATTCCTGAATCGATGCAGAAGCACCTTTTCAAGCCGGGCCGCAGCGGGCGGCCGGGCGGCACCGGCCTGGGCCTCGCCATAAGCCAGCTCCTTGCCCGGCAGATTGGCGCGGAAATGGTCCTCCTATCGACCGGAGAGACCGGCACGACCTTCAGGGTCACGCTGCCTCACAAGGATTGATCGCAGATTGGGCGGATCAAGCCCCTTAGGCGGGCTCAGACGGGCCTGACCTCGATCTTCGCAGCCTCCGGAAGGCCAAGCGTGGCCTCTCCCTCCCTCAGCTCGCACCGCACGATACCGCTCGTCGGGTCTCGCTCCCGCACCCTCACCCGCGCCCCGGGCTTAAGCCCTGTGCGCTGGATGAATTCGAGGAACGGCGAACTCTGGTCAAGAATGCGCTCCACGCGGAGCGGCCGCTGCACCTCGCAGGTTCCCAGTGTCGCGCCCCTGCCGCGGTCGAGCGCGGGCGCCTTGGGGCCAGGAATCGGGTCCCCGTGCGGGTCCGAGGTCGGGTGGCCGAGGATGGCGTCGATGCGGAGCAGCACCCGGTCCGAGATGGCGTGCTCAAGTGCCTCCGCTTCCTCGTGCACCTCCTTCCAGTCCATCTTCAGCACCTGGACGAGGAAGGCCTCGATCAGCCGGTGCTTGCGCACCACCGCGAGCGCCACCGCACGGCCCTCCGGCGTCAGGCGGACGCCCGCGCGCGGCTGGTGCTCGAGCAGCCCGCGGGAGGCCATCGACTTTATCATCGTCGTGATCGTCCCGGGCGTGACCCCCAGCGCCTCCGCAAGGGTTCCCGTCGCCACCACGGCGTCCTTGTCCGACGAGTGCAGGAGGATGGCCTTGAGGTAGTTTTCAACCGTGCTCGTCGGCATGACTTGAGGGATACCCAGCGGCATTTTGAAAACAAATATATTTTGTCTTTGACGACTCAAAGCGACGGTTTCTATATGTCGCAACCATAAATTCTAGCCATCAATCAACGGAGACCCCCGAGGAAGCAGCCGCTCCCCAGCCGGGCGCCGTCTCGCTCGAGGGCTTCCACGGCAGCATCGCCCTGCCGTCCCACGCGGCGAGTCCCTGGCGCCAGTACCTCGCCTTTGCCGGACCGGCTCTCCTCGTGAGCGTCGGTTACATGGACCCCGGCAACTGGGCGACCGACCTGCAGGCGGGGGCCCAGTTCAAATACACGCTCCTCTGGGTCGTAGGGCTGTCCAGCGCGATGGCCGTCTTCCTTCAGGTGATCGCCGCCCGTCTCGGCATCGTCACCGGGAAGGACCTGGCCCAGTGCTGCCGCGATTACCTGCCGGCATGGACGCGGTGGCCCAACTACCTTAGCTGCGAGCTCGCGATCGCCGCGTGCGACCTCGCCGAGGTCCTGGGCAGCGCGGTCGCGCTTCACCTCCTCTTCCCCGGCCTGTCCCTGCTCTTCGCCGTGATGATCACGGCGTTCGACGTGCTGCTGCTCCTGTCGCTCCAGCGGCTGGGCATGCGGCTGATCGAGGCCGTCGTCCTCGTGCTGATCGCAACCATCGCGGTGTGCTATTTCATCGAGATCTTCGTGCTCCCGCAGACCCGGCCGAGCTTCCCCGAGATGGCGCGCTGGCTCGTCGCCCCCGACCTGCCCACGTTCTTCCACAGCACGGACCTGGTCTACCTGGCGATCGGCATCATCGGCGCCACGGTCATGCCGCATAACCTCTACCTGCACTCGGCGCTCGTGCAGACCCGGCAGCTGAAGAAGGACGACGCATCCGTTCGGCGGGCGGTGCGCTACAACACGATCGACACCACGGTCGCGCTCACGGTCGCGTTCTTCGTGAACGCCGCCATCCTCGTCCTTGCCGCGGTGGTCTTCTACGGGCACGACCGGGTGACCCTGCTGTCGGGCCAGGTCATCCGATTCACCGCCGACTCGGACTGGATACAGGTGGCCTATGTCACGCTGGCGCCGCTCGTCGGAAAGGTGGCGGCGAGCCTGCTGTTCGCGGTCGCCCTGCTCGCGAGCGGCCAGAGCAGCACCATCACCGGCACCCTGGCCGGGCAGGTCGTCATGGAGGGCTTCATGAACTGGAGGATCGCCCCGTGGGTGCGGCGGACGATCACCCGGCTGTGCGCCATCGTGCCGGCCGCCGTCCTGATTGCGCTCCGCGGCGACAACAGCATCACGGACCTCCTCACGCTCAGCCAGGTGGTCCTGGCCATCCAGCTGCCCCTCGCGATGTTTCCGCTCCTGGCCTTTGCCGGCTCAGGGCGCAGGATGGGAAGGGACCGGGTCGGCGGGATCCTCCTGGCGGCGGGCTGGGCGTCGTGCCTCGTGATCACGGCCCTCGACATCTACGGGCTGCCCGGCGCGATGCGTGACGCGGTCCACGTCTTCTCCGGTCCCTAGCTGAAACGCCCAAGGACGTTGTCCGCATGCGGAGGCGCGCTCCGTGGGTCCGCGCCGCAGGCCGGGCCGCCCGCCCCGCCCTCTGGTTGTCCCGGGCGGAGGCTTCTTGCGGCCTGGCGCGCCCTTGTCCACCTTAAGCCCATGAGCCCCAGCCCGCTGCCGCATCCAATGAGGCGCGCGGAGTCGGTCGGGTGGGGCCTGCGGTGGCTCCGCCCTGCCGACCGGTGTGGCCGGGCGGCGATCGCACTCGCAGTGCTCGGCCTGTCGGGCTGCGCCCATTTCGAGGCCCGGCCGCTCTCGCCGCAGGACAGCGCCGCGTCGATTGAGGAACGATCGCTTGGGGCCGAGCCCCTGCGCAGTTTTCTCGAGGCGAATCACGCTTCGGCGCCCGGTCCGCTGGATTCCTGGAACCTGAAGCAGCTGACCCTGGCGGCCTTCTACTACCAGCCGGCGCTTGCCGAGGCCCGGGCGCAATTGCTCGCCATCCAGGCCGCGGAGAAGAGCGCGGGCGCTCGCCCCAACCCGTCCCTGTCCCTGACGCCGGGCTACGACTCCGGGATCCCCGGGAGCAGCAGCCCCTGGATTGTGCCCCTGAGCTTTGACGTGCCCGTTGAAACCGGCGGAAAACGAGGGTACCGGCAGGAGCAGGCGCGCCATGCCACGGAGGCCGCGCGCTGGGCCGTCGCCGGAGCCGTATGGCAGGCCCGAAGCCGCGTTCGGGCCGCCCTTCTCGGGCTTTATGCGGGCAACGAGACCGAGTCCGTCTTGGCGCGGGAGGAGGAGGCCCAGAGAAGAACCATCCGGCTTCTCGAGGGCCAGCTCGGCGCCGGACTCATCTCAAACTACGAGATCTCGCAGGCCCGCATCACGCTGGAAGGCACCAGGCTGGCGCGCCAGCAGGCCGCCGCTCAGTGCCGCCAGGCCCGGGTCCAGCTGGCCGGTGCGCTCGGGGTGCCGGCGAAGGCCCTGGACGGCTGCCGGTTCTCGTTTGCCGATTTCGAAGGGCTTCCCGGGGAGCTTACGCCGCCTGAGGTTCGCCGGGACGCGCTCCTCGACCGGGCGGATGTCCGGGGCGCCCTCGCCGACTACGCGGCCAGCCAGTCCGCCCTGCAGCTGGAGATCGCCAAACAGTATCCCGACGTCCACCTGGGCCCGGGCTATTCCTGGAACTCGGGAAGCGCAGGCGACAGCGAGTGGGCCCTTGGCGCGACCCTCACCCTGCCCATCCTGAACCGCAACGAGGGCCCGATCGCCGAGGCGAAGGCAAGGCGCGAGGCGGCCGCCGTCCATTTTCTCGCGGTCCAGTCCCAGGCGCTGAACGAGATCGACGCAGCGCTCGCCGCCTATTCCGGCGCGCAGCAGCAGCTCGCGGCTGCCGGTGCGCTGCAGGAGAGCCTCCGGAGTCGCCTGGATTCCCTTACCGCGCAGGTGCGGGCCGGCGACGGGGAACCGCTCGCGGTCGCGACTGCGCAGGCGGAAGCCGGGGCCGGCGCCCAGAGCCGGCTTGACGCGCTCATCAGGGCCCACCAGGCGCTTGGCCAGCTGGAGGACGCCGTCCAGAGTCCCCTGACGCTGTCACCGGACCAGGTCAACGCCGCGGGACAGGCTTTTCAAAAGGCTGCCAAATGAAACTGAAGCAAACGGTCACCGGTGTCCTCGTGGTCTTGATTGGCGGCTACGGCGTCTACTCGCTGCTCAGGTCGCACCGGCCCGCGGAGCCGGACTCCGCAGAGTCCGCCGACGCGCCCACCGTGGTGAGCGTCGAGGTCGGCGCCCTCAGACGCATGACGCTGCACGAATATCTCGCCGGGTACGCCACGGTGATGCCGGCGCCCGCCACTGAGGGCCAGCCGGCCGCCGACGCGCCCTTGGCCGCCCCGGCGGCCGGCGTCGTGGCCAGCGTCAGGGTCGTCGAAGGCCAGCACGTGGCCAAGGGCGACCTCGTAGTGACGCTCAACTCCGGCACGATCACGGCCGCCAACGCGGCGCAGCAGGTCGAGCGGCAGCGGACGCTCTACGCGCAGCAGAACGCCTCGCTGAAGAGCGTGCAGGATGCGGAGACTCAGCTTGCCCTGCTGTCCGTGACCGCCCCGCTCGCAGGCACGGTCACGCGCGTCAACGTCAAACCGGGCGCCGCGGTGGACCTGAACACGGTGCTGGTTGAGGTGATGGACCTTGCCCGGCTGGTCGCGAGCACGCGGATTCCCGAGTCACATGCGGCCGACCTGAAGGTCGGCGAGGCGGTGCAGTTGCGAACCCAGCCGCCGGTGGCGGCGGCCCTGTCGTATGTGAGCCCGACCGTGGACGCCAGTGACGGGACGGTGCTCGCCCGCGCCGCCCTGCCGCCCGATTGCGGACTTCGCCCCGGGCAGTTCGTCCCGTTGCTTATCGTCACCGGGACCGCCGCCGATTGCCTCGCCGCGCCAGAGGAGAGCGTGGTGACCGACGTCGACGGGCGAAGCGTCCTTTCGTTCGTCAGCGGCGACCATGCCGTCCAGACGCCCGTGCAGACGGGGTACCGTGAGAACGGCTGGGTGCAGGTGAGCGGCCAAGGTCTCAAGGCCGGCGACATCGTCGTGACAACGGGCGCCTACGGGCTGCCGGACAAGACCCTCATCCATGTGGCGGCCGGCGCAGGCGCCAGGGCGCCCGAAGGCGACGCTCCGGCGGCCAGGGACCGATGAATCCCGGATCCAGGTCCAGGCTGGGTCAGTTCGCCGCGCACAACGCTGTCGCGATCGTCTTCATCGCGCTCACGCTGTGCCTGGCCGGCATCTTCGCGGCCGCACACACCCCGTCCTCCGTGTTCCCATCGACGGCGTTTCCGCGCATCGTCGTGATGGTGGGCAATGGCATCATGCCCGCCACCGAGATGGTGGCCACGGTCACCCGGCCGATCGAGGAGGCGATGAAGAGCATACCCGGCGTGGTGTCGGTGCGCTCGTCCACGACGCGCGGGTCGGCCATCGTCAACGTCATCTTCAGCTGGGGTACGGACATGGAGCGCTCGGAACTCTATGTGCTCGGGCAGCTGTCCGAGATTCGCGGAAGCCTGCCGGCGAGCGCGACCACCGACGTCTCCCGGGTCGCATTCTCACTCAGCTATCCGATCATCGGGATTAGCCTCACGAGCTCCAGCCGGACCCAGATGGACCTGTGGGACACGGCGACCTACAAGATCAAGCCATTGTTCCTGCAGATACCCGGCGTGGCGAAGGTCGAGATCCTGGGCGGCCGCGTTCCGGAATACCACGTCGTGGTGGACCCCCTGAAGCTGCAGGCCTCGCACCTGGGTCTGACCGACGTGAGCGACGCCCTTTCCAGGAACAACCTGGTGGCCGCCGCCGGCATGATCGTGGAGAACTACCACCTCTACCTGACAACGGTCGACGGCCGCGTTCATTCGCCGCTCGACATCGGGGACGTGGTCGTTGCGGTCGCCGAGGGCCACCCGGTGCGCATCAGCGACGTGGCGCGCGTCGAAAAGGGTCCCGAGCCGGCTTTTACCGTCGTCACGGCCCAGGGCCGGCAGGCGCTCCTTTTCAACATCGAGAGCCAGCCCGACAGCAGCGTGCTGGCCATCGCCAAGGCTCTGAAGGGGCAGCTGGAGGAGCTCCGCCACGAGCTGCCTGCGGACATGCAGCTGGCGTTCTTCTATGACCAGTCCCAGTTCGTGCGCGATTCGGTCAACAGCGTCTGGGACGCCATCATCTTCGGCCTGATCCTCTCGGTCCTCATCCTCTTCTTCTTCCTGAAGAACTGGGGAAGCGTCCTGACCGCGATCGTCACCATCCCGATCACCGTGCTCCTCACCCTGGTCGCAATTCACGCATTTCACATGAGCTTCAACATGATGACGCTCGGCGGCATCGCCGCGGCGATCGGCCTGGTGATCGACGACGCCATCGTCGTGACCGAGTCCATGTATGCGAAGATTGCCGCCGGGCGGCCGCGCGCGGAGGGTATCCAGGAGGGCATCGGCGAGGTGCTGCACGCGCTGGTCGGGTCCACGCTCACGC
>CAYQOH010000059.1:0-14342 GCA_964419075.1 uncultured Opitutaceae bacterium | reverse complement strand
TCCCGTACCCGGCGATCCTGCTGGGCGAGATGCTTGCGACGAGCGACCTGCCGGGCGGCGTCGTCAACATCCTGACGGGCTTCCGCAGGGAGCTCGTGCCGACCTTCGCCACCCACGCGCACCTGCGCGCGGTCTATGCGGCCGCCGGTCCCGACGACCGGAAGGCGCTGCGCCTCGGCGCGGCGGCGAGCGTGAAGCGGGTGCGCTTCGCCGACTGGCAGGGCAAGGAATGGTTCGCGGACGCGGCGCAGGGGCTCGGGCCGATCCGGGACTTTGTCGAGCTGAAGACGACCTGGCACCCGATCGGCTCGTGAGGCGCGCCGGGACCTTCCCCGGGGTCGGCGGCCCTTCCATCCGCCCCGCCGGACCGCTTGTCCAAAGGTTGCCGCCGGCCCGCTTGGGGTCCATAATGTGACACCGATGGAAGTCTCCGCGGACATCTCCCTCCAGTCAGGCGACGCCGCCCAGCGCGAGCAGGCGAAGATGAAGCTCTACGTGCTCTTCCAGTCCATCGGCTGGACGGGCCTCCTGGCCCTCAGCGTGTGGATGACGGTCTCCTTTCCCGATCCGGACGCCAAGTGGGACCTCACTACGTCGATCGCGGTCATCTGCATCCTCATGGCGGAGGGCCTGCTCCTCACGCACTTCCTGCGCCCGATCATGGACCGCTGGAAATGGAAGCAGCTCGGCTGGCGCTCCCTCATCCCGAGGATCATCGGCACGGCGTTCGTGCTCTCGGCGGTCTGGTACGGGCTTCTCTACGTCTGGATCCACGGGGTTATCGCCCTGCCATGGAACTCCAAGTTCTCGATCGCCCTGATCCTGGTGAGCGACGAGTGCTCTGGGGCCATGTTCTTCTCGGCGTGGCTCTGCCTCTACTTCTTCTACAACGTCTTTGAGCGCCTCAACCGGTCCGAGGTGGAGCGCTTCCAGCTGATGACGAGCGTCAAGGAGGCCGAGCTGCGCGCGCTGAAATCGCAGGTCAACCCGCACTTCATCTTCAATTCGCTTAATTCGATGCGCGCGCTGATCGACGAGAACCCGGAGCGCGCCCGCAAGGCCGTGACGCAGCTCGCCAACCTGCTGCGCTACTCGCTTCAGAGCGGCCAGCTGGAGACCGTCCCCTTCGAGGACGAGCTCGGCATCGTCAACGACTACCTCGCACTGGAGCAGGTCCGGCACGAGGAGCGGCTTCGCCTGAGGCTCGACATCGCCCCCGAGGCCCTCCACCTGCAGATCCCCCCGATGCTGCTCCAAACGCTTGTCGAGAACGCGGTCAAGTACGGCATCTCGCCGCGGCCGGAGGGCGGAGAGATCGCCATCGTCGCCCGCAAGGAGGGCGGGAACCTCCGGATCCAGGTCTCCAACCCGGGCGAGATCGCCGAGGGCGGGCGCGCGTCATCGACCGGGGTGGGGCTCCACAACGCGGCCGAGCGGCTCCGCCTCATCTTCGGCGAGCGCGCGACCCTGCGCCTTCGCCCCGACAAGCCCGCCGTCGTGGTTGCGGAAGCCGTCATCCCTCTGCCGGCGCACCCATGAAGGCGCTGCTCATCGACGATGAGCGCCTGGCGAGGAACGAGCTGCGCAGGCTTCTCGCCGCGTTTCCGGAGATCCAGGTCGCGGGCGAGGCGGCTCATGCGAAGCAGGCCCGCGAGCAGATCGCCGCGCTCAAGCCCGACCTCCTCTTCCTGGACGTCCAGATGCCGGGCGAGACCGGGATCGAGTTCCTCGAGTCGCTCGAGCCCCCCGTGCCGCAGGTCATCTTCACGACCGCCTACGACGAGTTCGCGGTGAAGGCCTTCGAGCTGAACGCGCTCGACTACCTCCTTAAGCCGGTCGACCCGGCGCGCCTTGCCGCGGCCGTCGAGCGCCTGCGCCGGCAGCGCAAGGAGGCAAGCCCGAAGGAGGAGCCGGCGGGCTTCCTCGACGCGAAGGACAGGGTCTTCGTGAGGGAGGGGGAGAGGTGCTGGTTTGTCGAGGTGGGCCAGATCCGCCTGCTGGAGAGCGAGGGAAACTACACGCGCGTCCACTTCGGCGACGCCCAGCCGCAGCTCTTCCGCTCGCTCAACGCCATGGAGGAGCGCCTCGACCCCAAGTGCTTCTTCAGGGCCAACCGCCGCCAGATCATCAACATCACGTGGATAGACCGGATCGAGCCCTGGTTCAGCGGCGGGCTGCTTGTCCACCTGAAGGGCGGGGCGAAGATTGAGCTCAGCCGCCGCCAGGCCCAGGAATTCCGGGAGCGGATGAGCTTGTAAACCTCCGGTTTGGAGGCATTTCGGAGTAGCGTCATGATTGAAGCCTCGCTCCTCACCAAGGTCTTCCATGACAAGAAGAGGGGCGAGATCCGCGGGGTCGACGGCGTGTCGTTCCGGGTCGAGGCCGGGCGGATCTACGGGCTCCTGGGGGCGAACGGAGCGGGCAAGACGACGACGCTCCGGATGCTTGCGACGCTGCTCAAGCCCACGAGCGGGACGGCCTCCGTGGCGGGCTACGACGTGGTGCGCGAGCCGGACAAGGTCCGCGCGAACGTCGGCTTCCTCGCGGCCAGCACGGCGCTCTACGGCCGGCTCACCGCCCGCGAGACCATCAGCTACTTCGGCCGCCTGAACGGGCTCGACGAGGCGTCGCTCCGGGCGCGCCTGCGCCTGCTCGCCGAAAACCTCGACATGAACGACTTCCTTGACCGGCGCTGCGAGAAGCTCTCGACGGGCATGAAGCAGAAGACGTCGATCGCGCGCACGCTCGTCCACGACCCGCAGGTGATGATCTTCGACGAGCCCACGGTCGGCCTCGACGTCATGACGGCCCGCTCGATCGTGCGGTTTGTCCGCGAGTGCCGCGCCCGCGGCAAGACGGTGATCTACTCGACGCACGTGATGAGCGAGGCGGAGAAACTCTGTGACGTGATCGGGATCATCCATGAGGGCGTCCTCAAGGCCGAGGGCACCGTCGCGGAGCTGAAGGCAATGACGGGCGAGACGGACTTCGAGGAGTGCTTCGTCAAGCTGGCCTGTCCCGGGGAGGCGAAATGAGCTGGCGCGCCATCGGAACCATCTATGCCAAGGAGCTCAGGGATCTGCTGCGCGACCGGCGCACCCTGGTGTCCACGATCGTCATTCCGACCTTCATCATGCCGACGCTCATGCTGGTCGTGGTGAAGGCGGCCTCGGCGATCGTCTCGAAGGCCAGGGAGGAGATCCCGAGGGTCATGGTGATCGGCGGGGACGATTCGCCGGGGATCCGCGCGGAGCTCGAGAGGACGGGCAAGTTCAGGCTCGAGCGCGCGTCCGGCGACTGGAAGTCCCTGATCTCGAACAAGAGGGTCCGGGCGGCCGTCGAGATCCCCCCGGGGTTCGAGCAGGCGCTTGGGTCGGGCTCGGCCCCGGCCATCACGCTCTACGACTACCAGGGGGAGCTGAAGTCGGGCCTGGCGTCCGAGCAGCTCCGCACCTTCTTCACGGGACTGCGCACCCGGGCGACGGACAAGCTCCTGGCCGAGCGCGGCCTGCCGGCCTCCATCGCGCGGCCGTTCGAGGTCACCCAGAGGAACGTCGCGCCGCCGGAGAAGGTGGGAGGGAACCTGCTGGGGGGCTTCGTGCCCTATTTCCTCATCCTCCTCTGCTTCACGGGCGCCATGTACCCGGCGATGGACCTCACCGCGGGGGAGAAGGAGCGGGGGACCCTGGAGCCGCTCCTGTGCTGCCCGGCCCCGAGGACCGCCATCGTCCTCGGGAAGTTCCTCACCGTGGTCACCGGCTCCCTCGCCTCGGTCGCCTTCTCGCTCATCTCGCTGTTCTTCTCGATTCTGGTCATCGGCTCGACGATCGGGACGGCGACAAAGGGGATGGGCCCGGCCGGGGAGATGACGCCGACCATCGACCCCCTGGGCATACTGGGGGTCCTCGCCATGGTGCTGCCGGTCGCGGTGCTCTTCTCCGCGGTGGTGTTTGCGGTGTGCCTCTTCGCCAAGAGCGCGAAGGAGGCGCAGAGCTACGTGACGCCGCTCGTCTTCGTCATCATCATCCCCTGCGGGATCGGGCTCCTCCCGGGAATCGACCTGAACTACCACCTGGCCATGGTCCCCGTCGCCAACGTCTCGCTCGTCTGCAAGGAGATGCTCTCCGGGGTCTGGCACTGGGGCTACATCGCCGTGATCTTCGGGTCCACCGCCGTGTACGCGGCCGCGGCCCTGGCTCTGGCGGTCGCCATGTTCAAGCGCGAGGGCGTGATCTTCCGCACGTAGTACGTAAAATCCGTACGAAAGGCGGCTCGCGTCGTGTAAACGGCGTGTAAAATGGGCCCCGCCCAATGGCCTTTCGAAACCGATTATGATCTAATGGCGTCACCTAGGGAGATGTCCTCATCCACGAACAGCGAAGATCCCCCACAGACGCCCATGAATTCCACGACAGCAGTACCTTTTGGGAGCCAGTTGCGGCCGGAGCTTGCCCTCAAGCGCCGCGGACACACCGGAATCTACACACCCGTCGAATCCGACAGCACCATGCCCTTCGAATCCGAGGAAGCGGGACCGCACGGCCCAGCCGCGCTGCGCGCCGCATGGGACAAGCTCTACCGGGCCCGCGCCATCCTCGAGGCCGAACAGGCCCACCTGCGCGACGACCGGATAGCCATCCAGGGCGAGCTGGACGCGCTTGACGCCCGCGAGCAGGCGGTTGCCGCCCGCGAGGAGCAGCTTCGCCAGTACGAGCAGCAGCTGGCGCTCGCGCGGCAGGCCGTGATCGACGAGCGGGAATCCGAGTCCACGATTTCGAAGTTCACCAAGGCCCCGTTCAACATGGCCAAGTCGGTGTTCGGGAAGAAGGAGTGATTTGGCGTGCCTCGGGCGCGTTCACGCCGTAGGGCTGGCGTGTCATGGGTGCCGTCCTTTTTCCCCAGCAAGTGATCGCGCGCAAGCGCGACGGTGCTGAGCTCGACCGCGCGGAGATCGCCGCCTTTGTCACGGGGTCCGTCGACGGCTCGTGGGCCGACTACCAGCTTAGCGCGCTCCTGATGGCGATCTTCATGCGGGGGATGACGCCGCGCGAGACGGCGCTCCTGACCGAGGCGATGCTCAAGTCGGGGGTCGTCGCCGACCTTTCCTCGATACGCGGGCCGAAGGCCGACAAGCACTCGACGGGCGGCGTCGGCGACAAGGTGTCACTCCACCTGGCGCCCATGGTGGCCGCCTGCGGGGTCGCCGTCCCGATGATCAGCGGGAGGGGCCTCGGCCACACGGGAGGGACCCTCGACAAGCTGGAGGCGATTCCCGGGTTCCGGGTCGACCTCTCCCTCGCGGAATACCGGCGGCAGCTCAAGAAGATCGGGCTCGCGCTCATCGGGCAGACGGCGGAGCTCGCCCCCGCCGACCGCAAGCTCTACGCGCTGCGCGACGTGACGGCCACCGTCGAGTGCATCCCGCTCATCTGCGCGAGCATCCTCAGCAAGAAGCTCGCGGAGGGGATCGACGTCCTCGTCCTCGACGTGAAGTACGGGCGGGGCGCGTTCATGAAGGACAAGGCCAAGGCCCGGGAGCTGGCGGTCGTGATCACGACGGTCGCCAGGGCCATGGGCAAGCCGACCACCGCGGTGATGACGGCGATGGAGGAGCCTCTCGGTCACGCGGTGGGCAACGCCCTCGAGGTCGCCGAGTCCGTGGAGTGCCTCAGGGGCCTGGGTGCTCGGGACCTGATGGAGGTCACCTTTGCGCTGGGCGAGCAGATGCTGCTCCTCGCCGGCGCCGCGAAGGGCGCCGCCGGCGCGCGGGCCCTGCTCGAGCGGAGCATCTCCTCGGGGGCCGCGCTCGGGAAGTTCAGGGAGATGGTGGCGGAGCAGGGCGGCGACGCGCGCGTCGCCGACGATCCCGGCCGGCTTCCCCAGGCGAAGCTCAGGATCGCGCTCGGCAGTCCGAGCTCCGGCTTCGTGACCGATGTCGACGCAATGGGCGTCGCGCTCGCGGCGCTCCATCTCGGCGCGGGCCGCGCGAGGGCCGAGGACAAGGTCGACCACTCCGTCGGCGTCGACCACCTCGTGAAGGTGGGGGATCCCGTCAGGGCCGGGGACGCGCTGTGCCGGATCCACGCGAAGAGCCCCGGCGCGGCGAAGGAGGCGTCCGCGATGCTCCTGAAGGCCATCGCGATCGGAGGCGAGCGCCGCGTGCCCGCTCGGCTCGTGGACGAGGTGATCGGCGCCTGACCCCTGGGCCGCAGGGGGCTACTTCTCCAGCTCCGTGAGCTCGACCGCGGCCTTTTCCCAGGCGGCCGTCGCCGCCGTCAGGCTGTCCACGACCGCGCTGAGCTCCCGGTTCAGGTGCTGCGCCTTGCCCGGCTCCGTGTAGGTCTCCGGCGCCTCGAGCGCGGCGGCAAGCTCGTTCTGCTTGGTCTCGAGCTTCGAGACCTCCTCCTCGAGGCGCCCGACCTCGATCCGCAGCTTCTTGAGCGTGGCGGGGCTCGGGCGCGGGGCCGCCGCCGGCTTTGCCTGAGCGGGCGCGGCGGGTGACGCGTTGCGCAGGGGCCGTCCGTCCGCGAGGCCTGCCGTCAGTGCCGCGCGCTCGTTTGTCGCGCGCGACTTCTCGAGGTAGTAGTCGTAGTCGCCCGCGTAGGGCGTCAGGCGCCCGGAATGGACGTGGAGGACATTCTTCGCGAGGGCCCGGATGAAGTAGACGTCGTGGCTGATGAAGATGAAGGTGCCGTCGTAGGTCTGGAGCGCGCCCACCAGGGCGTCGATCGACGCGATGTCAAGGTGGGTCGTCGGCTCGTCCATGAGGAGCAGGTTCGGCGGCTTCACGAGGATGCGGGCCAGCGCGAGGCGGGACTTTTCACCGCCGGAAAGCACGGAGACCTTCTTGAAGACGTCGTCCTTTCGGAAGAGGAACGCCCCGAGGATCGCGCGCGCCTGCTGCTCGGTGAGCTGGTTCTCGTTCGTGCGCAGCTCCATCACGTTCTCGAAGACCGTCGCGTCGACCCGCAGGTTGTCCACGCGGTTCTGCGCGAAGTAGCCGGTGACCACGTTGCTGCCGAGCTCAAGGGTCCCGCCCCGGATCGGGACCACGCCCGCGAGGATCTTGAGCAGCGTCGACTTGCCGGCGCCGTTCGGGCCCACGAGCACGATGCGCTGGCCACGCTCCGCGGTGAAGTTCAGGTCCCTGTAGACGACATGGTCGCCGTAGGCCTGCTCGACGTGCTCAAGCTCGACCACCTTCAGGCCCGAGCGGGGCGGCTTGGGGAACTTGAAGTGGATCCGCTTCAGGTCGTCCTCGGGCTCGTCGACGGCGACGGCCTCCAGGCGCTCGATCTGCTTCTCCTTCGACTTTGCGCGCGAGGCGAGCGAGGCCTTCGCCCCGAAGCGGTCCACGAACCGCTGCAGGTGGGCGATCTCGCGCTGCTGGCTCTTGAAGGCGGCGGCCTGCTGCTCCTTGCGGGCCTCCCTCTCGGTGACGTAGTCGTCGTAGTTGCCCGTGTAGCGGTTGAGCGTCCCGGCCCGCAGCTCGAGGATGCCGGTGCAGAGCGCGTTCAGGAAGGCCCGGTCGTGCGAGATGACGACAAGGCCGCCGGGGTAGCGGGTGAGGTAGTCCTGGAACCAGAGGAGCGCCTCAAGGTCGAGGTGGTTGGTCGGCTCGTCGAGCAGGAGGAGCGAGGGCTCGGCGACGAGGAGGCGGGCGAGGTGGGCGCGCATCACCCAGCCGCCCGAGAAGGTCTTCGCCTGCTTGCCGCTGTCCCCCTCGCGGAAGCCGAGCCCGGCGAGGATCTTCTTCGCGCGGGGCTCGAGGGTCCAGTCGATGTCGTAGTCGTCGTCGTTCTCGGGAACGAGCTTCTTGCCGCTCGTCGCGATCTCCAGGATCGTCTCGTCGGCGACCGGAGCGCTCTCCTGCGGCAGGAAGCCGAAGTCGGCGCCCCGCTCCCATTCGATCGTGCCTTCGTCCGGGGCCTCCTCCCCCAGGATGAGGTTGAAGAGGGTGGTCTTGCCCGCCCCGTTGGGGCCCACGAGCCCGTAGCGGTCGCTTCGCGCAATGAAGAGTGACACATCCGCGAACAGGGTGCGGGTGCCGTACGACTTTGACACATCGGCGATCGTGAGCATGAAAACCTCCATAACACACGGCAACAGGCACCCTCGTCAATGGCGCGGATTTGGACCCTCGCGGCCGCGGGCCCAGGGCGGCCGCCGGGAAGGGCATCGTCTGCTGGCGAGATTGCCTTTGTCCTTGGCAGCGGCTCGGATAGGAGCCCAACCATGACCGCAACAGGTGACAGCAAGGACGGGGCCGCCCGGGAGGGCGCGGGCCGTTGGGCCGCCGCGTTACCCGACGCCGTGGCGTTCGCGTCAGGACTCGGCATCGCGATGTACCTCGGCTGGACGGTGCGGGACCTGGTCTGGAGCCTCTGGCTGTCGAGCCTGCTCGTGGGCTATGCGATCATTGTCTTCAGAATATTCGGGCCGGCTTTTGCCGACCTCGCGAGCCCCGCCGAAGGCGGCGGGCCCCTGGGCGGTCGGATTGCGCTTGCCGCGGTCCGGGTCTTCGGAGGGCTCTTCCTGCTCGCGTTCTTCACGGCGCATTTCGGGATGTTCCACTTCATCCACTCGATATTCCTGAACTATTTTTTCCCCGCCATGGACAACGCCCCGAAGGGGGTGCCGCGGGCCGCCGTCTACCTCCACGTCCTGCGCGCGTACTGGCCCTTCGTCCTTGTGGCCGCCGTGTCCGAGCGCGACGCCTTCCGCGTGCGCCGCGGCGCGAAGTCCGGGGACGGGTTCATGGACGCCTACACGAACGTGCTGCGCATGCACCTGCTGATCTTTTTCTTCTTCTTCGCGCACGTTGCCAAGCTGGAGAACTACGCCGTCTTCGCGGTCGTCTGCGCCCTCTACTTCTTCCCGTGGTCGCTCCTTCGCCGCCCGAAGGCATCCCCGCCTGGCGCCGGCTCGACCCTCAGCCCCGCGCGCTGACATGCCCGACGAGCCCATCATCAGGCCGGCCACGCCGGACGACGCCGAGGTGGTCGTGAGGATCCTGCACGAGGCCGCGAGCTGGCTCGAGCGGGAGGGCAAGCCGATGTGGAAGGTCGACGAGTTGGACCCCTTGGCCACCGCCGCCGACGTGGGCGCGGGGCTCTTCCTTCTGGCCGAGCAGGCGGGCGATCCGGCGGGCGTCATGAAGTACCAGCTCGAGGACCCGGTCTTCTGGCCCGAGGTGCGCCTGCCCGAGGCGGCGTATGTCCACCGCCTCGCGGTCCGCCGGCGGTACGCGGGCACGGGCCTGGCCGCGAGGCTCCTAAGCTGGGCCGTGGAGCGGACCCGCGCGCTCCCCCGCACGTACCTGCGCCTGGACTGCGAGGCGTCGCGGCCGCGCCTGCGCGCGTTCTACGAGTCCTTCGGGTTCCGCTACCACAGCGACAAGCATGTCGGCCCGTACCACGTCTCTCGCTACCAGCTCGACGTCGCCGCCGACGGGCCGGCCGTCAGGCGATGAGGCTGGGCCGCCCTTTCGTCCTTCTCACGGCCTGCGCCGCGGCGCAGTGTGGCGCCGTGGCTGAGTCCGTCACCCTCCAGGAAAGGCCGAGCGCGGCGGCCGCGGCCGCCTGCTACCCGGGCAACCGGGCCCCGCTCCTGCCGAGCCCCTTCGTCAAGCTGCCGGTCGGGGAGGTCCGGGCCAAGGGCTGGCTCCAGGAGTGCCTGCGGCGCCAGCGCGACGGGCTCAACGGGCACCTGGGCGAGATCAGCGTCTGGCTGCAGAAGGACGGCAACGCGTGGCTCAGCCCCGACGGCAGGGGCAAGTATGGCTGGGAGGAGCTGCCGTACTGGCTGAAGGGCTACGGGGACCTCGCCTACCTGCTGGACGACCCGGCGATGATCGCCGAGGCGAGGATCTGGATCGAGGGCGCGATCCGCAGCCAGCGGGCCGACGGGGACTTCGGGCCCGACCGCCGCTTTGACGACGACGGGACCCGCGACTACTGGGCGAACATGATCATGCTGTTCTGCCTGCAGAGCTACTACGAGCACTCGGGTGACCCGAGGGTTCCGGCCCTCATGACGGCGTACTTCCGCCACCTGCTCTCCGTGCCGGACGACCGGCTTTTCACGCACTTCTGGCAGCGGATGCGGGGCGGCGACAACCTCTACAGCGTCTACTGGCTCTACAACCTCACGGGCGAAGCGTTTCTCCTTGAGGTCGGGGAGAAGCTCCACCGGAGGACCGCGGACTGGGGCATGGCGGGCGACCTGCCGTCGTGGCACAACGTGAACATCGCGCAGGGATTCCGGGAGCCGGCGACCCACTATCTCCAGAGCCACGACCCGCGCGACCTGCGCGCGACGTATGACGACTTCCACCGGGTTCGGGAGCTCTACGGCCAGGTCCCCGGCGGGATGTTCGGCGGCGACGAGAACTGCCGGCCGGGCTGTTCCGACCCGAGGCAGGCCGTCGAGACCTGCGGCATGGTCGAGCAGATGCTCTCCGACGAGCTCCTCGAGCGCATCACGGGGGACCCGTTCTGGGCCGACCACTGCGAGGAGGTTGCGTTCAACACGTTCCCGGCGGCCCTGATGCCCGACTTCAGGGCCCTTCGCTACCTGACGGCGCCCAACATGGTGCTGAGCGACGACAGGAACCACGCACCCGGAATAGAGAACTCGGGGCCGTTCCTGATGATGAACCCCTTCAGCTCGCGGTGCTGCCAGCACAACCACTCGCACGGCTGGCCCTACTTCACCGAGAACCTCTGGCTCGCGACGCCCGACAGCGGGCTCTGCGCCTCGCTGTATGCGCCGAGCGAGGTGAACGCCAGGGTGGGCGACGGCGCCCGGGTGAGGATCGTCGCGGACACCCGGTACCCCTTCGAGGACACGATCCGCTTCACGGTGCACGCGCAGCGCAGGGTCGGTTTTCCGCTCTACCTCAGGATCCCCGGCTGGTGCGCGGCGCCGGAGCTCTCGGTTGGCGGCAGGGCGGCCGCCGTCCCCTCGGGCGAGGGGAGGTACCTGCGCATCGAGCGCACGTGGAGCGGCGACGAGACGGTGACCCTGAGGCTTCCGTTCCGGCTCGGCGTGAGGCGTTGGGCCGCGAACAGGGGCAGCGCGGCGGTGGACTACGGCCCGCTCACGTTCTCGCTCCGGATCGCCGAGCGCCGTGAGCGCGTCGACAGCGCGTCGGCTGCCGCGGACGACTCGGGCTGGCAGGCCGGCGTCGACCGGGCCAAGTGGCCGTCGACGATCCTGAGCCCGGCGTCGCCCTGGAACTACGCGATCGTCCTGGGCGGGGGCGATCCCGCGGCCTCGCTCAGGGTCGAGTCGGGCCCGTGGCCCGCCGACGGCTTCCCGTTCGCGTCGGACGCCGCCCCGATCGTCATCCGGGCGAAGGGGCGGAGGGTCCCCGGCTGGCAGCTCGACGGCCACGGGCTCGTGGCCACCCTGCCCCAGAGCCCGGTCGCGACCCGCGAGCCCATCGAGGACATTGAGCTCGTCCCGATGGGCGGCGCGCGGCTCCGGATTTCGGCGTTTCCCGTGGCGGCGGACTGACCGCGGTCTCGGCGGCTCCCCAAGACGCGGGCGGCCTAAGGGAGCCTGCCGGTCAGGAACCAGGTGTTCATCCTGCCCTTGCCCTTGACGTCGATGGCTCCCCGCTTGTCGAGAATGAAGGGCTCGCCCAGGCGCAGACGGGTCGATTCCGTGACCTGGATCCGCCCGGATACGCCGTGGGATTCCATCCGGCTGGCGGTGTTCACGACGTCGCCCCAGAGGTCGTAGAGGAACTTCCTCTTCCCGATGACGCCCGCGACCGCGGCGCCCGTGCTGATGCCGATGCGGACCTTGAGCCCGTAGGGGTTCTGCTCGCCGAAGCGCTCCATCACCTCGATCATGTCCAGCGCCATGTTCGCCGCGCGCTCCGCGTGGTCTGCAACGGGGACGGGCAGGCCGGCGGCCGCCATGTAGGCGTCGCCGATCGTCTTGATCTTCTCGAGGCCGTGCCTGTCGGCAATGCTGTCAAAGCGGGTGAAGATCTCGTTCAGCACGTCTACCAGGGCCTCCGCGTCCCGGCCCTCGGAGAACTTGGTGAATTCGACGATGTCCGCGAACAGAACCGTGACCTCCGAGAAGCTGTCCGCGATGATCTGCGTGAAGTTGTCCGCCGCGACTTCGGCGCGCCCCTTCAGGCGCTTCACGATGGCGCCGGGCAGCACGTTGAGCAGGAGCCGGTCGGCCATCCGCTGCTCCATCACCACCTGGTCATAGAGCCGCTTCGACTCCTTGTGGAGCAGGCGGATCTCGAGCATGTTGTGGACCCGTGCCAGGACCTCCGCGAGGTCGAACGGCTTGGTCACGAAGTCCTTGGCCCCGGCCTTGAGGGCGCGAAGCTTGTGGCCCGGCTGCGCGGTGATCACGAGGACGGGAAGGTAGCCCTCCGTCTCGATCTCCTTGAGGTTCTCCATCACCTGGAACCCGTCCATTCCGGGCATCTGGAGGTCGAGCAGGATCAGGTCGTAGTGATTGTCGCGGTGCAGGGCACCCACCGCCCGCGGGTCCGTCGTTGACGCGACGCACATGTAGCCGGCGCCGCACAACATCTCCGCGAGCAGGGAGACATTGGGCTGTTGGTCGTCGACGATCAGGATCTTTGCCCAGAGGATGTCCAACGGGCTGATCACGCTGTGCGCCTTTCCCTATTTGCTTCGGTCCGCAGCATGCTCCGAGAACTCCAGCGCCAAGTTAAGCGTGTCCGTGAACTCCTTCACCTTGATGGGCTTGGTGATGTAGCGGAAGAACCCGCGCTTGAGGCCCAGCTCGATGTCGCGCGGCATCGCGTTCGCGCTGAGGGCGACAACGGGGATGTGGGCCGTGAGGGGGTCGTCGCGCAGGATCTTCAGGGCTTCGGTGCCGCTGATCCCGGGCAGGTTGATGTCCATGAGGATCACGTCGGGCCGCGAGGCCCGCGCAATGCCGATACCCAGGGACCCGTTCACCGCGGACAACAGCAGGATGTCGGGCCGCCGCGCGATGAGCTGCTCGACCAGCATCATGTTGGCGGGGTTGTCCTCGACGTAGAGCAGGGTGCGCAGACGGGCGCCGTTGGAGAGCACCTGCGGGCTCCCGCCTTCGGGAGCGGGCCCTGCGACGGCAAGCTTTGCCGGCTCGCTCGAGCGCATCTCGACCCAAAACACGCTCCCGGCCCCTTGGGAGCTCTCGACGCCCAGGACGCCCGCCATCAGCTCCGCCAGCTGCTTGGTCACCACAAGGCCGATGCCCGTCCCGGCCACGCCGCTGGCCTCCTGCCCGAGGCGGTTGAAGGGCTGGAAGAGTTGCGCGAGCTTTTCGGGGGTGAGCCCGTTGCCGGTGTCCCTGACGCTGATGCGCGTGCGGTCGGCGCCCGCCGCGCAGCACTCGACCGAGACGGTGCCCCGCTCCTTGTTGTACTTGATCGCGTTAGACAGCAGGTTGATGACGATCTGCTTCAGGCGGGTGCGGTCCGACCAGACGAAGGCGGGGCGGTCGAACCGCGGGAAGGTCATGACGATCCCCCTCTGCTGGGCCTCCGGCTCCATCATGGTCCGGCATTCCGACATGATCTCCGCAAGCGACACGGGCTCGAGCGAAAGCGACACCTTGCCGGACTCGACCACCGCCAGGTCGAGGATCTCGTTGATCAGCTTAAGCAGGTGCCATCCGGCCTGGAGGATCTGGGTGATGCGCGCCGCCTGGGCGGGTGCAGGCTTGGGGGATGCCGTCTCCATCAGCTGCGCGAAGCCGAGGATCGCGTTCAGGGGACTCCGGAGCTCGTGGCTCATGCTGGAGAGGAAATCCGACTTAGCCGCGTTTGCCTTCTCGGCGGTCACCTTGGCCCGCTCCAGCTGCACGTTCGTCTCGTTGAGCGCCTGATCGAGGCGGTTGCGCTCGGTAACGTCGCGCGCGACCGCGCAGACGCCCTGCAGCTTCCGGTCCCTGTCGTAGAAGGTGGTCGCGTTGAAGGACACCACGGTGGTCCTCCCGTCCCTGGCTCGGGCGGTGAGCTCATAGTCGGTGAGCTTCTTCTCGCCCAGCACGACGTTGATGCCCGCCTCGGCCCGCTCCGGGTCGGTAAAGTAGTTTTTGAACGGCGCTCCGATCAGCTCGTCGCGCGTGCAGTCGGTGAGCTCCTCCATCTGCTTGTTGACGTCGGTGATGATGCCGTGCGGGTCGGTGGTCATCAGCGCATCGATGTTGGACTCGATGAGGGAACGCGTGTAGAACTGCTGGTCGCGCAGGCGCTGATCGAGCTTCATTTTCTCCCCCTCGACCTCCTTGCGTGCGGTGTTGTCGGTACCGATGAGGAGGTAGCCGATGATCCCTCCGCGTTCGTCGCGCAG
>CAYQOH010000058.1:0-14351 GCA_964419075.1 uncultured Opitutaceae bacterium | reverse complement strand
TCTGCGACTCGGCGTTCAAGACCCGCAGGCTCGTCGTCGCCGACCCGGCGTGGGGCTCCTTTGGCGCAGCCGCCGAGATCATCGCGACGGTCGCCGAGAACCTCGGGGACAGGCTCAAGGCGAGGCCCATCCGGGTGACGCTGCCCGACAGCCACACGCCCATGAGCATGGCGCTGGAGCCTGAGTATTACCCCGACGACGCAGACGTCGTCGCGGCGATACGAAAGGCGCTTAAGTAAGGGAGCCCGGCACAAGCGATGGCCTACATTGATTTCCTGGACAAGATCCACACGGGCACGAAGCGCGACTACCTGGCGCGCGTGCTCGCCGGCAACAAGGCGGAGTTTGCGGCAACGGCCAAGCAGTTCGGCTTCGACTACTGGGACGGAAGCCGCAACACGGGCTACGGCGGCTACCATTACGACGGCCGCTGGCTCGGCTTCGCGAAGCGGATCGCGGCCCACTACGGGCTGAAGGCGGGCGACCGCGTGCTCGACGTCGGCTGCGGCAAGGGATTCCTGGTCCACGAGCTCATGCAGGCGGTGCCCGGCCTCTCGGTCGCCGGGGTCGACGTGTCGGAATATGCGCTTGCGCATGCAAAGGAAGAGGCGCGGCCCCATCTCCTCCTCGGGAGCGCGGTCTCCCTGCCCTACCCGGACCGCGCGTTCGACGTGGTGCTCTCGATCAACACGCTCCACAACCTGCAACTTCCGGACCTTGAGCGCGCGCTGCGGGAGATCGAGCGCGTCGGCGTCCGGGGGAAGTACCTCGTCGTCGACGGGTACCGCACCGAGCAGGAGAAGGTCAACCTGCTCTACTGGCAGCTCACCTGCGAGTGCTTCTTCACGCCTCAGGAATGGGAGTGGATCTTCGCGAAGTGCGGCTACACGGGCGACTACGGGTGTGTCTTCTTCGAATAGCGCCCAGCCATGAACACCGCGGCCAGCAACAGCGGACCAGGGCCTGAGGGCATCCGGGAGGAGCTCGAGGTCACGTTCTTCATCCCGTGTCTCAATGAGGAGCGGCACGTTACGGCAACACTTGAAACCACCGCCGCGGCGGCAGCCGAGTTCCCGTGGACCTATGAGGTCATCGTGGTCGACGACGGCTCCACCGACCGGACGGCGGAGGTCGTCGAGGAATACTGCAGGGCCCACCCGGCGCTAGCCGTGCGCCTGGTGCGCAACCCGATGAACCTCGGCCTCGCAAGGAGCTTTGTCGACGCGGCGTTCCTCGGCCGCGGGCGGTTCTACCGGCTCATCTGCGGCGACAACATCGAGCCGAAGGAGTCGATGGTCGCCATTCTCAAGCGCAAGGGTGAAGCCGACCTCGTGATGCCATACTATCCGGAGATTCCTGGGAAGAGCGCCGTCGGCCGCACCCTCTCCAAGGTCTACAACGGACTCGTCAACGCCCTAAGCGGACACCGGATCCGCTACTACAACGGCAACCCTCTCTATCGCCGCCGGCACGTCATGCGCTGGGCTCCCCACAACAGCGGGTTCGGCTACCAGGCGGACCTGGTCACGCAGCTTCTCGACTTGGGATGCACTTACGTTGAGGTTCCGGTGGCCGGAATGCACCGTCCGAAGGGCGGCCACCGGCTCAGGCTCCGCAGCCTTTTTTCGGTCTCCCACAGCCTACTCGAGATCGCCTTTCGCCGCCTGCGCGCAATCCTCTTCGGGCAATAGCCGCACCGACACCCCCCAACGCCATGGCCTCCAAGTCCCGCAAACCGACCCAGACACGGGAAGCCCAGTACCAGCGTTCGCTGGACCTGCTCAAAGAGAGCGGCCTGACGCCGATGGGCCTGATGACCAACCAGGCATGGCACGACGACCCGAAGCACCTGCTCTTCACCCTCTCCCGTTACAAGTTCGCCGCAAAGGTGCTCGCGGGGCGAAGGCATGTCCTCGAGGTGGGCTGCGCGGACGCCTTCGGGACCCGGATCGTCCTGCAGGCGGTCCGCAGGCTGACCGCCGTCGACTTCGACCCGGTCTTCGTCGCCGACGTGCAGGCCCGCATGGACCCCCGCTGGGCGTTCGACTGCAGGGTCCACGACATGCTGACCGGCCCCTACCCCGGCCGCTACGACGCGGCTTACGCGCTCGACGTCATCGAGCACATCAGGCCGTCGCGGGAGGCGCGGTTCCTGGAAAACATGGCGGCCTCCCTCACCCGCGACGGGGTCCTTCTCCTCGGGACGCCTTCCCTCCAGTCTCAGGCGTACGCGGGGCCCCAGAGCAAGGCGGGCCACGTCAACTGCAAGGACGAGCCCCGGCTGCGCGCGCTCCTCAGGCGCTACTTCGAGAACGTCTTCGTCTTCTCGATGAACGACGAGGTGGTGCACACGGGTTTCTACCCCATGGCCCACTACCTGATCGCCTTCGCGTGCGGCAAGCGGGCCCGAAGGCGCGCGCCATGACGCCGGCTCCTTCCACAAATCCCTCCTCTTGCGAGAAGGGCGTCGACCTCACGCTCTTCGTTCCCTGCCTGAACGAGGAGACGCGCGTCGTCGCGACCCTGGAGACGATCCGCGACACGCTCCGGGACTACGCGCTTAGCTACGAGGTGCTGGTGGTCGACGACGGCTCGACCGACGGCACCGCCGGGGTCGTGGAAGCGTTCATCCGCGCGAACCCGGACGCGCCGATCTCCCTCCACCGCAACCCGCGCAACCTTGGGCTCTCACGATCGTTCGTCGACGCTGCGTTCCGCGGCCGCGGCACCTATTTCCGGCTCGTCTGCGGCGACAACGTGGACTCGAAGCGCTCGATGAAGGCCGTCCTCGACCTGCTGGGCAGGGCCGACCTCATCGTGCCCTACTACCCCGTGCTGCCCGGCAAGAGCCGCTTTCGCCGGCTCGTGTCGCGGGCCTACACGCTGATCGTGGACGCGCTGAGCGGCTACCGCCTCCACTACTACAACGGATGCGCGCTCTATCGGCGCTACGACGTCATGAGGTGGGCGCCGTACAATTACGGCTTCGGGTTCCAGGCCGACCTGATCACGAAGCTCCTCGACGAGAGGGCGACCTTCCTCGAGGTCCCGCTCGAGGGGTTTCACCTCACGAAGGACCGGGGCGGCTCGGCCGTCAACATGCGCAATTTCCTTTCGACAAGCCACACCCTGCTCGAGATCTTCCTGCGGAGGGTGCGCAGGCTGTTTTACGGCAACTAGAATCGCGCGCCGCCGCCACCGCGGCCCCGCAAGCCATGCGCCACACCCCATGATGCCGGAATCCCCGCGGTCGACAGGGCGCCGCGTGGCCGTGGCCGCCCTATGGACGGCGATCCTGTGCCTGCCCTGGTTGACCATACTGTGCTGGAGAATCTCGCCCATAAGCTACGCCTCGGAGTCCCTGGGCTACCGGTATTTCCACAGCTATCGGATCCTGAACGGGGACGCCTCCACGATATGGGAGGCCCAAGGCCAGGTGCTCGGCGCCTTCCACAACGGGCTCAATCTCCTGATCGACCGGCTGTTCTTGACGGACAATCCTGGCCTGAGGGCCCGCCTCGACCTCTTCGCCCACCTTACGCTTCTCGCAAACGCCGCGGCGCTCGGGAGCGTGCTGCTCCTCGCGGCGCGAAGCCGTCGAATCCTCCTTGTTGACCTTGTGACGATGGGAAGCGTCGCCGCCTTTGGCGTCTTTGCTTGGGGGGGAGGATTCCTGGTCTCCTACCTGCCCGACTATTACGTGTTCGAGGTGAGCGCCAACTGCGCGGCGCTCGGCCTGGCACTGGAGTACATGCGCGGCAGCCCGCGCGACCTGGGCCTGCGGCGCGGCATCCTGCTTGGCGTCTTTGCAGCGGTGCTCGTCGCCCTTAAGATCACGCTCGTGCCTGTCGCGCTTCTTCCGGTCGTCGTGATGCTTGCGCGAACCCCCAATCCCCGAGCACGGGCCCTGCTTGTGGCCCTTTCCGGATGGCTCGTCGGCCTGGCTGCCGGAGCTGGGCTGATCGTTTCCGCGTTCTACTGCTTCGACTTCGTGGTGATCAAGAGGGCCTTCGCGAGCTGGCTGCGCTACGTGGCGCATCCCGGCGAGTCCGAACCGGGATTTTGGGTCACCTGGCTCCGCGATCCGTTGGGTGCGGGAAGTCGTCCCTGGGACGACCATCGGTACTTCCTGGTTATCCTTGCTGCTTGGTGGGCTTCGGTGCTTTTCGTTCTGCTGGCGGCGCGCGCCGACGACAGCCGGCGGTTGCGCCGGGCCCTTCTCGCCCTGGTGCTCTTCAGCGCCGCGCTGCATCTCCTGGGCCTGTTCAAGAGGCCGGCGGGAACAACGGTCTTCGAAATCAGCCTTTTTCTTACGACGAGCGCCGCGGCGCTGCTCGCCGCGCAGGCCGATGGGCGCCCACGGCTTCGCGCAAGGCTGTGCCTTTGCGGGGTGCTCCTCCTGTGGAGCGGCTTTGCCGCCTGTGAAGGGTACCCGTCGGACCTCTCGCTTGTCCGGCTCAGGGAGACCGGCGAGCATGCCTGGGACCTGCATCGTCGGCTAGACGAGCTGCATTTGCCCACCGTCGTCCTCATTCCCGACAACAGCTACACGTCTGGGAACGTCGAGGAGGCCCTCCTAAAGGGCTTCAGCGATGTCCCAACGTGGAATGTGACCGGGGGATACGCGCTCCTGGCCCGCTTCGCCCCGAACCGACGCTATGTGAGGCGCCTCAGCGCCATTGCGCCGGGGCAGGCGCTGGTATGGAGCGACGTCGACGGCCAGCCCCCACTCGAGGCGACCGTCCCGGCGGTGAAGGCGATGCTGGATCTTCCCGGGGTCAGAGCCGAGGCGTGGCGCATGTGGGGGGGGGCGGCCGGCGCGGCATCGATCCACGTGCTGGTCGCTCCCGAGGGCAGGGCCTGGAATTCACGCGCTGGGAACAGCCACTTTCTTCGGTCGACACAGAGGAGCCCAATCTACGGCTTTTCGTCCACAGAGGACGCGAAGTGCGAGCTTCTCTACGACGAGGCGGGCCGGCCGTTCGTGAGGGTCAAGGCGACCCGGTCCTGCCCCCGGATGGAGATCACGTGCGCGATGCCGGCCGGCAGCGGCGATGCGCGCGGGGTTCTTGGAGTCAGGGCAACTGTGCGGCTCGACACGCCGCGTCAGGTCCGGGTTCAGCTGCGCGCCGGGCCCTGGAGCTATTCGGAGGAGCCTTTCCTGGCCGGCCGCACCTGGGTGCGCCTCCAGGCGGAGCGTGCGCTCCCAAGGGCGACTCGTTCGGGCGGGCTGGTTTCATTCTCGATTGCGGACGTCGAGGAAGGCGGATGGTTCGAGATCTCGGAGTTCGACCTTTCGCTCGGAGGGTCTCCATGAGCCGCCGCTCGCCCCTCCTCTCCCTCCGCGGCTTCGCCCTGCCCGCGGCAGCCTACGCCGTGGTCTTCGGGGGGCTGCTTCTCTGGACGCACGGCCTTCCCTATGCGGTCGACAACAACGAGACCTTCTCGAGCCTCTGGCACGCCCGGCACCTCTACCAGGAGGGGGTCGGCCAGACCAAGGGGCTGGCCGACGAGGTCTTTGCGTGGCACGCCGCCGCGAGCCCGTATGTCCACACCCACCAGGGGAACTTCCCGCGCCTCTTTGCATTCCTGCTCTACGCGCTAGGGGCGCGCTCCGCCGAGAGCCAGATCATCCTGACGACCTTCACGGTGGGGCTCGCGGCGATCTGGCTCGCCCACCGGTTTCTCCGCACGCTCGGCCCGCCGCTCTTCGCCGCGATCGGCTGCCTGGTGTTGATCACCGACTACGGGCTCCTGGGGCAATGGCAGGTGGACACGTACCGGGTGTGGTACGGCTTCTTCTTTTTTGGCTCGCTCTACTGGGTGAGTCGCCTCGAGGGCTTCCCGAGATGGCCGATGCTGGCCGCGGGCGCGGCGCTCTTTGCGGCCATGTTCTACGGCGAGTACGTCTTCGCCGCCTTCGTCGCAGTCACGGCCTGCGGCTTCGCCCTCCTCAGCCACGCGAGGAGGCCAAGGCAGTTCCTGCGCGCGTGGCTTGCGGTGCTGCTCGGCGGCGCGGCGGCGGCGGCGCTCCTGCTCTCGCAGCTGGTCGCCTACATGGGATGGGAGGGCGTCAAGCTCGACCTCGGCTACACCCTCGCCGCGCGCAACATGGCCAAGGACCAGGCCTTCACGGACCGGGTCGACCAGTTCTACCGCGATCACCGCGTCATCTTCTGGCAGAACTATTTTGACACGGCGAACCTGCGGACGCTCCGGGCCTTCGGCACCTCCTTCGTCCAGAAACACCTCCAATACTATGGCCCGTGGCTCTGTCTTGCCGTGATCCTCGTCCTCGCGGGGGCATGGATCGGCCTTTGCCGCCGGGCCGACCACCCGGCCTCGGGGCTCGCGCAGAGCCGCGTGCGCCGAGGTTTCCGATTCGCTCTCACCTGGGTCCTGCCGGGCGTGATCCTTGTGTCAATCGGCGTTGGCGCCCTGCGGTACCTGAGACCGCTCTTTGACGGGTCCGCGGAGACACTTTCTCGCGCCGCCCTCGGCCTGGAGCCGCCGACCTGGATCGGGTGGCTCGCGTTCCTGCTCGCCTTCGCGTTTGGCCTCTTCCTGGCGGTCCGCGGCACTGGCCGCACTGTCGGCGCCGAGAACCGGCTCCACGGGCTGCTTTCCCTTTCCGTGTGCGTCGCCGTAGGTTACGCGGCTGCCTACCGGGGATTCACCGGATACGTCTACTCGGGTTATCTTAACCGGCAGGCGCCGTTCCTCGTCTTCTGGACCGACCTCCTTCTCGCCGGGGCCCTGTACTTCGTCGTTGAGGCCGTGCGGCGGGGATTCGCCGACGCTTGTGGCGACCGGCCGCCGGTGTTTCTGCCCATTGCGGGATCAGCGCTCCTCGTGCTCTTTGGCGGGGCATGGGCGACGCTGCAGCTCGGCTACCTCGCCGTCGTGCCCCCGACAGGCGAGCCGTTCCTCAACCTCCTCTCCAGGGCTCCCTACCGCGGCGGCACCTTCGTGGTGAACGACTACCCGGCGCCTGTCGCGGAGAAGACCAAGGCCTGGGCGTACGCCGAGTCGTCCATCTTCTCCGGCCGAGTCCGACTGGGTCCTGATGGGTTCTCAACCGAGCACGACACGAAATACCTGTGGTTTGCTGACGCAGGAGCGAACGGTGCCTACATGAAGCCGGACTATGGTCTCTTCATTGACCAGCCAGCAAGTATCGCTGAGGCGCTGGCGGCGTCTGGGAACCCGGGACCTCAGTCCGAACATCCGATCGCATTCGAGACCACCGGACTCATCCGGAGGACCCAGGAGGCCTTGCAGCCCTTCATATGGCACCGGCTGATCGCAAGCGACGGACGCCGGTTCAGCATCGTCAAGTTCGACTGGGACTTCCCGCCTTTTCTTAAGCCCCTTGACGCCGAGATCCGCAAGGCCGCCCGCTCACTGAGCCTCCAGCAGAAGCTGGCGTTCAGCGAATCAACGCAGGAGGAGCGCCGCCGTTGGCGCCTCGCGATTGAACCAGTGGAATCCCCCCGCGGCGCCGAAGGGACGCCCACGCGCATCTTGCTGACTGAGGCGACCATCGACGGCCGCCCCGTCTTTTCGAGCGATGCCTTGCTGTCCGCGGGCTGGGAGCCGAATTCGGCCTCCGGGGACAATGGAGGGGAGGCCTGGACTGGGAGGCCGGGCATATCGGGAAGGCTGGAGGGGGTTGTGGTGGGGGATGCGGTCAGCCTCAGCCTCTTGGAGGGCCCCGGCCGCGGAGCCGCGCGTGTGGAGGTTAATGACATGACGCAGGTGGTTGACCTGGATCGCCCGGGGCTCGCCGAGCACGTGATCAGCTTTGGCACTTCCTCCCGGCACGACAAGTACACGACGATCCCGAGCCCTGTTCCTGGGACGCGCGTCAATACCTGGCTAACCGCGGAGAACAAGGGCCCCCTTGCCGTGCTGCGCTACCGGTTCGCCCACCAGGAGGGCAAGGCCGAGGAGGCCACAATGGTGCGCGTCTACCACGAGCCGAGTCCAGGACACTGGCGGCTCGCCGACACCCTCGCAATCCTCGGGTCCGAGAGGATTGCGATCCGCTTGGATGAATTCCGGCGCAGCAACCCCGACACCCTCTCGGAGTACGCCAGGGTCCAGAGATTGGGTGACGCCCGCACGTATGCACAGTGGCTATCCGACCACCTTGAAGCCAATCCCGGCGAGCGGAAGCGCGAGGGCATCCTTGACCTTGGCCCTCCCCCGGCCTCGTCGGACTCCGAATACCCCGCGGCGCAATGGGCTGTGGTCCCGCTTCCTGCAGGCCTCGAGGGTCGGATCCAGCTATCCGTCACCCCGGGCACGCGGACGAAGTCCGGTCCCGAATACTTCGGGCTGTCCTTTGACGCGGCCCGCGCCTCCACCGCCCGGCAGGGCGCCCTAGAGGCGGTCCATGACACCGCGCCAAGGACCCTCTCGCGCGGGGAGTTCCCCTACGGCTCCCTGAGACTGCGCGTGCGCTTCCCCACCAACCAGTTCCCGCAGGCCGAGCCGATCGTCTCCTCCGGCTTCGAGGAGGCGGGCGACTTCGTCTACGTCATCTACGCGGACGCCGGCCACATACGGATCGGCTTCGACCACTGGTTCAAGGGCGGGCCCCTCACGGCGCCGATCGCCCTCGACTATTCGAGGGTGCACGAGCTCGAAATCTCCATGGGCTCCCTCTTCCCCCCGGAGGAGGACGTGGTTTTCATGGGCATGAGCGCGGCCGCGGTCGCGGAGCTCAAGGGGAACGTGTGGGTGAGTCTCGACGGCAGGACGGTGCTCCAGGCGCCGTCGGAGTTTTGGGACTCGCCGCCCGCGCAGGTTACGGTAGGTAGGAACGACATCAAGGGAACGACCTCAAACCCCCGGTTCAACGGGGAGGTCCTGGAATGCAAACGCGTCTGGCCCGACCTGCACTAGCCGTCCCCCGCGCGAGGGGCTGGGCGGCGACGGGGCTCTTTGCGCTGGCGCTCCTCTGGTTCTACACGTGGGCGCCCGCGTCGTACCCGCGGCACTGGTTCACGGGCAGGCCCGAGGGCTTCTACAACGAGCTGGCCGACGCGTTCCTTGCCGGCCAGACGAGCCTGCAGCGACGGCCCGACCCGCGGATGGAGGCGCTTTCCGACCCGTACGATCCCGCCCAGAACGCGCCGTTCCGGGTGAACGACCTCAGCTATTTTGGGGGCCGCTATTACCTCTACATGGGGCCCGCGCCGGCGCTGGCCGTCTTCATCCCGGCCCGGCTCGTCACCGGGCGCTATGTCACCGAGAGGACGGCCTGCTCGCTCCTGTGCATGGTCGGCGCCGTGGCGAGCGTCGCTCTGGTCTCCGGGCTTCGCCGAAGCTGGCTGCCGGGTGTGCCCGTTGTCGTGCTCGTGGCGGCCGCCCTCGCTCTCGCGCTTGCGGACGGCTATTACGTCGCGGGCCGGGGCACCATTGCGCAGCAGGTCGCGGTCGCGAACGCCTACGCGTTCGCCATGGTGGCCCTCTGGGCCTGCGGACGCGCCGTGTCCTCGGCTCGGCACCCGGCCGCCTGGTTTGCGGTCGCAAGCCTCTGCATGGGCGCGGCCGCCGCCTCGCGCCCCAACTACGTCTTCGGCTGCGCCGCGCTGGCGCCGCCGTTCTTCCTCTGGCTTCGCTCGGGGCCCGTGCGAACGCCCGCGGGGCGCTGGGGTACGCTCGCGGCCTGCGCCGTTCCGCTGGGAGGCATCGTCCTTCTCCTCCTCGCCTACAACCGCGCCCGGTTTGGCCACGTCCTCGAGTTCGGGCAACGCTACCAGCTGGGCAACTGGAACCAGATCAAGCTGGCCAGCACCGGCCTCGGGCACGGCTGGGAGAACGCGTGGCGCTACCTCCTGGCTCCGGCGCGCTACAGCCGCTACTTCCCGTTCGTCAGCGCGCCCACGTGGATTGCGGTCAGCGTGCTCCCCCACGTGCCGTGGCTCTGGCTCGCGCCGCTAGCGGCCTGGGCGGTCTTCCGTAGGTGCGCGCCCGGCGCGGTGCGCGCCCTCGGTGCCTCGGCGCTCATCCTCGCGGTTGCGAACCTGATGACCCTCATCTTCCTGCCGAGCGGCAACCCCGCGGCGGTCCTGACGAGCGCGAACAGCCGGTACCTGCTGGACTTCCAGCCGGCGCTGGCGCTCTTTGTCTCCCTCGGGGTCGTGGCCGCATGCGCGCCTGGGGCCCTGCCAGGCCGCCGGGTGAGGTGGGCCCTCGCGCCGCTTGCCTGCGGCCTCGCGCTCGCGTCGATCGTCGTCTCGCTTTCGCTCGACATCGGCTGCTTTGCCGCGGAGTCGTACCGGCCGCTGGCGCGCGTCCTCGACCTTCCTGCATATGCCCTCGAGCGGGCGAGCGGCGCCTCCTTCGGCGGGCTCGACCTAAGCGTCACGTTTCCCCCCGGAAGGACCGGCGCCTTCGAACCCATCGTCACGACAGGGACCGCCGGGGCCGCGGACCTTCTCTACGCCAGCTACGTGTCCCCCACGCAGATCCGGTTCGGACTTGTCAGCACGGACCTGAAGGGGCCGGAGAGCGAGCCGGTCACGATCGACTTCGGCGTCCCGCACCGCCTGCGTCTGAGCATGGGTTCACTGTATCCTCCGAGCGGGCACCCCCTCTGGCGCGGCCTTACCGACGCCCAGATCGCATTCCTCGGGCGCAACCTCCGCATCGAGCTCGATGGGCGGGTGGTGATCGACGCGGCGGCCCATTTCAACGCAGCCTCGCCAGGCGAGGTCATGCTCGGTCAAAACCCGTATCTGTCCGGGTACAGCCAGGCGGCGTTTACGGGGAGGATCGCCTCAAGCGCGAGACTGGCGATTGCGGCCCCGCCGGGTCCGTCATTCCTGGGCGCCGCCTACGGGGAGGTGCGGATGCTCCTTGTCCTCCCCTCGCCTGCGCCGCAGGGAGTCCGCGAGCCGCTTCTCGTGTCGGGCGTCCCACGGGCGGGGGACATTGTGTACATCCACTACCTCGGCGGGGACGAGATCCGCCTCGGGATCGACCACTGGGGAACGCCGGGAATGGAGTCAAAGCCGATCCGTGCCGCGCTCGGCAGGGAGCACACCGTCCAGATCGCAATGGGGGCGCTGTTCCCGCCGGCCGCCAACGGGCCGCCCGCGCAGCGCCTGCGGGTCCTCCTTGACGGCGACGCCGTGATCGACACCGACCAGGACACCTACGCCTCCTCGGCCTACGACGTCACGGTCGGGAGGAACGCCATCGGCGGGTCGACCTGCAGCTACGCGTTCACCGGGAGGATCCTCAAGGTGGAGAGGGTCCCGGCCCCTCCATAGGCACGCCGGCGATGCCCGCGACACCGAAGCCCCTAGGGAATCCTCTCACCGCGGCGGTCGCCCTCGCGGCGGCCGCCGTGGTGGCGCTTTTTGTTTGGTTCGGGACGCTCTCGAACCGCCCGGCAAGCTCGCTGACGAGCGACTACACGCGGGCGCTGGCCTCCGGCCAATCCTACCTCAAGGTCGCGCCCAATCCCCAGCTCCTCGCGGCAAAGGATCCGTTCGACCCGGAGGTGAACCGAAGCCTGCGCATTCTCGACGCCTCCCTCTACCGCGGACGCTATTATCTCTTCTTCGGGCTCACGCCGTTCCTCACGCTCCTCGTGCCCGGGCTCCTGCTGTTCGGCCGGCAGCTGACGGACGGCTGGGCGATCACGGCCTATTGCATCGGGGCGGTCCTTTGCACGGGCGCCCTCCTCGCGGACGCGGCTCGGCGTTACTTTCCGCGGGCGGGGCCGTTCGCCCGGGCCGTTGCCTTCGCGGGCGCTGCCGTTTGCGGAGGCGGCCTCCTGCTGGTTCGCAGCCCGAGCCTGCATGAGCTTGAGGTCGCCGCGGGCTGGTGCTTCGAATCGGCGGCCCTTCTCGCCTTCCATCGGGCGCTCCACGGCGCCAGGCGACCGCGCCTCGCGCTGGCGTTGGCCGGACTGTGCGTGGGTCTGGCGGTCGGTTCCCGGCCGAGCCACATCCCCTTTGCCGCGGCGGTCTTCGCCTTCATCATCGCGCACGCCCGGGGCACCCACGGCGGCCAGCCGGGCGCGCTGTGGCGGTGCGCCGCCTGCGTCTCGCCGCTCGCGGTGGTCGCGGCCGCACTCGCCGCGTTCAACTGGCACCGCTTCGGTAACCCGCTTGAGTTCGGATACCGGTACGCACTGGTCGATGTCCCCGCCTTCGCGTCGTCGTTTGCGGGGATCCGCAATGTGCCCTACAACCTCTGGCACTATGTGGTCGGGCTGCCGCGCCTGTCAGGATGGTTTCCCTTCTACGAGGGCCCGGCCTCCGGTCCGATCCCCATCCCCCCGCGCTACTATGGACTGGAGCAGGTGTACGGCGCGGCCGCGACCGCGCCGTTCATCGCCTGTGCGCTGGCGCTCTTCCGCGGATGGGGCCGCAGGGCGCCCGCGCTGCGCACGGTCGTCTCGCTCCTCTTGTGCGCCGGGGCCCTGAACCTGGCCTTTCTGACGCTCATGAACGCGGCGGTCTATCGCTACACGGTGGACTTCTTGCCCTACCTCGCAATGGCCGGGTCGCTCGGCTTCCTGGAGCTGGCCGACGGGCGCCGCCCCGGCCCATCCGGTGCGTGCCCCGTGGTGGCAGCGCTGCTGCTCCTCGTCTTTTCGGCGGCATCAAGCCTGTGCAACGCCTTCGCATTGTATGACCTCACGCGCTTCGTGAATCCATCCGTGTTTTCCCGGGTCGGCCGGCTCTTTGACGAGCCGCGGCTCCTTTGGGAGGGCGGGATGCGGACGCCGCTTAGCGAGCTAAGGATCGAGGCCACCCTGCCCTCCGGAAGGCACGGCGCCGTGAACCCGCTCCTGGTGAGCGGCGGGCGCAGCCGCCAGAATTTCATCTACCTCTATTACACCGGGCCGGGGCTCCTGCAGGTGGGATTCGAGCAGGGGGGGATGGGCGGGCCCGTGAGCAACCCGCTCCCCGTGGACTACGGCAGGCCGGTCGTGTTCGAGCTCGCATTGGGAACGCAGTGGCCGCCGGCGGGCGCATGGCCCTACCGCAGCCTTCCCGCCGAATCGGTGAGGTCGCTCCGGCGCCGCATGCTTATCCGGGTCAACGGCGCGGTGGCCCTCGACGGCTGGGTCTACTACCATCCGCCAAAGGGCCTCTTTTTCCTCGGCGCGAGCCCGGACGACGCCGCCTTCGGCCGGGCGTTTGAGGGCGGGAGGATTTCGGTGCGCGAGGTGGCCCTTCCGGATGCGGAAGCGGTAGTGAACGGCGGTCCCGGCGCCTTCGGCCCGGTCCGGATCCAGGTGTCCCGGGAGGCGCTCCCACCGGGTGGGGCGACGCGGCAGCCCCTGGTGTCCGCCGGCTATCGGAACCGCTGGCAGAGCCTGAGCATGGTCGCGCTTCCGGGCGGGCGGGCCCGCTTCTTCGTCGCCACGTCGGCAGGCGCGGGCCGCGAGCTCTCCTGCGACGCGAGCCTGCCGGCCGGCACCACCCATACGCTCGAGTTCGCCGCGGGCGGCCTGCTTCCCCCGATGGAAAGCCCGCTTTGGGGAGAGACCCCCCCGTCCGAGCAGGAGGCCCTGCGGGAGGCCGTCCGCCTGTCGCTCGACGGCGAAACGATCCTAACGGGGCGCTCGCCTGGCGCGCCCGAGGTGGGACCCTCCTCGGTGGTCATCGGGGAGAACGCCCTCGGCCAGAACGGCGTGGCCCCGAGGTTCGCGGGCCAGATCCGCCTGGTCGGTCGCTCGGGGTTCCGCGGGACTCAGGCCCCGCCCTGACCGCCGAGAACGCGCCGGGCGATCTCGCCACCGATGGCCAGCGAGGCGGTCGCCGCCGGGCTCGGGGCGTTGAGGACGTGGAGCGCATTGGGGCGCTCGATGAGCTCGAAATCCTGGACGAGCTCCCCCGAAGTCGACATCGCCTGGGCGCGCACGCCCGAGCCCCCGGGCGCGAGGTCGTCCTCGGTGATCTCCGGGACAAGCCGTTGGAGCGACCGGCAGAACAGCCGCTTGCTAAACGAGCGCAGGACCTCGTCGCGGCACATTCCCGCGTGCCGGCGCATGAAGCGCCAGAGACCGGGGAACGCCAGGGCGTCCCAGAGATCGGCCAGGTTGACGTCGCCCTTGCGGTAGCCCTCCCTCGCGGTCGCCAGGATCGCGTTGGGCCCGGCCTCGACGCCGCCGTGGACGAGCCTCGTGAAGTGGACACCGAGGAAGGGGAACGTCGGGTCGGGCACCGGGTAGATGAGGTTCCGGACGAGGTGCGCGCGCTCGGGCCTCAGCTTGAAGTACTCCCCGCGGAAGGGGACGATCCGGGTGCGGCGCACCTCGCCCGCGAGCGCGCTCACCCGGTCGCAGTGGAGGCCGGCGCAGTTGACGATGAAGTCCG
>CAYQOH010000057.1:0-14437 GCA_964419075.1 uncultured Opitutaceae bacterium | reverse complement strand
AGCGCTGCGCGGCCTCGTAGCTGTTGAGCACGTTCAGGTACGCCCCCCCGAGCACCACGGCCGTCAGGGAGAAGATGAGGAGGGCCGCCAGGACCTCGATCAGCGTGAAGCCCCTAGAACGTCGCATCGGATTTCTGGAGGATCGGCGCGCAGGTCCACGGGTCCACGGCGAGCAGGTGGGCGCCGCCCTCGGTGCGCACCTGGGCCCGGAACGGCGTGCAGGTGCCGTCGTTGTAGAACGTCGCCGCGGCGAGCGGCTGGGTCTCGACCAGCGTGCCCCCGATCAGCGAGGACGAGCTCGAGTCCGACTGCACCGGGTGGAAGTCCACCACGAGGTCCGCGGGCCCGGAGAGGGGCATCGCGACCTTCGAGGCGCCGTCGTTCAGGAAGTAGCCGCGGGTCTTGGGGTCCTTGGTCTCGACCGTCAGGAGCACGCTCCTTCGCTCCTCGAGCGCCTCCTTGCGGGCCGCGGCGCACGCGGCCCAGAACTGCTCGTCGGGCGAGAGGCCCTTGTCGGCGAAGAGGGCGTTGGACGCGCCTACGAAGATCCAGCTGAGGAGCCCGACCAGCGCGATCGCCAGCAGGACCTCGATGAGCGTGAAGCCGCCGCGCTCACCAGTTTCCGATGTCGTCATCCGTGCCGTCCGTCTTGTCGGGTCCCTTGGACCACATGTCGTAGCCGTCCTTGTTGTGGGAGCCGGGATAGCGGTACTGGTAGGGCTCCCCCCACGGGTCGAGGAGCGGCAGCTTGGTCCCCTCGGCGAGGTAGGGCCCCCGCCAGCGGTCGGAGTGGCTCGAGGGCGCCACCATGAGGGCCTGGAGCCCCTCGTCCGTCGTGGGGTAGCCGCCCATGTGGAGGCGGTAGGTGACGAGCGGGGTCTTGATGCTCTGGGTGACGAAGAGCTTGGCGATGTCGACCTGGGATCCGCCAAAGAGCTTGCCGACGTTGGCGATCGTGAGGCCCGCGAGGAAGGTGATGATCGCGATGACCACCAGGATCTCGATGAGGGTGAAGCCGCGCCGCTTGGAGTCTTGGGTAATGCGCATGACGTGCATAGGGTTGGACAAAGCCCTGACAATGTCGAGACGCTCCCGGGGGGCATGGGTTTCATCCGGGGCCCCGGCTAGGGGCCCCCCTCCCGGTCGCTCCTGTCGGTGAAGACATAGTTCACGAGGAAACTGAGACCCAGCACGCCGCCCAAGGTTCGAATATTCCGCATGGCGCCGACGACCCGGGAGAAGGGGCTGGCGGCGGGCTCCCGGACCCGCAGGAGCAGGAAGGCCCCCGCCAGGGCCACTATGGGCTGGACCATGAAGCAGATGTGGTAGACCCGCAGCGGGCCGCCCCACCCCGCCGGCGCGTTCGAGAGGACCCAGCCGCCGAGGATGGGGGCGACCGCGGCGACGAGCGACCCGACGGCCAGGTTGAAGCCGATCGCGAGCTTCTTGGCCGCGGACGGGATGAGCCGCAACAGGATCGTGAACTGCCCCAGGACGAACCCCGCGCTCGTCGCCCCGATCCAGGTCCAGAGCCCGTAGAGGATCGCCCGGTTGCCGGCGTCGACGAAGCACCAGAGGAACATGGAGAGCTGCCAGAGGAGGAGCGAGAAGACCATGACCGACTTGTTGCCGTAGCGGTCGAGGAGGCGCCCCCAGGCGGGGAGCGACAGGGCGCCGCCGACCTGGGAGAGCGCCGTCACGACCCCGACGTCCAGGGCCGAGAACCCCACCCGGTCGAACATGAAGACCGTGTAGAAGGGGCCGAAGCAGTTGGCGGCGAAGCTCCAGACGGCGCCGAAGAGGACGAACGCGAGGAACGAGCCCGAGGCGCGGACGACGTCGATCTGGCCCCGGAGCGACTCGTGGGCGGCGGGGGGGGTGCGGTGCGGGCGGCTCGGGCTTATCCACTGCCAGCGGATGGAGAAAATCCTGAGGAAGGCCGAGCCGAAGATGACAGCCTGGAACGCCGCGACCGAGTAGTCCCACCTCGAGAGGACCCAGCCCGACGCCATGAGGAAGCAGACGGTCGAGAACTGGAGGATCTGGTTTCGCCGGCCGAAGAACTTGCCGCGGATCCGCGCCGGGACCCATTCCTCGATCCAGGTGCTCCACGAGACACCCGCCACCGCGCCGAAGACGCTCGACACGAAGAACCAGGCGACGATCCACGCGCCCGCCCGCAGGGGGGAGTCCCGGGGGATCCACGGCATCAGGGCCCCGAGCGCGACCCAGCTGGCGAGGTGGAGGATCTCGGCGGCGAGCATCACCCGCTTGGGCGGGTTCCACTTGAGGAGGATCGTCGAGGCGAAGAGCTGCAGGAAGTTGCCGACGAAGGGCAGCGAGCCGAGGACCCCGATCATGGTCGCCGGGAGCGGGTAGCCCTTGGTGACCAGGGCGGAGAGCGCCATGCTCCCGGGAAGCGCCATGGTGACGATCGGCATGGCGACAATCCCCTCGCTCGTGCAGTACCTTAGGCAGAGCCGCAGGTCCGCCCGCCGGGCGAGGAGCGCGGCCCTCCCGGGGGCGTCCTGGGGATCGGCGGGTTCGAGGGGCATGGGCAAAGGGGGGCGCATTGAAGCACGCCCCGCCGTCCCGCTTCCACTTCAAACTGGCCCGGGGCCCGCCGTCGGCGCGGGGCCCCGGCCGGAAACCCCTTCGGGGGCGGATGCCCCGCCCCGTCACCTGACCACCAGCATCACGACCCCGTGCGCGGGCACGGCGGCGCCGAACCCGTCGGCCGCTGGGGCGACGTCGCGGTGCCCCCAGAGGTCGCGCAAGGCCGACGGCCGCGCGATCCTCCCGACCTGCGCCCACGTGAAGGAGCCCGTCGCCTCCTCGTCATTGCGGTTGAAGATCCCGACGGCCAGCCCCCCGCCCCCGAGCGGCTTCGTCCAGACCTCGACGCCGTCCTTGGCGAAGAGGCGGGTCGCCTCGCGGCCCAGCGGATCCTGGTCAATCGCGATCACCTCGCGGTTCGTCAGGATGTCGCGGGTGTCGGCCGACATGGTGCGCAGGTCGTTGCCCGCCATGAGCGGGGCGGACAGCATGCACCAGAGGCTGAAGTGGGTCTGGTACTCGGCGACGGTCATGCCCCCGTTGCCGACCTCGAGCATGTCCGGGTCGTTCCAGTGGCCGGGGCCCGCGTACGGGGCCAGGCGCCCCTGGTTAAAGCCGATCGTGGACATGGACTTCCAGTTGTCCTGGATGTCGCCGGTGGTCCGCCAGAGGTTGCCGCTCACCTTGGGGCCCCACGTCCAGACGTCCTCCATGCCGTACTGGCACAGGCTGAAGACGATCGCGCGGCCCGAGCGCTCGAGGGCGTCGCCCATCTTCTGGTAGACCGGCCGCATCTGCGCGCTCGGGTAGATGCGCCCGGCGCTGCACCAGTCGTACTTGAGGTAGTCGATCCCCCAGGCGGCGTAGGTCCGCGCGTCCTGCTCCTCGTGGCCGTAGCTCCCCTCGTAGCCCCCGCAGGTGGCGGGGCCGGGCGAGGAGTAGATCCCGATCTTGAGCCCCTTCGCGTGGACATAGTCGCAGAGCGCCTTCATGTCCGGGAATTTCTTGTTGGGGACAATGTTGCCCTGGGCGTCGCGCCCCTGCTCCCACGTGTCGTCGATGTTCACGTAGAGGTAGCCGGCGTCCTTCATGCCGGAGCTCACCATGGCGTCGGCCGCCTCGCGCACGACCATGTCGTCGACGGCCTCGGCGAAGTGGTTCCAGCTGTTCCACCCCATGGGCGGCGTCCTCGCCAGGCCGTTGTCGGCCAGGTCGCGGACCGGGGGGAGCGCCAGCGCCTTGGGGGTGCGCATCTCCTCGGCCGAGGCGGGGACCGCGACCGCCTCGTCCCTGCCGCCGCCGTCATAGCTGATGACGACGTGCAGGTTCGGCCCCTCGGGCCGCACGCGGAAGTTCCAGCCCCAGTCGATCTTGAAGGCGACGTCGCCGCCCTCCCGTCGGACGTCGCGGATCGTGATCTCGCCCGAGCCGTTCGGGGAGACGCTCCCCGAGACCTGGCCCGAGTCCTCGTGGAGCACGAGGAAGGTGTGGAGCGTGACGCCCGAGGGCTTCGGGACATCCATCCTCCACATGCCGTTCAACGCCGGGGCGGCCGATGCGCCCCGCGCCGCGAACGCCGTCAGGGCGAGGAGAAGGCAGAGCGCGAGGGCGCGCGCGGCAAGCGCCGAGGGACGGCGCGGGCGGGTTCCGGAGGGTCTGGGGGTGTTCATGGATTTGGGAAAGGACCGCGAAAGCGGCGCGGCGGCGGCCCGCGGCATGAGGATGCTGGCGCATGCGGCCGGCCTTTTCAAGAGGATCGGGCCCGCGCAGCCTGCGAGCCGGGTCCGCTTAGCGGCGTGGTCCCTTGCCCGGCTCCTCGGCGCCCTCCTTCTGCACCTCGGTGTTCTCCTTAACCGCCGCGATCATCTCGGTCATCCCCTCCTTGATCTCGCTCACCTGCGGATAGACCTCCTTGATGAGGTCGTGCTCGATCCGTGACAGCTTCTCGATGCGCTTGCCCTGCTCGCCGAGCTTGTCGAGGAGGTGATTCTGCTTCTCCGAGATCCGATACATCCACACGAAGCATATGCCCCAGCATGCGGTTCCGACGACCGACATCACGAAGGCCAAGGTGCTTCTATCCATCGACGGGCGGGCTAAGCGGGGGCCCCTTGGGCATAGCGGAGGGCCGCAGGGGCGCCGGCCGTCCTGGCGGCAACGCTCCCGGCCGCCGTAAGCCGCGCGGCCTGCATGTGGGCTTGAATGACGTCGGCCAGGCCGGCGATGCTGCCGCGGGCGATGCGCGACTCCTCGTCGCCGCGCATCGCGATTCCAAAAGTCTCCTCGACGCAGAGGGCGAGCTCGAGCCTGTCAAAGGAGTCGAGGTCAAGGCTGCCACCGACGAACGGCGCGTCGTCCGCGATGTCGTCCGGCGTCAGGATATCGAGCCTGAACATGTCAGCCACAAGGCGCTTCAGCTGCGAGAGGAGCCGGACGCGATCAAGGCATCGATATTTCACGTCCAGAGGATACCGTGAGACCGCCGCGGCGGCCATGGGGTGTACGCCTCCGCAGCCCCGGGCGTGGAGGCGGCCGGAGCCGTGGCCGACTAGGGCTTGATGAGTTCGTCCAGGATCCCGCTCTTGGGATCCGGGCCCTCGGCTGACTCGGGCGACAGGACGGGGATCCTTGGGGACCATTTGAGCCAGTCCGGGTTGGCCTCGGCGGCAAGGGTGAACAGGGCGCCGCCAGGCGCCGCGGGGGCCAGCGGGGCGATGTCCGGCGTCGCGAAGGCGACGCCGCCGGTGACCAGCGACTCGAGCGACGTGTCCTTGAGCTGCGCGCCCCCGAAGAGGCTCACCTTGAACGAGAAGCCCCCCGTGTTCCAGAACCGGGTCGTGGTGCGCACGAGGTCGCCATAGGGGGCGTCCACGTGGATGCGGATGAGCACCGACGTCGAGTCGGCGCTAAGCCGGCTTGCCTCCACCTTCCCCACCTTGAACTCCCGGTAGAACACCGGGGCGCCCGAGGTGAGCGAGCCCAGCCGGTCGGTGTGCAGGATGAAGGTGCGGCCCTGGTCGGTGACGTCGGGGGCAGGCGCCGTGTCGAGGCCGGTGAAGTGCGTGGCGGGCGGCCCGCTTCCCGGCAGCACGTTGATGCGCACGCCGGTGACGAGCGTGTCGAGCCCCTTCACCCCGGAAAAGCTGATCTCCGGGTGCACGATCCAGAAATGGGCGCCCGCCCTCGCGAGCGCCGCCGCACTCCGCCTGAGGCGCAGGCCGATCCTCACGCCCACGAGCCCGTGCCGCAGCTCGACCGACTCCACGGTGCCGGCCGACACGCCCTTGTACTCGAGCACGGTCCGTCCGGCCTCGACGCCCGAGCCGTCGGCGAAGTCGATCGTGATCGCGGTCCCGCGGTCGCGGAGCTCGCGGATGCCCATCCAGGCGCCGATCGAAACTGCGATCACCGGGACCACCCAGATGAGCGGGAACGCGCGGGCGCGCGAGATGAGGGGCGAGGGGGCGGAGGTCATGGCGACGGTGCGGGCCCGCCGGCCCAGAGGATGCGCGGGTCGAACGCCCGGGTCGCGAGCACGGTCAGCACCACCGCCGCGGCGAACGCGACAATGCCGCTCCGGGGCGTCACCGTCGACAGCCCGCCGAACTGCACGAGGCCCGTGAGGAACGCCGCCAGGAACACGTCGAGCATCGACCAGCGCCCGATGAAATCGAGGGCCGCGTACACCCGGGTCAGGCGCCGCGACTGCCCGGGGTCGCCGCGGCGCGCCGCGGCGAGGAGCCACACGAGCCCCGCAAGCTTGAGGACGGGAATCACGATGCTCGCGGTGAAGACGATGAGCGCGATCGCCCACAGGCCCTGGCGCCAGAGCTCCACGCAGCCGGAGAAGATCGTGTCGCTGCGGTCGCTGCCGGAGCTCCGGGTGCTCAGGACCGGAAGCAGGTTGGCCGGCACGAGCATCGCGGCGGCCGCCAGCGCCAGCGCGGCCGCGGTGGTGCTGCTCCTTTGCCAGGGCCTGGGGGACGCGCGGCTCATGGCGCGGCCGGGGCGCCGGGTGCGGTCGAGTCGAGGTCGAAGCTGCGCCGCGCGATGAGAAGCGAGAGCGCCACCCCGCAGTAGCACCAGAACCCGGGGCCGACCCGCAGGTGGACCACGCTTCCGAGCTTCATGAGGGCGACCAGGACCGCGAGCACCTGCACCTCGGGGATGGCCCAGTGCCCGAGGGCGCGCGCACACCGGATGAGGGGCTCAAGGCCGGCCTTCCGCCAGCCGAGGCGCTCCGGGGCGTTCATGACCGCCAGCGCGGCGAGGAGCGCGAAGGGGATGAGCCCCCCGCAGAGGAGGACAAGGACCGCCAGCAGGCGCATGCCGCCGCCCCACAGGCTCGCCACCCCGGTGAAGAGGCTGCTCATCCGCTCCGCCCCGAGCTTGCCGGCGCTGACAAAGGTCAGGAGCGAGGCGGGCAGCGCGAGGATGAGCCCCGTGAGGGCGAAGACGAGCGCCGTGTCGGGCCCCAGCCGGGAGCCCTGCGCCAGGACCGTGGCGCAGCGCACGCAGAGCGCCCTCTCGCCGGGCCCAAGGGCGACGGGCCGGTGTCCGGCGCCGCACATGCGGCAGGTGAGGCTTGGGGTCTGGCCCATGAGCGGAGGAGGCGCCGCGCGGCCCGCTCACGGCATGTCGTACATCTCGAGGAGGGCGACGCCGGTCGAGCCGTTGGCGCCGCTCACCTCCGCCGTGTAGGCGCCGGGCGACAGCGTCACGAGGACCGCGGCGTCCTTCGAGGTCGTGGGAAGCGCGAACGCCGAGACGGCGTCAAACGCCGCCTGGAGCGCCGCGGTGCCGCCCCAGCCGCTGTTGGAGCCCACCACGTTCTGGTTCGAGTCGGAGACGGAGAGCTGCGGCGCCGCCAGCGCCCCGGCCACCCCGAACGCGGTCAGGGCGGGGCCCACGCCGCGGATGAGGATCGTCCTCGGCGCGGCTCCGGTGATCACGAACCCCACGGTCAGCACGCCCGCCCCGCTGCCGGAGAATCCGCGCGCCGACACGTTGATGAAGTGCGTCGCGGGGGCCGGCGAGGTGTCGGTGTCGTACGCCTCCAGGAGCACGATTCCCGTCCCCCCGTTCGCGCCCGCGACCTGCGCGGTGTACGCGCCCGGTGCAAGGGGGGCCACGACCGCCGAGTCGAGGGAGGCCGCGGGGAGCGCAAAGGCGCCGACCTGCGCGAAGAGCGCGGAGAGCGCGGACACGCCGCCCCAGTTGTCGTTGGACGCCACCGTGGCGCCGGCCGAGGTGGAAAGGACGAGCTGCGGGTCCGCGAGGAGGCCCGTGACGCCGAATTGGGACAGCGTGGGGCCGACCGCGCGGACGAGCGCGGTCTCGGCGCCCGTCCCGCCGACCACGAGCCCGACGATGAGCGTCTGGCTCGAGGCGCCGCTAAAGCCGCGCACCGACACGTTCGTGAGGCGGCTCGGCACGGCGACCGGGTTCACGGTCAGGAGCGCCGGCACGGAGATCGTGGCCGAGAAGCCGTTCTCCACCTCGACGTCGTAGGTGCCGGCGTCCGAGGCGTGCACGTCGTAGATCGTGAACGACGGCCCGGTCGCCCCGGCGACCGGGGCCTGGTTCCTGCGCCACTGGTACGCGAGGGTCGCGTCACCGGTCACCGCGACCGTGAAGGTCGCGGAGCCGCCCTCGGTCGTCGAGACGGGCGCCGGCTGCAGGACGATCGACACGACAACCGGCGGGCCGCCGGCCGGCGTCACGGAGAGGGTGACGCTCGAACTCGTCACCGATCCGGCGGGGTCGGTGATCACCACCGAATAGCTCCCCGAGTCGGAGAGCGCCGCGTTCGGGAACGTGAGGCCCTGGCCCGTCGCCCCGGGGATCGCGACGCCGCCCTTAGACCATTGGAAGGTGACCGGGGGCGACCCGACGACGCCGACCAGCAGCGTGGCCGTGCCCCCAAGGTTCACCGTGGTCGGGCTCGGCTGGTACTGGAAGATGGGAGCGAAGGCGGTCTCGGACACGAGGAGCACGGCGCCCATGCTCGTCACGGACCCGGCGGCGTTCGTGACGACGGCCGAGTAGGTGCCGGCGTCCGTCGCCTGGACGCTCGGGAGCGTGAGCGTCTGCGCCGTGGCGCCCGCGATCGGCGCCCCGTTGCGCAGCCACTGGACGCTGATCGGCCCGGTGCCGGAGGCCCCGACCGTGAAGCTCGCGGGGGAGCCGACCGTGGCCGTGCTCTTGTAGGGCTGCGCCGTGATGGCCGGGGGCACGATGAGCGAGAGGATCGTGAGGCTCACCGGCGCCGAGACGAGCGTGCCGACGGCGTTCGTCACCGTGACCGTGTAGGCTCCCGCGTCGCTCGCCTTGACGCTTGCGATCAGGAGCGTCGGGGAGCTCGCGCCGGAGATCGGCGTCTTGCCGAGCGACCACTGGTAGCTCAGCACCCCGGAGCCCACCGCCGACACCGAGAACTGCGCCGTGGAACCGACGGTGGCCGACTGCGCAAGCGGCGGGAAGACGATGAGCGGCGCGGTCGGGCCGGAGCCGCCCGACACCGGGTCGGTCACGGTGAGCGTGATGGCCATCGCCGGGCCGGTGCCGAGCGCATTGGCGGCGCTCGCGCTCAGCGTGTAGGTGCCGGCCGTGGTCGGCGCGCCCGAGACGGCGCCTGTGTCCGTGTTGAGCGAGAGCCCGGCCGGCAGCCCGGTCAGGGCGTAGCTCGTCGGACTGTTGCTCGCCGTGAGCGCGTAGGAGAAGGCGCTGCCGGCCGGCCCCGTGGCGGTCGCCGCGCTCGTGATGGAGGAGAAGTTCCCGATCGTCAGGATCAGGTTCAGGGGAAGGCTGCTTCCGTTGGCGTTGGAGGCGAGGATCGGGACGCTCGCCACCTCGGCGCCCGTGGGCGTCCCGCTGATGACGCCCGTGGCGGCGTCAAGCGTGAGGCCCGCGGGGAGGTTCGAGGCCGAGAAGAGCGTCGGGCTGTTCGTCGCGGTGATCGTGAAGCTGAAGGGGGAGCCGACCGGGCTCGCGTACAGGAGGGCGCTGGTGATCTGCGGGATGGGCCCGGAGGGGCTTATTCTGAACATGAGGACCAGGATCGCCCCCTGGCCGCTCGCGTTGTTCGCGCTTATCGAGGTGAAGTAGAGCCCCGCGGTCGTCGGCGTGCCGCTGATCTCGGCGCCCGAGGCCGTGAGGCCCGGGGGCAGCTGGGCGATGTTGTAGCTCGTGGGGCCGTCGGACGCCTCGATCGCGTAGTCAAACGGGGTCCCGACCGTCCCGACGGGCCCGCCCCCGCTCGTGATGACGGGCGTCCCCGCCGCGGGATCCACCGTGATCTGGTAGGGGAAGGGGCTCGTCAATGTCCCGAGCGAGAGATAGAGGGTGCCCTTGTACGACCCGACGGCGTCGGTCATGCCGCTGATGACGCCGGTCGAGGCGCCCATTGCGAGGCCCGGCGGCAGCCCGTCCGCCGTGTAGGTGGTTCCCGCGGGCTGGGGCGGGTTGCTGACGATCGCGAACGAATACGCCTGCCCCTCCGTCGGGTCCGGCAGGATGGTCTGCGCGCGGCCCGCGGTGGCGGCGACCAGGAGGGCGAGCGTGGCGAGGCGGAACAGGGGGGAAGCGTGGCGTTTCATGGGGGCCGTGGGTTGGGCCCGGCGCCCCTCTATTGGGGCGATGAGCGCAGGTGGATGGGCGGAGAAATTCTGGCTCGAGATTACAAGGCGCACGCCGTCGCCGCCATGGGGCACTCCCCTACTTTGCCGCGTGGGGCGACCGGCGGCCGCCTCCGGCGCCGGATGCGCCTTCCTCGTGCTCCCTGTTCGGGCGGATGCATCCCGGGCCTTCAGGGAATCTCGTAGACCTCGATCAGCGCGACACCGGTCGAGCCGTTGGTCCCTGCAACCTCAACCGTGTAGAGGCCCGACGGCAGGGTGACGATCATCGCCGAGTCCGCCGATGCCGGCGGCAGCGCGAACGCCCCGACCTTGGCGAACGCGGCGACCAGCGCGGGGGTTCCCCCCCAGCCCGCGTTGGAGGCTATCTGGGTGCCCGTGGAGTCGAACAGGAGGACCTGCGGCGAGGACAGGACGCCGCCGACGCCGAACGGGGTCAGGCCGGGGCCGATCCCGCGGATGAGGAGCGTCTCCGTCCCGCTGCCCCCGATGACAAAGCCCGCCGTCAGGATCGCGCTGCCCGTCCCCGAGTACGCGCGCGCCGAGACGTTGGTGAGCTGCGTGGGCGGGTTTCCGCCGTCCGCGTCATAGAGCTCCGCGAGGGCGATCCCGGACTCGCCGTTGACGCCGCCCACGAGCACCGTGTTCGCTCCGGCCGGCAGCGAGGTGAAGAGGGCCGAGTCGGCCGACGCCGCGGGCAGCGCGAAGGCGCCCACGGAGGCGAAGACGCCGGCGAGGGCTGCGCTGCCGCCCCAGGCCGTGTCGCTGCCGATCGCGACGCTGCTGGCGTTGAAGAGCGTGAGCTGCGGGTTGGCGAGGACCCCGGTGACGCCGAAGGACGCGAGCGTCGGGCCGTCCGCGCGGATCAGGAGCTCCTTCGAGCCTGAGCCGCTGATGTAGAACCCGACGATGACCGTGTTGGTCCCGCTCCCGACAAATGACCGGATCGAGAGGTTGATCAGCCGGGCGCCCCCCGTGGGGGGCCCCCCGCCGGTCGTCCCGGCCGACACCGTGAGGGTCGCGCTGCCGCTCACGTTGGCTCCCGCGGCGTTGGCGAGCTGCACCCGGAAGAGGTCGCCGCTCATCGAGAGGGCCGGGCTCGTGAGCGTGAGCGTGGCGGCCGTCGAGCCGCTGAAGGTTGAGTTGTCGCCGAGGCTGCTCCACGTCGCGCCCGCGTCCACCGACGTCTGCCACTGGTAGGTGACGGGGGAGCCCGGCACCGTGACCGAGAAGCTGGCGTTCTGGCCCGACGTGACCGACTGGCTCTGCACCGTGGTGCCGCCCGGCGGCGCGGAGACGGCGGCCCCGGCCATGACCGCCTGGTTGTCGCCGTCGGCGACATAGAGCGTCCCCGAGGCTCCCACCGCGATGCCCTGCGGATAGTAGAACCGGCACCACGCGCCGTTGAGCGTCGCGACCAAGCCGCCCGGCGTGATCTCGCGCACCGCGCGGTTGTAGGTGTCGGCGACGAAGACGTCGCCCGAGCCGTCGAGCGCGAGGGCGTACGGCTGGTTGAACCGCGCCGCGGCGCCGGCGCCGTCCGCGAAGCCGAGGGCGCCGGCCGAGCCGGCCACGGTCGAGACCGTGCCCGAGGCGTCGATCTTGCGGATGGTCGCGTTGAAGAAGTCCGAGACGAAGACGTTGCCCGAGCCATCGACCGCCACGGCGTACGGCCCGTTGAAGCGGGCGGATCCGCCGGCGCCGTCGCCGCTGCCGGTCTGGCCGGCCGCGCCCGCCAGGGTCGTGACCTGGCCGCCCGGGGTGATCTTGCGCACCGTGTCATTGCGCGTGTCCGCCACGTAGACGTTGCCCGCGGCGTCCACGGCGACGCCCTCGGGCGTGTTGAACCGGGCCGCTGCGCCCAGGCCGTCGGAGCTGCCGGCCGTGTCCGCCGCCCCGGCGAGCGTCGTCACCGCGCCACCGGGCGCGATCTTGCGGATGGTCGAGTTGCCGGAGTCCGCGACGTAGACATTGCCGGCGCCGTCCACCGCCACGCCGGCGGGGCTGTTGAAGCGCGCGGCGCCGCCCGCGCCGTCGGCGCTGCCCGCCGGGAACCCGCCGGATCCGGCGAGCGTCGTCACCACGCCGGCGGGGGTCACCGCGCGGATCGTGTTGTTGCCCGAGTCGGAGACGTAGAGGTGCCCGGAGCCGTCGATCGCGACGCCGTAGGGATACGCGAAGAGCGCCTGGCCGCCCGTGCCGTCGGCGTCGCCCTTCCTCCCGGCCGAGCCCGCGAGCGTCGTCACGGAGCCCGGGGAGTTCATCGCCCGTATCGTGTGGTTGCCCGTGTCCGCGACATAGAGGACGCCGGAGGGCGTCGACGCGATGCCGCCCGGATAGAAGAAGCTCGCCGCCGCCCCCGTGCCGTCGGCGCTGCCGCCGATCCCCGGGGACCCCGCGAGCGTCGACACGCTTCCCCCGGGCGAGACCTCCCGCACGGTCTGGTTCGAGGTGTCGATCACGTAGACGAAGCCCGCGCCGTCGACCGCCACCGCCGAGGGATGGTTGAAGCGGGCCGCGCCGCCCTGGCCGTCCAGGCTGCCTGAACTTCCCGCGCTTCCGGCCAGGGTCGAGACGGACCCGCCCGGCGTCACCTTGCGGATCGCGCTGTTGTCCAGGTCCGCGACGTAGACGTTGCCGCCCGCGTCCACGGCGATGCCGGCCGGAAAGAAGAAGCGCGCGGACGCGCCGCCGCCGTCGGCGCCGCCGGTCTGGCCCGCGGCCCCGGCCAGCGTCGTCACGACTCCGGCGGGGGTGATCCTGCGGATCGTGCTGTTGTTCGTGTCGCTCACGTAGACGACGCCCGTCCCGTCGATTGCGATCCCCTGGGGACCGTTGAAGCGCGCGGCGGCACCGGTGCCGTCCGCGCTGCCGGCGACGCCCGCCGTGCCGGCCAAGGTGCTCACGCTTCCGCCCGCTGAGATCATGCGGATGTTGTGGTTGCCGCTGTCGGCCACGAAGACGTTGTTGGAGCCGTCGACCGCAACCGCGTAGGGGTAAAGGAACAGGGCGCCGGAGGTGGCTGCGCCGTCGCTGCTGCCCGCCCGGCCGGAAGTGCCCGCGTACGTCGTCACGACGCCGCCCGGGCTCACCCTGCGGACGGTGTGGTCGCCGCCGTCCGCGACATAGATGTTGCCGGCGCCGTCCACGGCAACCGCGGTCGGATTAAGGAAGCGGGCGTTGGTCCCGCTCCCGTCCGTGTGGTCGAGCGCGCTCGCGCCCCCCGCAAGGAGCGAGAAGCCGTAGGTGGCCGCATGGGCCGGGGCCCCGGCGAGGTGCACCGCGGCCGCGGCGGCAATGATGCAGCCGATGCGGCGCGCTCGTGCCGACGATGATGCGGCGCCATTGAGTTGCGGGTGACATGTGTTCATAGCGGGTCCCATGGGTTGTCGGCTTAGAGGCGCGCGACCCGCACCTGTTGCTGGGGTCCTTCCCTACCCGTCCCGGGGCCCTCCAGCCTATGCCGGGACGGCGGGCGCGAGCGCGGCCCCGCGGCCGTGGGTGATCTTGCCGTAGTCCAGCTTGATCAGGCGGTCCGCGCGGTCGAAGTAGCGGTCGTCGTGGGTGATAACGAGGACCGCCTTGCCGAGCGAGCGCAGCTCGGGAAGGAGCTGCGCGTAGAAGACCTCCTTGAACAGCGGGTCCTGGTCGCTCGCCCACTCGTCGAACAGGTAGAACGGCCGATCCTCGATGTACGCGCACAGGAGCGCCAGGCGCTTGCGCTGGCCCTGCGAGAGCAGCGTCGTCGAGAACGCGCCGTCCTTGATCGACACCTTGTGGTTGAGGTGCAGGCGCTCGAGGTATTCCCGGGCGCGCCGGTCGCCGTCCGCGCCCCCCGTCCCGACGATCCTGTCGAAGAGAAAGTAGTCCGAGAACACGGTGGAGAAGCACTGGCGGTAGTCGTCGCGGTTCGTGTCGCCGATCACGACCCCGTTCAGCCGGATCTCGCCGCCCGCGGGCGGGTACAGGCCGGTGATCACCTTCGCGAGCGTCGACTTCCCGCTGCCGTTGCCGCCGATCAGGAACACGAGCTCGCCCGGCCGCATGGCCAGGTCGATCGGCCCCAGCATGAAGCTGTCGTCCTCCCGCTCCCGGTGGTAGCTGTGCCTCACCTGGACGAGCTCCAGGGATTCGAAGGGCGCCGACGCGAACCGCCCCGGCGACGCGGCCCCGTTGTCGCCCGGGATCACCGACAGCGCGAGCCCGAGCTCCTCCACCTTCCGCAGCGAGACGTTCGCGCGGCT
>CAYQOH010000056.1:0-14480 GCA_964419075.1 uncultured Opitutaceae bacterium | reverse complement strand
GGGACGTGACGCTCGCGGACCTCAACCTGGCCCACCGCGACCGGATGACCTACGACTACCAGATCGGCGAGGGGTGGCATGTCGACATCCGTGTCGAGAAGAGCGCCGCCCCGTCCAAGGGCGTCCACTATCCGGTCTGCGTGGCGGGCGAGCGCGCCGGTCCTCCCGAGGACTGCGGCGGGATCGAGGCCTTCCACGACATGCTCGCCTGCCTCAAGGAGCCCGAGTCGGATCTCGGACGGGAATGGCTGGGGTGGCTCGGGCCCGACTACGACCCCGCCGTCTGCGACCTCGACAAGGTGAACCAGGCGCTGCGCAAGCTCGGCAAGTAGGCGGGCGCGGGGGCGTCAGGAGCCCGGGCAGGCCGCAAGCTTCTCCCGCAGGTGCGTGACACGCAGCTTCGACTCGCCGTTGCGCACGGCCATCGCGTAGGCCGCGGGCTCGCCCACGATGAACACCTTCTTTCGTCCGCGGGTGATCGCGGTGTAGAGCAGGTTCCGCTGCAGCATCATGAAATGGGCCTTCAGGAGCGGCACGATCACCACCGGGTACTCGCTGCCCTGCGACTTGTGGATGCTGATCGCGTACGCGAGGGCCATGTCGCCCATTTCCGCCCGGGTGAACGCGTGGCTCTCGCCGTCGAAGTCCGCCTGGATCGCGCCCGCCTCGGGGTCGACCGACGTGACCGACCCGATGTCCCCATTGAACAGGTTCTTGTCGTAGTTGTTGCGCAGCTGGATCACCTTGTCACCCGGCCTGAACTCGCCCGACTGCGTCCGGATCCCGCGCCCCCCGCCGTTCAAGGCCTCCTGGAGCTGGAGGTTCAGATTGGCGACGCCGGCGACGCCCTTGTGCATCGGGGCCATGACCTGGACGTCGGCGACCGGGTCGATCCGGGGGTAATGCCGTGGGATGAACTCGGTGCAGAGCCGGATCACCTTGCGCAGGCAGTCCTCGGCCGAGTCGGCCGCGAGGAAGGCGAGGTCCCCGGCGGTGTCGACGGCCTCGACCGTCTGGGCCACCGGCGGCGGGGCCGTGTCGCCCGAGTTGACCGCGTGCGCCGTCACCACGATGCCGCTCTGGCCCTTCTGGCGGAAGATGACCGTGAGGCGGGTCACGGGCGCGCGCGACGCCGTGATCAGGTCCTGCAGCACGTTCCCCGGGCCGACGCTCGGGAGCTGGTCGGTGTCGCCCACCAGGAGCAGGTGCGCCCGGGCGGGCACGGCCTGCAGGAGCGCCGACGCGAGCCGGGTGTCGAGCATCGAGACCTCGTCCACGATCAAGAAGTCCGTGGCGAGCGGGTGCGACTCGTTTGAGGTGAAGCCCGCCGCCGGGTCGTACTTGAGGAGCCGGTGGATCGTCGAGGCGAAGCCCCCGGTGGTCTCGGCCAGGCGCTGGGCGGCCCTGCCGGTGGGCGCGGCCAGGTGGACGCGCACGCCCTTCGCCTTGAGGATGTTCACCAGCGAGCGCAGCGTGGAGGTCTTCCCCGTGCCCGGCCCTCCCGTCAGGATCGACACCTTGTTCTCGAGCGCATTGCGGACCGCGTGACGCTGCAGCTCGTGGAACGGGAAGCCGGCCTTCGCCTCGGCCCACGCGAGCGCCGCGTCGACCTTGATGGGGGGGAGGCCGCTCGAGACGCGCCTGAGCCTGGCGACCACCTCCGCGATCTTCTCCTCGGCGCGGGCGAGCGCCGGCAGCTGGAGCAGCCCCGAGCCGGGCAGCGGCTCGCCCGCCGAGGGCGGGAGATGCCTGGCGAGCTGCCGTGAGGCAACGAGCGCCTCGATCCGGGCCGCCACCAGGCTCGCGGACGTGTCCAGCAGCTCCGCCGTGAGGTCGCGCAGCGCCTCCTCGCCGAAGGCGGTGTGGCCCTCCTCCTGAAGCGTCTCCAGGGCGAAGAGGATCCCCGCATCAAGCCGCGGCGGCGCGTCGTTGGCGAATCCGAGGTTGATCGCGATCTTGTCAGCCGTCTTGAACCCGATCCCCTCGATCTCGCGGGCCACGCGGTAGGGCTCGGTCATGAGGACGGACTTGGCCTGCGACCCGTACTGCTTGACCAGCTTGACGCACTGGCTCGGGCTCACCCCGTAGGTCTGCAGGAAGATGTAGAGCTCGCGCTCGGCGCGCTTGCCGTCCCACGCCTGCTTGATTGCGGCCGCCCGCTTGCGCCCGATCCCGTCCACGTCCCTCAGGCGGCCCGACTCCTCGCTCAGCACGCGGAACGTGTCGGTCCCGAACTCGTCGACGATCTTGTTGGCGTAGACGCGCCCTATACCGGGGACGAGCCCGCTTCCCAGGTACTTGCGGATGCCGTACACGCTGGCCGGCAGCTCGCTCCTGAAGGACGCGATCTTGAACTGGGCGCCGTGCTGGGAATGGCGCGTCCACTCGCCGGTCAGGTGGAGGGTCTCGCCGCACTCCACGCCCGGGAGCGCGCCCACGATCGTGACCGGCTCGGGCTTTGCGCCCCCCTGCGCGCCGTCGGGCCGGAACTCGGCGATGGTGTAGTGGTTCTCCTCGTTCAGGAAGATGATGCGCTCGACGACTCCGGTGAGCGCGGATGGTTCGGGGAATTCGGGCACGTGGGTCGGTGTGACCCCGGAAGCGATGGTCGATAACCCTGCGAAAATCAATGGCGCATCTTCTCCGGCGTTGATCAGGGCGGCGAACGCGTCAAGGCTCGCCCCATGGTCCGAACCGCGTGCGCCGTCGCTGCGCTCTGGCTCCTGGCCGCCGCCCCGGGACGGGCGGCTTTGCCCGCCGCGCCCGACGAGCCGGCCCTCAGGCAGCTGAACGACGACTACGTGCGCGCGTTCCTGGCCTGCGACGTGGCGCGGTTCCGCTCGATCCTGGCCGACGACTTTGTCGGGGTCCTGGCGGACGGGCGGGTGATCGACAAGGCGGAATTCCTCCGCCAGGCCGCGGAGCGCCCCGACGCCCGCGACCTCAGGCTCCACGACGTCGTGATCCGCGAGTACGGGGAGGCCGCGCTCGTGGGCGCCCTGGTCACCTACCGGAGGGCCGACGGCTCAGACGTGCGGACCCGGTACGCCTGCGTCGCCGTGCGCCGCTCGGGCCGCTGGGGCATCGTCTGGGTCCAGTGGACGCGCATCGCGGCGCATTAGATTGGACTGGCGCGCGCGGCGCCGAAGGGCGAGATTTCCGCACGATGCCTGCGAGCCACGAGAATGTCGAAGCCCGAGCGGCGGCGCGGACGGAGGGTGACGCGCTCGAGGTCGTCCTCGAGGGGGAGTGGAGGCTCGGGGGCGCGACCCCCCGGTGGGGCTCGGTGGTCGGCGCCGCCGCGCCGAAGTGCGTGCGCCTGACGGCCGACCGCGTCCCCCACTGGGACACGTCGCTGGTCGTGTTCGTGGGCGAGGCGTCGCGCTGGTGCGCCGACAAGGGGATCGCCTGCGACCTCGGGCGGCTGCCGGAGCGGATGCGCCTGCTGGGCGGGCAGTTCGCGGAGTCCCTGGTCTCCGGGGAGCGCAACGACCATTCGCGCAGCTTGTTCGTGGAGGTGGGTCTCGCGACTCGCGGCGCGATGTCCCAGGCGCGCGAATTCCTCGGCTTCATCGGGGAGTGCTGGCTTGCCGCAAAGCGGCTCGTGAGCGGGCAGGCCGGGTTCCGCTGGAACGACTGCCTCTCCGAGATGCAGAAGTGCGGCGCAATGGCGCTGCCGATCGTGAGCCTGATCAGCTTCCTCGTCGGGATCACGCTCGCGTACTCCGGGGCCATCGTGCTGCGGCGCTTCGGCGGCGACATCTGGGTCGCGGACCTGATCGGCGTGGCGATGACCCGGGAGATGGGCGCGATGATGGCGGGGATCGTGCTCGCCGGCCGCACCGGGGCCGCCTACGCGGCCGAGATCGGGAGCATGAAGTCGAACGAGGAGATCGACGCCCTCACCGTCCTCGGGATTTCGCCGGTGCGCTTCCTCGTCCTGCCGCGGGTCCTCGCGGTCGGCCTCATGATGCCCATGCTCGCGCTCTATGCCAACTGCCTGGGCATCCTCGGCGGCATGATGGTGGCGTACGTCGACCTCGGCATCCCGCCCGCCGCCTACTGGATTGAGATGCTGACGATCGTGGACCTGCCGGACGTCACCGTGGGCGTGATCAAGTCGATCGTGTACGGGCTCATTGTCGGGCTGTCCGGGTGCCTGCGCGGGCTCCAGTCCGAGAACAACGCCGCCGGCGTCGGGCAGTCGGCCACGTCCGCCGTGGTGACGGGGATCCTCTACATCATCGTGGCGGACGCGATCTTTGCCGTCCTGTTCCAGGTCATCGGGCTATGACCACGGACGCTCATTCCGCAATCGAGGTGTCCGGCCTCGCCTGCTCCTACCAGGACTACAAGGTCCTGGAGGGGGTTTCGTTCAGCGTGAGGCACGCCGAGATCTTCTTCATCGTCGGGGGTACCGGCGTCGGCAAGACGACGCTGCTGCGCAACCTGGTCGGGCTTGCCACGCCCGTGCACGGGGACGTCCGTTTCAACGGGCGTTCCTTCACGGGCGCCGACGCGGTCGAGCGCCGGGAGATGCTCAAGACCTTCGGGCTCTCGTTCCAGGGGGGCGCCCTCTGGAGTTCGCTCACGCTCAGGGAGAACATCGCGCTGCCGCTCGAGGAATACACCCGGCTGCCGGGCGATGAGATCGGGCGCATCGCCGCTTTCCGGCTGTCGCAGGTGGGCCTCAGGGGCTTCGAGGACTACTATCCCTCGGAGATCAGCGGGGGCATGAAGAAGCGCGCGGGGCTCGCCCGGGCGCTGGCGCTCGACCCGACCATCGTCTTCTTTGACGAGCCGTCCGCGGGCCTCGACCCGGTCACCGCCCGCAACCTGGACAGGCTCATCCTCGACATCCGGGACACCTTCGGCACGACGATCGTCATCGTCTCCCACGACGTCGACTCGATCATGGGGATCGCCGACCGCCTGATCATGCTGGACCGGGACACCCGGGGGATCATCGCCGAGGGCCCCCCCAAGCAACTGGCCGCCGGGCCGTCGGACCCCAAGGTCCTAGAATTTTTGACACGGCGGTCCGTCCGGTCAGGATAGAGAGGGAGCCCACCGCCCGCCCGCCCACCATGAAAACCAAGATCAGCCCCGCGGTCGTAGGCGCATTCGTCCTCGGGGCGTTTGCGATAGGGATCATCACGCTCCTCGCGCTCGGCAGCCTGAGCCTCTTCTCGAAGCCGGAGCGCTTCCTGGTGTACTTCGACGAGGGGATCAGCGGCCTCGACCAGGGCTCGCCGGTCAAACTGCGCGGCGTCCGCGTGGGTCACGTCGTCGACATCTCGATCCGGTACGACCGGACCACCGGCAAGTCCCTCGCCGTGGTCCTGTGCGAGCTGAATCAGGGGGCGATCTCCGACGAGCACGGCGCGAATTTCGACGTCTCCGACCGGGGCGCGCTTCAGGCGCTCGTCGACCGCGGCCTGCGGGCCCAGCTGGAGATCAGCGGGCTGGCGACGGGGCTCCTCTTCGTCGAGCTCGACTTCATGGATCCGCACATGCACCCGGACCTGAGCACGACGGCCGACGTGAAGTACGTGGTGATCCCGTCGGCGCCCTCGGAGATCTCGGAGTTCCGGGCGAGCGCCGCGGCCCTCATGGCCAACGCCACGACGCTCCTCGCGCGGATGCAGGAGATCGACTTCAAGGGCCTGTCCACGGAGTTGAAGGGCCTCGTCGGCGAGACGAGGCAGCGTCTGGACGGGGTCGACTTCAAGGGGCTGGCGGCCCAGTGGAAGAAGACGGGGGAGTCGGTCGACGCCCTGGCGCGCTCGCCCGACCTGCTGCATTCGCTCGAGAACCTGAACAAGACCCTGGAGGTCCTGCGCACGTCGGTGGCGCGGCTCGACACCCAGGTCGACTCGAACGGCAAGGAGCTGCAGGCGACCCTCATCCAGGCGCGGGCGTCGCTGGAGTCGTTCAATGCGGCGGCGCAGTCGGCCCGGAGCTTCATCAACGCCCAGCAGAACTTCGGCGCGGACACGACCCGCGCCCTCGAGAAGGTGGCGGACGCCGCGGAGTCGATCCAGCGGCTCGCCGACTTCCTGGAGCGAAACCCGAATGCCATCGTCGCGGGACGCAAGCTGCCCACCAATGACTAAGCCCGCCATGACTACCCGCACCTCTTCCGCTAGGGGACTCCTGATGCCGATCGTGCTGACCGGCCTGCTCTTCGCCCCGGCCGCCTGCAACGTGGTCCAGCCCGCCCAGGAGGACCCCACGCGCTACTTCGTCCTTTCCGATCCCGCGGCGCCCGTGGCCCAGGCACCCGCGCCTTCGGCGGGCGTCCGGATCGGCCTGAAGGCCGTCCGGCTCGAGGGCTACCTCAGGAGGAAGCAGATCGTGGTCCGGACCGGGGGCAACGAGCTGCAGTTCAGGGACTACAGGCTCTGGGCCGAGCCCCTTGACGGCGCCATCGCCCGGGTGCTGCGGACCCGGCTCCTCGCGTCCCCCGAGGTGGCGCAGGTCTACACCGAGCCGTTCCCGGCGGACCTGGAGCGCGACTTTGACGTGTCGATCGAGGTCCGGCGCTTCGAGGGTTCGGAGAGCGCGCAGGGCCGGCACACGGCAAGCCTTTCCGCGGCGGTCGAGATCTGGACGACGGGCGCAAGTCCGCGCGTCGTCGCGCACAAGGTCTTCGACGCGCCCGACGCGGCGTGGGACGGCAGGGACTTCGACCGGCTCGCGCGCCTGCTGACCGCCGACGTGTCGGCGCTCGGCCAGGAGGTCGTCGCCGACCTTCCCGCCCGCAACTGAGAGCCTACCTGAGCGCGGCCGCGATGCGGTCCAGCGCCTGCTCAACGTTCTCGCGGCTGTTGAAGGCGCTGATCCGGACGTGCCCCTCGCCGCACTTGCCGAATCCGGCGCCCGGCGTGCAGACGACCTGGGCCCTCTCGAGCAGCAGGTCGAAGAACTCCCAGGAGTCGCGGCCGACGTTGACCCAGAGGTAGGGCGCATTCTCGCCGCCGGCGCACGCGAAGCCTAGGCGGGCCATTGCGGCGCGGATCAGCTTGGCGTTCCCGAGGTAGAAGTCCGTGAGCGCGCGCGCCTGGCTCCTGCCGGCGTCCGTGTAGACCGCGGCCGCCGCCCGCTGCACGGGGTACGAGACGCCATTGAACTTGGTCGTGTGCCGGCGGTTCCAAAGGGCGTGGAGCGGGTGGGGCCGCCCGGCCGCGTCCCACGCCATCAGGGTCTTCGGCACCACCGTGTACGCGCAGCGCATGCCGGTGAAGCCCGCGGTCTTCGAGAAGCTGCGGAACTCGATCGCGACGTCGCGGGCGCCCTCGATCTCGTAGATCGAGTGCGGGATCCGGGCGTCGCGGATGTAGGCCTCGTAGGCCGAGTCGAAGAGGATGACGGCCTTGTTGCGCTTGGCATAGTCCACCCACGCGGCAAGCTGGGCCTTCGTCGCGACCACACCGGTCGGGTTGTTCGGGAAGCACAGGTAGATGAGGTCGGCCGGCGCGTCGGGGACCTCGGGGACGTAGCCGTTGGCCGGGGTCGAATCAAGGTAGAGGATGCCCTCGTAGCGGCCGTCGACGTTCGGCCCGGTCCTTCCGGCCATGACGTTGGTGTCGACGTAGACCGGATACACGGGGTCGGGTATGGCGAGGCGCGCGTCCGCGGCGAAGATCTCCTGGATGTTGCCGCAGTCGCACTTAGCCCCGTCGGAGACGAAGATCTCGTCGGGCTCGATGCGGCAGCCGCGCGCCGCGTAGTCGTGCGCGGCGACAGCCTCCCGCAGGAAGGAGTAGCCCTGCTCCGGCCCGTAGCCCCTGAAGGTGGCCCGCTGGGACATCTCGTCAGCCGCCGCATGGAGGGCCTCGATGCACGCCGGGGGAAGGGGCTCGGTGACGTCCCCGATGCCGAGCCGGATCACGGGCCTCTCGGGATGGGCCGCCGCGAAGGCGCCGACGCGCTTGGCGATGTCGGCGAACAGGTACGAGGCCTTGAGCTTCGTGTAGTTCTCGTTTATTCGGATCATTGCTTAGGGACGTAAATAGAGCGTGAAGAGGGTGGCTGCCGGCCGAAAACCTTGAACAAACCGGCCGGGGCCGCTTTGTTCAAGCCCTCGTTAACCCCATGGAGACTATTGGCTCGGTATCCGACATGCGAGCCCTCGCCGCAAGGCTCAGGGCCGAAAGGGGAGGGTTGTCGCTCGTTCCGACGATGGGTGCGCTCCACGCCGGGCACGAGGCGGTCATCGGCGCGGCGCTGGCGGCGGGCCGCCCGGTCGTGGTCTCGATCTTCGTGAACCCGCTGTCGTTCGGCTCGAACGAGAACCTTGGAGGGTATCCCCGCTCGCCTCAGGACGACCTCGAACTGTGCGCCCGCCTCGGGGTCGACGCCGTCTTCATGCCCGCCGTGGAGGAGGTCTACCCGCGGGGCTTCTCGACCTACGTGACGGAGGAGGCCGTGAGCAAGCCGCTGTGCGGCCGGTCCCGCCCCACGCATTTCCGGGGAGTCACCACGCTGGTCGCGAAGCTGCTCAACATCGTCGGGCCGACGCACGTCTTCGTCGGACAGAAGGACGCCCAGCATGTCGCGGTGCTGCGCAAGATGGTGGCGGACCTGAACTACTGCGTGGACCTTGTGGTCGTCCCGACCGTGCGGGACCTGGACGGCCTCGCGGTCGCCGTCCGCAACCGCGAGCTCACCTCGGCCCTGAGGCAGGAGGCGGCCGCCATCAACATTGCGCTCAAGAGGGCCCGGGAGATGGTGGACTCCGGGGTCCGGAGCTCGGATCGGCTGGTGGCCGAGGTCACCCACATCCTCGGGACGCACTACAGGCTGCGCGTCATCTACGCCTCGGTCGTCGACCCCGCGACCATGGAGGCGATGCGGGAGGTCGTTCCCGGGAAAACGCTCCTCTGCATCGCCGCGTGGCTGGACGAGGTCAGGCTCACCGACAACGCGCTGCTCTAGGACGCGCGTCGGAATGCCCGCTCCATCTCCCAGGATAGGCGTGGTCGGCTCGGGCGCCGTCGGCTCCTATTACGGGGCCCGCCTGGCGCTCGCGGGCGCCGACGTCCGCTTTCTGATGCGGGGCGACCTGGCGGCCGTCCGCGGGAGGGGCTCGATCCTGATCCGGGAGGCGACCGGCACGACGGAGGTGCGGCCCGTCGCCGTGTTCGGCTCCGCCCCGGAGATGGGGCCGGTCGACCTGGTCGTCATCGCGCTCAAGACCACGTCGGAGGGCGTGGTGGGGGCGCTCGTGGAGCCGCTCCTCGGCCCGGCGACGGCCCTGCTCACGCTCCAGAACGGGCTCGGCGCCGACGAGCACCTGGCGGGGCTCTTCGGGGCCCGCCGCGTCATCGGCGGCCTCGCCTTCGTGGCGGTCACCCGCGTCGGCCCCGGCGACGTGAAGTGCTACCATCCGGGCTCGGTGACGATCGGCGAGTTTGGCCGGCCGCCCGAGGCCAGGACGGAGGCGCTGGCGGGGCTTCTGCGGTCCGCGGGGGTAAAGACGCAGGTTGTCGAGAACCTCGTCGAGGCGCGCTGGCGCAAGCTCGTGTGGAACATACCCTTCAACGGCCTCTCCATCGCCGAGGGCGGAATCCCGACCGACCGGATCTGCTCCGACCCGCGCCTCGCCGGCGAGGTGCGGGCCCTGATGGAGGAGGTCCAGCGTGCGGCGGCCGGCTACGGGTTCACGATCCCCGACACGTTCCTTGCCCGTCAGTACGACGCGACCCCGCCGATGGGCCCCTACCAGCCGTCGAGCCTTGTGGATTTCCTGGCCGGCCGGGAGGTGGAGGTCGAGGCGATCTGGGGGGAGCCGCTGCGGCGCGCGCGGGCGGCCGGCGTCCCGACCCCGCGCCTGGAGCGCCTCTATTCGCGCCTCGTTGCGCTCTGCCCCGGGGGGCGCAAGCCGCCAACACCCTAACGGCCCCGCCCCGGCGCCGCCGCGGCGGTGCCGTCATCATCTCGCTTGCGATCACGGGCCCCGCCCGGATCATCGTGCCCCATGCCGAAGCCCCCCGTCACGGTCCCGACGGCCGCGAGCCAAGACCCGGAACGCCCGCCCGCGGGCCGCCTGCCGGCCGGCGGATCGGGGGCGTGACCATGCTCACGGCGAACCGCACTCCGGTGACGGGCAGGCGCGTCCAGCTGATGGCCACGTGCCTGTGCGACGCGTTCCATGACGACGTGGCGGCGGCCACGGTCGAGGTGCTCGAGCACCTGGGCTGCGAGGTCGCGTTTCCCGAGGGCCAGACCTGCTGCGGCCAGCCGGCGTTCAACGCGGGCGACTGGACGGCGTCGCGCCGGGTCGTCCGGCACGCCGTGCGGACATTCGCGTCCCCGGACCCGATTGTCGTCCCCTCCGGCTCGTGCGCCGCGATGCTCTTCCACGGGGCCCCGCTCGAGTTCGAGCGGGAGGCAGACTCGGGCGAGGTCGAGGCGCTCGGTCGGCGCACCTGGGAGCTCGCGGATTTCATCGTGAACGGCCTCGGCGTGCGCTCGTGGCCCGGCCGGTTCGACGCGGCGGTCGCGCTCCACCGCTCCTGCCACACCCGCGGCACCGGGAGCAGCGACGCGGTCGCGCTCCTCCTCGGCTCGATCGCGGGGCTCCGCCTGGTCGAGTTTGGCGAGGGCGAGCAGTGCTGCGGCTTCGGCGGGACCTTTTCCGTCGCCTTTCCGCACATCTCCTCGGCCATGGGCGGCCTGAAGCTCGACCACGTGCGGGCGGCCGGGCCGGACGTCCTGGTTTCGGGCGACATGGGCTGCCTCATGCACCTGGGCGGCATGGCCGCGCGCCAGGGCGCCCCGGTGCGCTCGATGCATTTCGCGCAGGTGCTGCGCGAAGCGATGAGGGGGGCCGCGTGAAGACCCAGCGGATCGACGAGGCCGCGGCGCGCCTCGGTGCCGAGGCGCGGGCCGCGGTTTACGACGGGGCGAAGACCGGCCACGAGAAGCGCACGAGGCTCCTGTTCGACCACTACGCCGACCCGGACAGGCTCAGGGAGCTCGCGGGCGAGATCAAGCAGCACGTGGTCGAGAACCTGGACACCTACCTTCCGGCCGTCGAGTCGAGGCTCGTGGCGAACGGCGTCAAGGTCCACTGGGCCTCGACGGCGGAGGCGGCGTGCGAGGCCGTGCACGCGATCCTGCGGGCGCGCGGCGCCACGAAGCTCGTCAAGGCAAAGACGATGGTGAGCGAGGAAATCGAGCTCGAGGGCTACCTGCGCCAGCGCGGGATCGAGTCGCTCGAGACCGACCTGGGGGAGTTCATCGTGCAGCTCGACCACGACCACCCCTCGCACATCATAAAGCCGATAATCCACAAGAACCGCAGGCAGATCGCGGAGCTCTTCGAGAAGAACGGCCTGGGCGCCTACAGCGACGAGCCCCAGGTGATCACGCAGCGGGCCCGGCAGTTCCTGCGCCACCGCTACCTCGAGGCGGACGCGGGCCTGACCGGGGCGAACTTTGTCGTGGCCGAGAGCGGAAGGCTCGTCGTCGTGACGAACGAGGGGAACTCCAGGTTCTGCCTCGCCGCGACCCGCTGCCACATCGCGCTGGTCGGCATCGAGAAGATCCTCCCGAGGGACCGCGACCTTGCGCTCTTCCTCAACCTGCTCGCCCGCTCGGCGACCGCCCAGCAGCTGTCGGTGTACAACGAGTTCATCCTGGGGCCGCGCGCGCCGGGCCAACCCGACGGGCCCGAGGAGATGCATGTCGTCTTTGTCGACAACGGCAGGACCGACGTCCTCGCGAGCCGGTGCAGGGAGATCCTGCGCTGCATCCGCTGCGGGGCGTGCCTGAACGTCTGCCCGGTCTACCGCCAGGCCGGGGGGCATGCCTACCGGAGCGTCTACCCGGGGCCCGTGGGGGCGGTGCTCTCGCCCCTGCTCCTCGGCAGTCGGTTCCCGGAGAAGGCCGACCTGCCTAAGGCCTCGAGCCTGTGCGGTGCGTGCAACGAGGTCTGCCCCGTGAACATCCCCATCCCGGACCTGCTGCTCAGGCTCCGCGACCGGGCGCACGCCGAGCACCTGCCTTCGCCCGGGACCCCGCCCATGGGGATCTGGTCGCTCCTCGCCTCGCAGCCGGCCGCATGGAGGGTCGCGCTCCTCGGCGGGCGCCTCCTCGACCATTTCCCGAGGAGCCTCGTGCCCGTCCCGGCGCTCAGGGCCTGGGAGTCGTCGCGGGATCTCCCGAAGTGGCGGGGAGGGGAGTTCCGGAAGTGGCTCAAATTGCGTCGCAAGCGCCCCGGAGCCGGGCAGAGTTCGCCGGGAATAGCACCTTAAGCATGGATTCACCCAAGAACTCAAAACCGAGGCACGAGCCGTTCATCCTTCCGGAGACCTCCATGCGCGAGTTCACGGCGCGCGCGCTCGTCGTGGGCACCGTCCTCGGGATCATGTTCGGGGCCTCGTCGCTCTACCTGGTCCTCAAGGTCGGGCTCACGGTGAGCGCGTCCATCCCTGTCGCGGTCATCTCGCTGGCCCTCTTCCGCATGCTCTCCAAGGTGGGGCTGCGGGACGCCACGATCCTGGAGAACAACATCAGCCAGACCGCGGGGTCGGCGGGGGAGTCTCTCGCCTTCGGGGTCGGGGTGACGATGCCTGCGATCATGATCCTTGGGTTCGACCTCGACCTGACCCGGGTCCTCCTCGTGTCGGTGCTCGGCGGCTTCCTCGGCATCCTGATGATGATCCCGCTGCGTCGGGCGCTGATCGTCAAGGAGCACGGGGTGCTCAAGTACCCCGAGGGCACGGCCTGCGCCGCGGTCTTGATCGCCGGCGCGTCCGCGCAAGACCGCACGCAGGCGTCGCCCGGCGCGATCGAGGAGATGCGGGCGGCGGAGGCCGCGGGCCTCGGCAAGGCGCCGGGGGCGAAGGCAATCTTCGCCGGGCTCGGCATCGGGATCGTCTACAACGTGCTGAACCGGGTCACCCGGCTCTGGAAGGACACGCCGGAGAAGGTGTTCGGAGCGCCCTTCAACGGGGCGTCCGTCAGCGCCGAGATCTCTCCCGAGCTGCTCGGGATCGGCTACATCATCGGCCCGAAGATCGCGGCGCTCATGTGCGGGGGCGGGGTGCTCTCGTACCTCGTCCTGATCCCGATGATCAAGTTCTTCGGCGAGAGCATGCCCGGCGCGGTCGCGCCGGGCAAGACGCCCATCTCGGGGATGGGGCCGGACGACGTGCGCCAGGCCTACATTCTCTACATTGGGTCCGGCGCCGTGGCGGCGGGCGGGATCATCAGCCTCTTCAGGAGCCTGCCCACCATCTGGCATGGGCTGCGGGAGGGCCTGCGCGACGTCGGGTTCCTCAACCTGCGGGGCGACGGCGCTGTGGCGGCGGGCGCGGAGCCGCGCACCGAGAGGGACCTCTCGATGAAGTTCGTGGGGATCGGCATCATCGTGCTCATGGCCGCCGTGGTGGCGGCCCCGAACCTGCTCGACGCGGGGATCTGGGCCAAGGCGCTGAGCGCGGTCCTGATCGTGATCTTCGGGTTCCTCTTCGTCACCGTGTCGTCGCGGCTCACCGGTGAGATCGGCTCCTCGTCCAACCCGATCTCCGGCATGACGATCGCGACGCTCCTGCTGACGTGCCTCATCTTCCTCATCGTGGGGTGGACCGGCAGCGCGTACTACGTGACCGCGCTCTCCATCGGCGCCATCGTCTGCATCGCCTCGTCGAACGGCGGGAGCACCTCCCAGGACCTGAAGACCGGCTACATCCTCGGTGCGACGCCCAAGTTCCTGCAGGTCGCGATCCTCTTCGGGTCCTTCGCGTCGGCGCTCGTCCTGGGACCGATGCTCCTGGCCCTGAACGACTCGCAGTCGGTCTACGTCCCCGTCCCGGCGGCCGAGGCGCAGGGCCTCCATGTCGACCTGTCGGCCCTTGCGAAGACCGAGCGCCTCTCCGGGCCGCAGGCCCGCGGCGATACAAGGACCTACTTCGTCTGGCACAAGAGCGACCCGTCCGGGGGCGCCGCCGAGAAGTACCTCGTGGATGCGGCCGGCCACGCCGTCTGGCTCGTCGACCCCGGGATCAATGGCACCCACGAGACTCGGCCGGACGGCAGTTCGGTGAAGAAGTTCAACGCGCCCAAGGCCGTGCTCATCTCCTACATCATCAAGGGCATCCTCGGGCACAAGCTGCCCTGGTCTCTCGTGCTTCTCGGCGTCATGATCTCGATCACGCTCGAGATGTCCGGCGTGCCCTCCCTCGCCTTCGCGGTCGGCCTCTACCTGCCGCTCTCCTCCTCGAGCCCGATCTGGGCCGGCGGGATGGTCCGCTGGCTCGTCGACGCGTACACGAGGCGCAGGCATGCGGGCAAGGACTTGACCGAGGAGCAGATGGTTGCGGAGACCGACAAGAGCCCCGGGGTCCTCCTCGCCTCGGGCTACATCGCCGGGGGCGCGCTCGCCGGGATCGTCATCGCGCTCCTTGCGGGCGCCATGAAGCCGCTCGACGACGCCCTGAACGCGTGGGCGACGGACCACAACCCGGTGT
>CAYQOH010000055.1:0-14565 GCA_964419075.1 uncultured Opitutaceae bacterium | reverse complement strand
GGATGGGGCGGGCGCCTCGCCGACATCGTGAACGCCCTCAACTCCAATCCGAAGATCTCGATGTCCGTCAGCGTCGCCGGCCAGAATTCCTTCCAGATCGGAAACAGCGTGTCGCAATTCGCCGTCAACTCAACCGGCGCCGTGGTCCTACAGGGGACCGGCTCCTCCGGCGTCACCGGCGTGCGGACCACCGCCCAGCAGAACATCCTGAACCTCCAGGAGCAGAATCTCTTTGAGGCCGCCTTCGGCGGGGTCACCTCGAGCGCCATAGCCGACGGGCAGCTGCTCAACACGATTCTCGCTACCTCCCCTAAGCTCTCCACGGCATTTCCGAGCACGGGCGTCGGAAAGCAGCTGCAGATGATCGCGCGGATGATAGGCGCCGCGCCTCAACTGGGCCTCAGCCGCCAGGTCTTCTTCGCGAGCCTGGGGGGCTTCGACCTCCACTCGGACCAGCTTGCGGCCCACGCAGCCCTCTTGACGCAGCTGAGCCAGGCTCTGAGCGCGTTCTCGGCCGCCACGACGGAGCTTGGGCTTCAGGGCCAGGTGACCACCTTCACCGCCTCGGACTTCAGCAGGACCTTCAACACAAACGGCACGAACGACGGGACCGCGGGTTCGGACCACGGGTGGGGTTCCCACCACTTGATCATGGGTGGCGCGGTCAAGGGCGGCGACATCTACGGACAAGTGCCCCTTCTTGAGCTCGGAGGGCCCGAGGACACCGGCCGCGGCCGCTGGATCCCGACGACCAGCGTGGACGAATATTCGGCGACGCTGGCGACTTGGTTTGGGGTGAGCGCCTCGAATCTTCCGGTCGTGCTCCCGAATATTGGTCGCTTCGCGACTTCCAACCTCGGCTTCATGGGATAAGGCGACCTCCGGCATGGGTTCACCGAGCATCCGCAGCGCCCTGCGCTCGGGGAACCCCGTTGGCGAGAACTCGGAAATCACCCCAGCCCCAATGGCGCGAAACCGACTTGGATACGCGTTCATCCCCGTCGGCACCCCGGAAATCAAGGCGAAGGGCGAGCTCTGCGACCGCTGGGAAACGCCCTACGTCTTCCACCAGCTCTCGGGAGAGCGTATGGAGATACGCTCGACTGGGCCGGACCGCAGGTTGCGGACGGCCGATGGCAAGGTGCTGACGCCCTGACGCCTCCGCACGGCGCTCTCACGGTCGCCGGTTGACGGCGGGTCGCATAAACGTTCATTTCAGGACGGTCCACGACCCTTCCGCATGGATTCAAACCCTATTCCCGTCACTGTTCTCACCGGCTTCCTCGGCTCCGGCAAGACCACGCTCCTGAATCGCATCCTCACCGAGCGCCATGGGCGCAAGCTGGCCGTCATCGAGAACGAGTACGGGGAGGTCGGGGTCGACAACCAGCTGGTGATCCAGAGCGACGAGGAGCTGTTCGAGATGAACAACGGGTGCATCTGCTGCTCGGTGCGTGGCGACCTGATCCGGATCCTGGGGCGCCTCCTCAAGCGAAAGGACCGCCTGGACGGCATCCTGATCGAGACGACCGGGCTCGCCAATCCGGCGCCGGTCGCGCAGACCTTCTTCACGGACGACGAGATGCGCCGCAGCTTCCGGCTCGACGGGATCGTGACCGTGGTGGACGCAAAGCACGTCTCCGCGCACCTCGACCTGGGCGACGAGTCCGTGAAGCAGGTGGCCTTCGCCGACGTGATCCTGCTGAACAAGACCGACCTGGCCTCGCCGGTTGACCTCGACCGGCTCGAGGCCCGCATCCGGGCGATCAACGCCGTCGCCTCGATCTATCGAACCCGTGACTGCGCCGTGCCGCTCGACCGGGTGCTCGACATCGGCGGCTTCAACCTCGGGAGGGCGACAGAAATCGACCCGAAGTTCATGGAGCCCGAGTACCCCTTCGAATGGGCCGGGGCCTACCGCCTGCCGGCGGGGATCCATGACCTGGTGATCGGGCACGCGGATGGCGGCGGGCACGACCATGGCCATGACCACGGGCACGACGGCGGCCACGCCCACCATCACCACGGCAACGAGAACGAGCTCGACGTGGCCGTGATGCCGGTGGCTTCGCTTGGCGAAGGGGACATCGCCGCCGTGCGCGACGCGGCCGTGACCGTCTTCTCGGACTGGGAGAGGCGCGTGAAAGAGGGGGACCGCGTCCTTCCCGGCCGCAGCCTCAACCGGCTGCTCCTGGACGAGGGCAACGGGACCTTCAAGATCGAGGTGGAGCACCCCGGCCATTACCTCGTGTTCGAGGGATGCGGCGAGGACCCGCTCCACGTCCACGTCGGCGGTGAGATCGTCAAGCCGTTGTGGCAGGCCGACTTTCACGCGGCACACGAGCACAGCGAGGGCGTCGCGTCGGTCGGCATCCAGCAGGGGGGGGAGCTCGACGGTGGCCGGCTGAACGCGTGGATCAGCGAACTCCTGCGAACGAAGGGAAACGACATCTACCGCATGAAGGGGGTCCTGAGCGTCCGGGGTGCCGCCAAGCGCCTCGTGTTCCAGGGGATCCACATGCTTTTCGACGCGAAGTTCGACCGCGAGTGGGGCACGGAGCCGCGCGTCAACACGCTCGTCTTCATCGGTAAAAACCTCGATCGGGCCGCGCTGACGCAGGCGTTCAAGGCCTGCCTCTCGGCGTGAGGCGCCCATGCAGCTGACCAAGCACTGGGCCGGGCAGCTGGACGACTACGCGATCGACCTGGCATGGTCGACCGATGGTTCGGTCCTCGCAGCCGCGTCGGCATCCGGGCCGATCACGCTCTTCGGGGCGCCAGACGGGGCCAAGCGCCACGAGCTGCCGGGCCACGAGGGCGGTTCCAACGCGGTCGCGTGGCGGCCGGGCGGGATGCTCCTCGCAAGCGGCGGTCAGGACGGCGCGGTGAAACTCTGGGACGGCTCCGCGGGCCAGCACGTCGCGACGGCGTCGCTTGGCAGCGCCTGGGTCGAGCACCTTTCGTGGCGGCCTGGGGCCCTGGCGCCCCTCCTCGCGGCGGCGGCGGGCCGCAGCTTCCTGCTCCTGAACCCCGACGCGAGCGTGCGCCACAGGTTCAAGGACGCCCCGAAGACGATCTCCGCGCTCGCGTGGCACCCGCAGGGCGGGTGCGTCGCCGTGGCCTATTTCGGGGGCGTGTGCCTCTGGGACGCGGACGACTTCATGGCGCAGAAGGAGTATGCCTACGGCAACGGGATCCACGCCCTCGCCTGGTCGCCGGACGCCCGGTGGCTTGTCTCGGGGAACCAGGACCCGAGCGTGCACCTCTGGATGCCCGAGAGCGACGTGGAGCTGCAGATGAGCGGCTACGAGGGCAAGGTGCGCCACCTCTCGTTTGACCAGGCGAGCCGCTGGCTTGCCACGAGCGGGAGCCAGGACGCCTGCATCTGGGACTGCTCCGGACCGGGCCCGGAGGGCCGCGAGCCCGTGATGCTCCCCCACGAGGCCCCGGTCTGCGGGGTCGCGTTCCAGAGGACCCACGGCCTGCTGGCGACGGCGTCCCAGGACGGGACGCTGGCGCTCTGGAGCCCCGAGCGCCAGCAGCCGCTCCGGGCCACGGTCCGGATGCCGGCGGCCGCGGCCTGCCTGGCCTGGTCCCCCGACGACGCGCTCCTCGCGATTGGCTCAGAGAAGGGATTCGTGTACGTCCTTCGCTGCCAGCAATGAACCCGCCCGAATTCCTCGGACTGCCCGGGCCCCTCTGGCAGTCGCTCGGCCTGACCTTCGAGCTGGCCGCCGTCACGACGGTTATCCTGGGGTTCGTCGGCCTCCCGCTGGCCCACTGGCTGAACACCTCGCGCCGCGGGCTGGCCCCCATCGTCGAGACGCTCGTCGCCCTGCCGCTCGTGCTGCCGCCCACCGTCATCGGCTTCTACCTGCTCATCGGGTTCTCGCCGGACCACCCCCCCGGCAGCTGGTGGGTCGCGCTGACGGGCCACTCCCTCGCCTTCACGTTCGCCGGGCTCGTCATCGGCTCCGTCATCTATTCGCTGCCCTTCGCGGTCCAGCCCTTCCAGGTCGCCCTCAGGGGCGTTCCCCAGGAGCAGCTGGACGCCTGCGCGGCGCACGGGGCCCCGCCCTGGCGCGTCTGGACGCGCGTGCACCTGCCGCTGGCCGCTCGCGGGATCGCGGCCGGCCTCACGCTCGGGTTTGCCCACACGCTGGGGGAATTCGGCGTCGTGTTGATGATCGGCGGGGCGATACCCGGCGTCACCAAGGTCGCCAGCATCGCCCTCTATGACGAGGTCCAGAACTTGGACTACCCCCGGGCGCACGCCTTCGCCGCGATCCTCCTGGTCCTCTCCTTCGTGCTCATCCTGACCGCGACACTCCTGAGGCGGCGCGAGCAGCGGCGCTAGGCCATCAGTCGGCCTCGCGCTCCACGCCGAACACCGCGGCGGCGTAGTTCTCGGCGCTGAAGGCCTGCAGGTCCTCGGGGGCCTCGCCAAGCCCCACAAAGAAGATGGGCAGCCGCAGCTGGCGCCAGATCCCGACGATCGCCCCGCCCCGGCTCGTGCCGTCGAGCTTCGTGACGACGAGGCCCGTCAGGCCGAAGCTCTTGTGAAATGCCTTTGCCTGCTCGATCGAGTTCGCGCCGAGCGAGCCGTCCACGACAAGCCAGGAGTGGTGCGGCGCGGTCGGGTCGAGCTTGGACACCACCTTCCTGATCTTCGAGAGCTCGACCATCAGGTTGCCCTTGGTGTGGAGGCGGCCGGCCGTGTCGATGATGACCCAGTCCCGCTTCCGGCTCCTGGCCGCCTGGACCGCGTCGAACGCGACCGCCGCCGGGTCCGCCCCCGGCTTGTTCGCCACCACCTCGAGGTCGAGCCGCGCGGCCCACGACTTGAGCTGATCGATCGCCGCCGCGCGAAAGGTGTCGCACGCGGCGAGGAGCACGGTCCCGCCCTCCTGCCTGAGGCGCCAGGCGAGCTTCGCCGCGGTCGTGGTCTTGCCCGACCCGTTGACCCCGATGAGGACGATCACGGTCGGGGGCGACGCGGCCCGGCTGACCGTGCCCTCGGAGCCCGCGAGGGCGCGCCGCAGCACCTCCGCCCCGATGGCCGCGGCCTGCCGGCCCTCGAGGCCCTTCTCGCTTCGGGCGGCCTGCTGGATCTCCCCCAGGATCTCGGCCGTGGTCTCGACGCCGAAGTCCGCGGCGAAGAGCGCCTCCTCCAGGCCCTCGAGCGACGAGGCGTCGATCCGGCGCCCCCCGAAGAGCCCGTGCGTCTTCGACGAGATCGCCGACACGGTCTTGGCGAGGCCCTCCCTGAACTTCTTGAGCAGCGATAGCACGTTGCGCCGGTTCCACCCCGTCCCCTAGTCGGAGGCCTTGCGGGCGTCCCGGCCGAGGTGGTCCTTCATGCGGTCGAGGATCCCGTTGATGAAGCGCTTCGAGTCGGCGTTCGAGAACTCCTTGGAGATGTCGATCGCCTCGTTGATCGAGACGACCGGCGGGATATCCTTGCGGTGGAGCATCTCAAACATCGCGATCCTCAGGATCGCCAGGTCAATCTTGGCGATGCGCTCGAACTCCCAGTTCTGGGCGAGCACGCGGATCTGCTGGTCGATCTCCGCGTGGTTCCTGATGACGCCGTCGATCAGCTCCTCGCCGAACGAGTAATGCTCCCTCGGCTTCTCCTGGCCCTCGAAGAACACGCCCAGGTCGTCGGCCAGGACGGCCGGCGGGTTGATGCTCCAGGCGTAGAGGTACTGGACCGCGGCCACCCTGCCGTCGTGGCGCTGCGCGTACTGGGCCTTGCTCATCGTGACAGGCGCCTCCTGAGCGCCGCCATGGCCACCGCCGCGTCCGCGAACTCGGCGCCGCGGTCGATCCTCCCGCGGCAGCGCGCCCGGGCCTGGGCGGCGTTCTCGGCGACGATGACCCCGTTGATCACCGGCACCCGGGCCGCGAGGGCGACGTCCATGAGCCCGCCCGTGGCGGCGTTGGCGACCAGCTCGTAGTGGATCGTGCCGCCCCGGATGATCACGCCGAGCGCCACGACGGCGTCGGGCCGCCCGCGCTCCGCCAGCAGCCTCGCGGCGAGCGGCAGCTCGTTCGAGCCCGGGACCCTGACGACGGTCACGTTCCGGTCCCGGACGCCGGCCGCGGAGAGCCTCCGCAGGACCCGCTCCAGCAGGGAGTCGACCAGCCGCTCGTTGAAGCGCGCGGCCGCGATCGCAATCTTGAGGCCGGAGGCCCCGACGGCCCTGGGAACGGGTGAATCGCCACTCATGGAACGTCGAGAGGAGAACCGGGGGCTGCCAATCCGCAACATGAATTCACGCGGTATCTCACAAGGTCCGCGATCGAGATCATGCGCAGCGCAAACCGGCGCTTGAACTCCACGATCTCCGGCAGGCGGGCGACGGTGCCGTCGTCGTTCATCAGCTCGCAGAGGACGCCGCTCGGGTGCAGGCCGGCCAGGTTCGCGAGGTCGACGGCCGCCTCCGTGTGCCCGGGGCGCTCGAGGACACCGCCGGGCCTCGCCCGGAGCGGGAAGACGTGGCCCGGGCGGGCGAGGCTGCCCGGCCTCGCGTCGGGGTCCGCGAGGATGCGGATGGTCCTCGCCCGGTCGGCGGCGCTGATTCCGGTCGTGACGCCCTGCGCCGCGTCCACGCTGACCGCAAAGTCCGTCCGGTGCCTGTCCCGGTTGTCGACGACCATCGGTCCGAGGCCGAGCCTCGAGAGCACCTCCGCGGTCGTGGCGACGCAGACAATCCCGCTGCAGTGCCGGATCATGATGCCGATCGCCTCCGTCGTCACCTTCGAGGCGCCCATGATCAGGTCGCCCTCGTTCTCGCGCCGCTCGTCGTCGGTGACGATGACCATCCGCCCCGCCGCGATGTCCGCCACGGCCAACTCCACGGAGTCAAAGGGTGAGGGCTGGTTCGAGGGCATCCGGCCAAAATCGCCGCACGGATGCCACCTGTCAATTCGTGGCCACCTCCCGGGGCGCCGGAAGGATCAGCCCGAGAAGTCGATGACGTAGCTCTCCACGTCCGGGGTGCTGGGCGACAGGAGCGAAATGTGCAGCTTGAAGGCGTGCGGGGGCTTGACGGGATAGTCGGACGCCAGCACCGCGGGATCGTCCGTCGGCAGCAGTTCCGTGCGCTCGTTGTTGGGCTGGTAGTGCACCGGCCAGCGAAGGACGGCGGACGCCTTGTCCGCGGGCACGGGCTTCTTCTTCTCGTTGTAGAAGGTCATACGGAACGAGCCGTTCTTGACCTCGATCCCGATGAAGCCGCCCTGCGCGCGGGGGACCGCGGTGCCCGCGATCGTTCCCTCCTTCTCGTCGTCGGCGGGCGCCTTGGGGGCGGCCGGGGCGGCGACGGCGCACACGGCTGAAAGCAGGAGCCCTGAGAAGACCAGAAACACAGCTCGCTTCATCGCCCGGAAGCCTACGTGTGCGGCCCGCCCTCCGCAAGTTTCTTCACGGAACGGACTGAAAGGGAGGCCTTTAGGAAGCCCCATCGCTTGAGCCGCTCCGCAATGGCCGCCTCGGCGCCCGCGGCCTTTGGCGCGTAGAGTTGGACGGGCCGCTCCAGGTAGTCCTGCCCGGACACCCCCTCGGGGAAATCATGCGAATACCGGTAGCCCTTCCCGTGGCCCATCCTCTTGCTCGCCTGGCCCCCCTTGTCGCGAAGGTGCTCCGGCACCGCCTGGACGGGCTCCTGCGCCAGCACGCGGTGGGCCTCCCCGAGGGCCAGCGTGGCCGAGTTGCTCTTGGGGGCCGTCGCGATGTAGAGCGTCGCGTGGGCGAGCGTGAGCTCGGCCTCCGGAAGGCCGACGAAGTCGACGGCGTGGTGGGCGGCGACGGCCAGCGGAAGCGCGTGCGGATCGGCGAGGCCGACGTCCTCGCTGGCCAGGATGACGAGCCTGCGGGCCACGAACCGGGGGTCCTCCCCTCCCGCGAGCATCTTGGCCAGCCAGTACATCGCCGCATCCGGATCGGATCCGCGGCAGCTCTTGATGAAGGCGGAGATCGTGTCGTAGTGCTCGTCCTCGTCGGCATCGTAGCGGATCCTCCTCTCGCGCGCGAACAGCGCGAGGTCCTCAGTCGTGATCGCGGACGGCCCGGCCTTCCCAAGCGCGATGACCTCGAGGGCGTTCAGGGCGCGCCTCAGGTCCCCGTCGCAGAAGACCGCGAGCTCGGAGAGCATCTGCGCCTCGGCCGTGACGCCGAGGCCGCCGAGGCCGCGCTCCGCGTCGCCGAGCGCCACCGCGAGGACGCCCGCGACCGCGGCGGTCGAGAGGGGCTCCAGCCGGAACAGGTGGCTCCGGGAGAGCAGCGGCGGGTTCACGTAGAACCCCGGGTTGTGCGTCGTCGCCCCGATGAGCCGGACGACGCCCTGCTCGACGTCGGGCAGCAGCAGGTCCTGCTGCGTCTTGTTGAACCTGTGGAGCTCGTCGATGAAGAGGATCGTGCGCGCGCCGGGCGCCCTCCGCGCGGCCCCGAGGACCTCCCTGAGCTCGGCCACGTTGGACATGACCGCGTTGACGCGCACGAAGCGGCTTCGCGTCTCCCGGGCGATCGCCTCCGCGATGCTCGTCTTGCCGCTGCCCGGCGGACCGTAGAACAGCAGCGACCCGAAGTTGTTCTGGGCCACGAGGCGGGCGAGCAGGCTGCCCGGACCGAGGATATGGTCCTGGCCGACGACCTCCGAGAGGGCGCGCGGCCGCATCCGCACCGCCAGGGGTCGGGCCGCGGCGCCGGGCGCCGGCCCCTCCGGCGCCGTGGCGTCGGGCTCGGAGAACAGCTCGCTCTGGTCGTCGGGGCTCATGGGTGCGCCAGACCAATCTCCGCCGGTTCCCCGAGGATGAAAAGGCATTTCCTTGCGCTTGGGGCCGGGACGGGCGATCGTGGGCGTCCAATCATGAAGAGCTCCTACGAACTCGCGATGGAACGGCTGTCCAAGTCGGACCCGGACTCGGCAAAGGCCCTCACGGCCGAACAGCGCGCGCGCCTCGCCGAAGTGGACCGGGTCTTCCAGGGGAAGATGGCCGAGCGGGAGATCTTCCTGAAGCAGCGCCTTGAGCAGGCCCTCGCGGGGCAGGATGCCGACCAGGTGGAGAAGATCCGCAAGCAGATCGCGTCCGAAAAGGCTCGCCTCGAGGAGGACCGGGAGTCCGAGAAGGACCGGATCCGCTTGGCTAAGGCCTGACCGGGCAGCCGCTAGAACCCGAAGTCAAAGTCGGCGACCACCGGCAGGTGGTCCGACGCCAGCGTGTGCTCGACCGAGTGGCTGACGCAGCGCAGGCCCGAGTTGTAGAAGACGTGGTCGAGGACGAACGGCCTGCGATGCCACGTCGGGACCTTGTACTGGACCGTCGCGTACCCGAACTCGGCAAACTGCACCACGAGCGAGGCGTGCTGGCTGACATTGAAGTCGCCGCCGAGGATCGTGGGCAGGTCCGACGAGGCCAGCCGATCCGCGACCAGGTCACGCTGCCACGGGAACATCGTGCTGCTCGAGCCCAGCATGAAGAACGCCAGCAGGTGGACGTTGAAGAACTGCACCTCCCTGCCGGCGACGATCGTCTTCGCGCCGATCATGAGCCGGTCGGTCGGGGTCGTCTTCTTGCCGCCAAACTCAAACTCGATCGCGGGCGACGGAACGTCGACGCGGAACTTCTCGAGCAGCGGCGTCCTCGAGAAGATCGCCAGCCCGATCCCGAACGGAAGCTCGCGCGGATCCGCCTTGGGGTACGAGAACCAGCTGTCGTAGTCCGTCAGCGCCTCCTTAATCCGCGTGTAGTTCGGCGGGGGCTCAATCTGGACTCCTCCCACGCAGGCATGCTCGACCTCTTGGAGCAAAACGACATCCGGATTGTGCCTCTTGATCTCGGTGATCGTCCGCTCGATGTCGATGGGCACGTCGTCAGGGGAACTGGCGTTCCAGCCCATTCCAAACTGCATGTTGAACTGTAGGACCCGGAACATGACGGACTAGGAACCCAGGGCGTCGCGCCGAAAGAGTTGAGCCTGATGTACCATGGCTATCGCAGACATTCGTGGCTTCGCCAACAGATTGCAGCAACTCTTTATTGGCCGGTCCCTCCGTTTTGACACGTCTATTCCGGCTCGGCCGAACCCTCGACCACCCACTCGCGGGCCTCCGGGACCTGCCCCAGGAACGCGCGAAGCGCCGCCCCAAGGTGTTCAGCGTAACGGAAATGGGCGCCCATGCCCGTCCGCAGTTCCGCCTCGTAGATGAACTTGTCCGCGTGGGTCCCGTGCTCAAAAGGCGTCTGGGCCCCGAGCAGGAGGGAATATACGTACGACGGGGATCCCCGCCTCATGAGTTCCCGCGTAAGTTCACATTGGTCATTGAGAAGGGCGGCATGCCCGGCGCGCGGGATCTCCGGGGGCAGATAGAACCCCGCCTGGATCACCGGCGTGTAGCGGTTGCCGGTCCGGTGCCGGTTCAGGTCCCGAAGCTCCGCGAGGGCCATGTTGTTCCATGCGAAGACCACCCTCATCCGGCGGGTCGCCTGCCCTTGCTGGCCGTAGCGGTTGCCCCGGTGCCTGAGCGCCTCGGGGACCGGCTGGGTCTGCGGGAGCCAGGGCGGAGCGGAGCGGTCCACGCTCACCCACACCTGGTCGGCCAGCGGCTCCGCGCTCAGGCGCTCGAGCCCCAGTCGCAGCGAGACCGCAAGTTCCTGGCGCGCCTGCTCCTCGAACGACCCCTCGGCCGAGCTGTGCCGCATCAGGCGCGGCGATTGCTTGAGCAGCTCGCCGCGGATGAGCGCCGCCGCGGTGCGCGCCTCGGGGTGCGGAAGCGAGTCGAGCTGCTTCACCGTCAGCGCCCACATCCGGGAGGTCTGCACCAGCCCGACGTTCGTCCTCGTCGCGAAAGGGACGAAGTACCGGGCCCGGTCCAGGGCGTAGTTCTTCCGGATCCGGGCGACCACCGCGGGCTTGGCGTCCTTCGGCAGGCGGATGCGCCCGGGCTCCGCCACCGACAGCGCGTCCAGGCGGGCGTATTCGGCATTGTACGCGGCGAAGGCCCGGGCCAGGACCTCGCGCCACCTCGGGGCGAGGTCATCGGGGATCCCGAGCTCGCCCGCCTCCGGGATGTTCTGCGGATCCATGGCGATGTAGCGCGTACTCGACTCCTGCCCGTCGGCCATCTGCGCGATCTCAAAGAGCTTGTACGCAAGCCACATCGACACCCCGTCGAGCGCGACCGCCAGGCCGCCCGTCAGCCCGCCGATCGACGCATGGCCGTAGTCGACGAACTTGAGGATCCGGTCGATCGAGGCCTCGGGGTTCGCGACGTCCACCTTGGCGAGTATGGCCGCGATGCCCTCGTTGCTGCGCGAGTACCGCGCGAGGACCGAGGCGAGCAGTTCGGGGGTGACCTTCGGCAGGTCTGCGGCGCTGGGGGGAGGGACCAATGCGAGGCCGGTAACCTTCATCATTGAAAATGAATCAGGCAGCAATTGCACCCGGAAACAAACTGGAAAAGGCGGGATCGGCGAAAATCTTCGGCGGGCGCCCGCGACGTAACATTTTCCCGCAACCGGCGTCTAATCAGGCAACAGCCCAGTCCTATTCCCATGAAGATCACCCAGGTATCCCTCATCGCCCTTGCGCTCGGCGCGGCACCCGTGGCCGTGCGCGCGGGTCTGGACATCGGCATCAACGTCGGCGGGCCCGAGATCGTCGTCCGCAGCGCGCCGCCTCCCGAGCGCATCGAGGTCGTCCCCCACAATCCGGGCCCCGGCTACATCTGGATCCGCGGCCACTGGGTGTGGCGCCACGAGCGCTGGCAGTGGTTCGACGGACACTGGGACCGCGTGGCCCGACCCGGGTACGCGTGGATCCCCGGCCAGTGGGTCGCCCGCGGCTCGGGCTGGGTCTGGATCGAAGGGCACTATTCCACGCAGATCCCGCCCCCGCCGCCTCCCCCGGGCCAGTCCGTCGAGGTGGTGGCCTCGGAGGCCCCGCCCGCACCCATTGCCGAGGACGTACCCGTCGCCCCGGGCCCCGAATTCTTCTGGATCGGCGGGCACTGGCACTGGAACGGAGGATGGGTCTGGATCCGCGGGCATTACGACCGCCACCCCCATTTCCATCCCGGCGCCTCTTGGGAGGCCGGCCACTGGGACCGGAGGGGCGGATCCTGGGTTTGGCACGAGGGGCACTGGCGGTAGGCCGCCGCGCTCCGGCATCCGACGGACCCCGGGGCCCCAACCCGGGCCTCTTCAGCGTCCGGAGACCAGGCGGCCCAGCGGCCCCTGGTACACCCCAAGGACCACGGTCGCCGCGGCGAGCACCGCGAGCACGATGCGCAGGGCCGTGCCGCCTGCCGCACGCGCCCGATGCGCCACCTCGGGGGAGATCGCGGAATCGTCGCTGAAGTAGGCCGCCCGGATCCAGCCAAAGTAGTAGTAGATCGAGATCACCACGCCGGCGATCGCCACCACGAGCAGCCCGAAATGGCCGGCCTTGAAGGCGGCGACGAAGACAAAGAGCTTCGCGGCAAACCCGGCGAGCGGCGGGATGCCCGCGAGTGAGCCGAGGCCACAGGCCAGCACGCCCCCAAGGAAGGGGCTCTCCTTGGCGAGGCCGCAGTAGTCGCCCAGCTCCTGGGCCGTGTCATCGGGGCCGGCGAGGATCGTCATGACGCCGAACACGGCAAACGAGGCGATGAGGTACGCGATGAGGTAGAAGTACACCGCGCCGACGGCGCTCGGCCCCTGGCCGACGGAGGCGACGGCAAGCAGGATGAATCCCGCGTGGGAGACACCCGAAAGGCCGATCAGGCGCTTCACGTTGTTCTGCTTGAGCGCCGCCAGATTCCCGAAGAGGATCGTGGCGGCCGCCATGAACGTGAGGACGGGGCCGACCAGCCATTCGTAGGCCGCGAACACCTCGGTGACGAGCACGAGGAGGACGATGAAGCCCGCGGCCTTGGAGGCGACCGCGAGGAGGGCGGTGACCGGCGTCGGGGCGCCCTGGTAGACGTCCGGAACCCAGATCTGGAACGGGAAGGCGCCGATCTTGAACGCGAGGCCCGAGAGGACGAGCACGATGCCGGCCGCGGCCATGAAGTTGTGCGGGTTGGCCCCGAGAAACTGCGAGAGACCGACAAACTGCATCGCCTCGCCGGTCCGGCCCGCCAGACCGGGGCTCCCGGCGACGCCGTACAGGAGTACGATCCCGAAGAGCAGGAGGGCCGAGCTGAGGGCGCCCATGACCAGGTACTTGAGGCCTGCCTCGAGCGTCCTGGGGTTCGAGCGGGTGTAGCTGACGAGGATGTAGAGGCCCACCGTCACGGTCTCGAGCGCCACGAAGAGCATGATGAAGTTCCGGCTCTGCACGAGCAGCATCATGGCCGCCGCAACCACGAGGACGATGTGATGGAACTCCACTCGAGGCACCCCGCGGCCGGGCAGGCTCGCACGCGCCAGGATCGAGACGAAGATAGACGAGACCAGGAAGAACACCCGCATCACCTGCCCCGAGGGCGACTGCATCAGGAGCCCGTTGAAGGTCTCGCGGTACGCCGTGTCGAAGTTGGCCAGGAGCACGGCGAGGATGGCCAGCTGGCCCAGGATCGACACCGCGGGTATCCCCTTGTGCGCCGCCCTAGGAAGGACGGTCTCAAGGACGAGGAGGAGCAGGGCGAGGCACCCGAGGGAGAGCTCCGGCCAGATGGCCGGCCACGGGTTTCCTGCGGCGAGGTCTCGGAGGGCGGAGAAGTCCATGGGAGGGCGGCGCCTTTCGCGTTATCGGCCGGCCACGACGGAGGCGGGCTCTCCCCCGAGCGCCCGGTCGATCCCGGTTGACAGCGACCTGGGCCAGAGCCCGATGAAGACCATCGCGGCCACCAGGATCAGGGCAGGAAGCTTCTCGCTCCACCCGATGTCGGGGGGCGGCTGCGTCGCGCACAGCCGCGTGAACGACTCGGACGGCGGCCCGAAGAAGACCTTCGCCACGGCGCGCAGGCCGTACACCGCCGAGATGACGGTGCCCGTGAGCGCGACCACGGTGAGCCCGTGCGAGAAGCTCCAGAGCGCGAAGAAGATCGGCAGCTCGCCCCAGAAGTTGGCGAAACCCGGCAGGCCGACGCTGGCGAATGTCGCGACGAGGAACAGGGCCGCGAGCACCGGGGCATGCCCCGCGAGGCCGCCCATCTGGTCCATGTCAAACGTGTGCACCCGGCGGTGGATGCTGGTCGAGAGCAGGAAGAGGAGGGCGACCGAGAGGCCGTGGCCGACCATGAGCATCACGACCCCGCCCGCGCCGAGCACCGACCCGGCAGCGATCCCGAGGAAGGCGTAGCCCATGTGCATGACGGAGCTGTAGCCGACCATCTGCTTCAGGTCCCGCTGGGCCATGGTCACCAGCCCGATAACGACCACGTTGCCCACGGCGGCAAGGACCGCCAGGCCGTGGCTCCAGTGGAGGGCGCCCACCGGCAGGATCGGCAGGGCGATCTGCACGAGGCCGTAGAGGCCGAACTTCTTGAGGACGCCCGCGTGCAGCATGGCCGCCGAGCTCGGCGCGGCCCCGTACCCCAGCGGCGCCCACGAATGGAAGGGCCAGAGCGAAACGAG
>CAYQOH010000054.1:6907-14602 GCA_964419075.1 uncultured Opitutaceae bacterium | reverse complement strand
GAACGAATGAGTTCTACGGGGAATTCCTCATCAACGCCCAGGGCGAGGACGTCGTGGCCGGCGTGCGCACGCCGGAGCCTGTGCTCAAGCTGAAGGACCAGATGCCCGCGTCCTACGCCGAGCTCCTGAAGGTCCGCGCCACCCTCGAGAAGCACTTCAAGGACGTGCAGGACTGCGAATTCACGATCCAGGACGGCAAGCTCTTCATGCTCCAGACGCGGAACGGGAAGCGCACCGCGATGGCCGCGCTCAAGTTCTCGATCGATATGGTGAAGGAGAAGCTGATCGACTGGAAGACCGCCATCCTGCGCAACCCGGCGGACCAGCTGGAGCAGCTCCTGGCCCCGGTCTTCGACCTCGCCGAGGTGAAGAAGGCGAAGGTGATCGCCACCGGCCTCCCGGCCGGCCCCGGCGCCGCCACCGGCAGGATCTACCTGAACGCGGAACGCGCGGTCGCCGCCGCAGCGAAGGGCGAGAAAGCCATCCTTCTGCGCATCGAGACCTCGCCCGAGGACCTGCGCGGCATGATCGCCGCCGAGGGCATCCTCACGGCCCGCGGGGGCGTCTCCTCGCACGCGGCCCTCGTCGCCCGCCAGATGGGCAAGGTCTGCGTCTGCGGCGCATCCGCGCTGCACGTCGACTACGACAAGAAGACCGTGACGGTCGCCGGCCAAACCTTCAACGAGGGCGACTTCCTGTCGATCGACGGGACGATCGGCGCGGTCTACGCCGGCCAGATCAAGACGGCCCCCTCGGAGATCGTCGCCGGGCTCATCCACAACGACGCGGCCGCCCGCGCGACCGAAAAGTTCAAGAACTACAGCCAGCTGATGAAGTGGTGCTCCCAGGCCTCGAGGATGTCCGTGCGCACGAACGCCGACACCCCCGAGCAGACGCAGAACGCCATCGCGTTCGGCGCCGTCGGCATCGGGCTCACCCGCACCGAGCACATGTTCTTCGAGGGCAACCGCATCGACTCGATGCGCGAGATGATCCTCGCGGACACCGTGGCCGACCGCGAGGCCGCGCTCGCGAAGCTCCTGCCCTACCAGCGGGCCGACTTCTACGGCATCTTCAAGGCGCTCAAGGGGCTGCCCGCGACGATTCGCTTCCTCGACCCGCCGCTGCACGAGTTCCTCCCGAACACCGCCGAGTCCCAGGCCGACCTGGCGAAGAAGCTCAACATCCCTGTCGAGAAGATCACCCAGCGCGTGCACGAGCTCCACGAGTTCAACCCCATGCTCGGCTTCCGCGGCTGCCGCCTCGGGATCAAGTACCCCGAGATCACCCGGATGCAGGCGCGCGCCGTGTTCGAGGCCGCCGCCGACGCGAACAAGGAGGGCTTCAAGGCGAAGCCCGAGGTCATGATCCCGCTCGTCGGCTTCAAGAAGGAGCTCGACCTGCAGGTGGCCATCGTCCACGAGGTCGCCAAGGCCGTCATGGCCGAGAAGAAGGTGAAGCTCCTCTATTCGGTCGGCACGATGATCGAGATCCCGCGCGGCGCGCTCACGGCCGACGAGGTCGCGGAGACCGCCGAGTTCTTCAGCTTCGGCACGAACGACCTCACGCAGACCTGCCTCGGCATGTCGCGCGACGACTCCGGCTCGTTCCTCGGCGCCTACCAGGACGCCGAGATCTTCAAGAAGAACCCGTTCGCCTCGGTCGACCAGACCGGCGTGGGCCAGCTGATGAAGATCGCGATCGAGAAGGGCTCGAAGACCCGCCCGGGGATCAAGCTCGGGATCTGCGGCGAGCACGGCGGCGACCCCGATTCCGTGAAGTTCTGCCACCGGATCGGCCTGTCGTACGTCTCCTGCAGCCCATTCCGAGTTCCGGTCGCCCGGCTCGCCGCGGCGCAGGCCGCGGTCGCCGAGCAGCTGGCGAAGAAGTAGCCGCAGGCCATCCGCCGTTCCATTGGCCGCTGTCCCGGGACCGCCCGGGATAGCGGCTTGTGTTCGGCCGGGCACGCCCTTTCCTACCCGGGATGGGCGAACATTGCGGCCCCCACAGGCTTTTCATCGGCACGTACACGAGGCGGGCGAGCCTCGGGATCTACGCGGTCGAGCTGGACCGGTCGACGGGCGCCCTCGCCGGGCCGCAGCTCGCGGCCGAGGCGCCAAACCCGACGTTCCTCGCCCTTTCGCCCAACCAGCGTTTCCTCTACGCCGTCTGCGCCGGCGACGCCTGGGCCTCGTCGTTCCGGGTGGACCGCGCATCGCCCAGGCTCCACCCCGTGCAACAGGCGCCCGCCGGCCCCGGCCCGACGCCGTGCCACATCGCGGTGGACGCAGCCGGGACGATCGCGGTCGCGGCCAACTACCACCTGGGCCTGGCCGCCGCCATCCCGCTGGGCGCCGACGGGGCGCTGGGGCCGCCCCGGGTCGTCTCGCACTCCGGCAGGGGCCCCCACCCCACGCGCCAGGCCGCCGCGCATGTCCACTCCGCGAACTTCTCACCCGACGGGAGGTTCGCGATCGTGTGCGACCTCGGCCTGGACCGGATCTACACCTACGCCGTCGACCGGGACGCGGTCGCGCTCGCGCCGGTCTCGCCGCCCTTTGTCGCCGCGGCCCCGGGCGCCGGGCCGCGGCATTTTGCGTTTGGACCGGACGGGCGGCACGGCTACGCGATCAACGAGCTCGACAGCACCATAACGGCCTATGACTACGCCGCACCCAGCGGCGGGCTCGTCCCCCGGCGCTCCGTGTCCCTCCTGCCGCAGGGCTATCACGGGGACGCGACCGCGGCAGAGATCCGCTTTCATCCCAATGGGCGATTCGTCTACGGCTCCGTGCGCGGCCCGGATAGTCTCGCCGTCCTGGCGGTGGACCTCGTGACAGGCGACCTTTCGCCCGTGGAGGTGGTCCCCTGCGGCGGCAGGGGCCCGCGAAGCTTTGCGCTTTCCCCGGACGGCGCGTGGCTCGTCTGCGCGCACCAGGACTCCGACACGCTGTGCGCCTTCCGCGTCGACGGCGCGACGGGCCGTCTCAGCCGTGTCCCAGGGACCGTGCCGGTGTCGATGCCGGTGTGCGCCCTGTTCCTTGAATGAGGCCCAGGCAGGCGCCTAGGGCTCCTTCAGGACCGTCTCGATCGCCTCGAGGACGCCGGCCTGGCTGAAGGGCTTCTCCAGCAGGACGTGCGCGCCGAAGTTCTTTGCGATCCTCAGGTACGAATCCCTCGCGATGTGCCCGCCCCCGGACATGGCGATGATCTTCACCAGCGGAAACTTCTTCCTGACCTCCGTGATGAACTCGAGCCCGTCCCGCTCGGGCATGAGCAGGTCCGTGATCACCACGTCAATCGGATTGGCCGCGAGGACTTTCGGGGCCTGGAGCCCGTCCTCGGCGGCCATCACGGTGTACCCCGAGGTCTCCAGCATCAGGCACAGCAGCTCACGGATACCGGGTTCGTCGTCGACGACTAAGATCGAGCAGGAGGGCATTAGGTTGCCATCATTGTGGGGTGTGGTAGTGTGGCTGGACGCCAAGCCAAGCCCATGTCCCTTGGCCCTTTTCCGCAATCCTTTAAATGCCCGATTTCCTCCCGACCCTCCCCAAGGCGCAGCGCGCGTTTCTCATCGGAGTGCAGACTCCTGAAATGCCGGTCGGCGAGGGGGAGGAACTGCTGGCGGAGCTGACGGAGCTTGTCGAGAACCTGAGCCTGTCGATTGTCAGGACCACCCTGGTGAAGCTCCGGGCACCGTCCCCCGCCCTGTATGTCGGCAAGGGGAAGGCAGAGGAGCTTGCCGCCCTCGCGAAGGCCGACGGAGCGGAGGTGATCGTTTTTGACTCGGCCCTGTCGCCCGCGCAACAGCGCAACTGGGAGGAACTTGCAGGAATGGCGGTCATCGACCGCCAGGAGGTCATCCTCGAGGTGTTCGCCGACCGCGCCCACACAAGGGAAGCCGTTCTGCAGGTGGCGCTCGCCCGAATGGAGTATTCGCTGCCGCGCCTGACGCGGGCGTGGACGCACCTCTCGAGGCAGCGGGGCAAGGGAGCCATGGGCGGCGAGGGCGAGACGCAGCTCGAGCAGGACCGCCGCGTCGTCCGCGACCGGATTGCGCACCTGAAGGCCGAGCTGGCGCAGGTCGTGCGCCAGCGCGGCGTCCAGCGCACCCGCAGGGTGCGCGTGCCCGTGCCGACCGCCTCGATCGTGGGCTACACGAACGCGGGAAAGTCCTCGCTCCTGAACCAGCTCACCGGGTCGCGGGTCCTGGCCGAGAACAAGCTCTTCGCGACCCTCGACCCCACGACCCGCCAGCTGGTCCTGCCGGGCAACCAGAAGCTGCTCCTCACCGACACGGTCGGCTTCATCAGGCGCCTTCCCCACGGGCTCGTGGAGGCCTTCAAGGCCACCCTCGAGGAGGTGCTGGTCGCCGACTTCCTCATCCATGTCGTCGACATCACGAGCCCCCATTTCGAGAAGCACCGGGCCACGACCCTCAGCGTGCTCGCGGAGCTCGGCGCCGGCGACAGGCCGGTCGTCAACGTGTTCAACAAGGTCGACCTCGCCGACCTGCTGGAGAAGCGCGCCGCCAAGCACAGCGTGCCGGACGCGCTCCTCGTGAGCGCGCGAACCGGCGAGGGGATCGGGGCGCTCGAGGAGCGCTGCCGCGAGATGATCGCCCACGGCCTGGGCACGGTGCAGCTGCTCGTCCCGCACGACCGCTATGACATCGTCGCGAAGCTGCACGCGCTCGGGCACGTCCAGTCCCAGGAGCACCGCGAGGACGGGGTGCTCGTCACGGGGCGCTTCCCGCCGTCCCAGCATGGGCTCCTGGAGCCGTTCATGCTGAAGGCCCGCTCGCTAAAGAAGCGCGCCCGCTCCTAGGGAGGGGAGACCGCCATGCCGTTGGCGAGCCCGTCGCCCGCGACCACGGTGCAGATGGCGATCTTTTCCTTGACCGAGTCCACCTTGATGCGGCCCTTCTCGGTGAACGCGACGTCGAGCGTCTCGCCCGTCGCGGGGTCGCGCAGGACCTCCGAGGTCCCCACCTTGAAGATCTGGCCCACGGCCACCCCCTCGCGCGTGCCGCGGTTGATGTAGACCTGCGTCCCCTTGACGAGCACCACGTTGCCGCTCCAGTGCAGGCTCGGGATCTGTGTCACGATGAAGGCCACGGCGTCGTCGATCGCGTGCTCCATCGCGGTGCCGACGTTCGTCTTCTTGAAGCCTCCCATGTCGCCGCTCCAGTTGCGGTCGGTGAATCCCACCGACAGCCCGCTGCTCTTCACCTTGCCGAGCACCTTCTTGGAGGCGACGACCTGGCCCGTGGTCGAGTCGACGACGTAGACGACGGCGTTGATCTCCGCCTCGTCGCCGCCGCCGCCCACCCGGATCCCGCCGAAGGCCACGCCCCCGTGCTGGCCCGAGGTGGTCTGGAAGTTCGTGATCTCTCCCTTGATCAGCAGCTGGGCCGGCGTCATGAAGCCCGTCGCCGGCGCCTTGTCGCCCCCCGCCACGCGGCCGCTCTTGGCAAAATCCTGCTCCTTCATCGCCGCGTCGCGCATGTCCGCCTCGCCCAGAACGATGAAGTGGCCCGTCTGCTGGAGCGAATCCGTCAGCATGGAGCCCCAGGTGTCCGCGAGGGCGAAGCTCCCGCTGTAGTTGGCGTGGTTCTCGAACTTGGTGACGCCGATGCTGAAGCGCAGGCCGCCGGCGGCTGCGTCGGCGGGGGCTGCGGGCGCGTCGGCCCGCACGAGGGCGGGCGCGACCAGCGAGGCGGCGAGTGCGAAGGCGGCGAGTGTTTTCATGGCGTTACCGGTGGGGCAGTTGCGGTTGCGGTTATTGGAAGGCTTCCCGGGCGTGCAACCGGCCATAGGGTTTCGTGTAACCGGCCGCCAGAGCAGAAGCTTCCCGCGTTTGTGGACGAGGCCTGATTGGCCGAAATGGCCGCGGTTGGCAAGTAATACCCCTGCGCCCAGGCTAACGGGAGGCCGGGACCTTGCCCGGCTCGCCGGAGCGACCAAGTTCCTCGCGGGCCCTGGCCAACTCGGAGAGCGCCGCCGTCAGCTCCCCCTGCGTCCACAGGATCTCCTGCTCGGTAGCCTTAAGCACCTCCGAATCCGCCGCGATGGCGGCCTGCACCGCGCCGATCGAGTCCGGCGCCTGCGCGGACCCCGGCTCGCCCGCGTCCGGCCGACGGGGCGGCGCGTCGGGCACGGCCCGGAGCGAGGGCCCGATGAAATCCTCGGCCGTCTTGGCCTCGCGCCGCGCCTGCTCGGCGGTGATCTCGCCGCCGCCCACCCTGCGTTCCACCTGCCTTGTGTAGAGCTTCAGCCGTGCGTCGGCCAGGTCGCGCCCCACCCGCCGGAAGTCCGCCTGGACGGCCTTCAGGGCGATCTGGTTCTGGGCGATCGCGGACCTCACGTTCCCGAGGGCCCGCACCGCCACCCTTAGCTGCGCCACCCGCGGGTCCCATTCGTCCTTCTCGCCGGGGATCGCGGCCCTTCCCGCGAACCCGAGGGGGCTGCGCCCCAGGCTGTCCAGGTTGGACCTGTAGAGGAAGTGCGCGTCCGTGTGGTCGTAGAAACGATAGAATGCGTCGCCCGAGACGTGGAAGGGGTCTCCCAGAATCGGCCCGAACACGACCAGGGCGTCGCACCCGAGGGTCGCCACCACGGCCGACGCGGCGAGCCACCGTAGGCCGCGCGGATCCGCCGGCAGGCCCTGCCACCACCTCGCGACGAACACCAGGAGGGCCGGAAACACGGGTTGGTAGATGCGCGAAATCCAGGTGCCCCGCATCTCCCAGCCGCCCGGCTCGGCCGGCGCGAGGTTGAGCACCGCGAACAGGGCGAGGCCCGAGGCGAGGACCGCGACTTCCGCCGCGTGGAAGCGCACCCTCGAGGTGAGCGGATTCAGGGCCACGGCGAGCAGGAACAGGGCCGGTATGAAGATGAAATTGGAGGCAAAGAAGATGTCGCATCCGACGCCCGCGGCCTGCGCGACCTGCCGCCCCCACGCGGCGGCGCCGGGCGAATGGAGCGCCCCCCAGAGCACGCGGGCGTAGATGCCGGAGTTGTCGTTCGCGAGGGGCTGGCGCAACCCGTGTGAAAGCGCGTACAGCCACGCCGCCAGGGGTGCCAGCTGGAGCGCTGCCGACCCCACGGCCGCCGCGAATCGCCTCCTCCAGCATAGCACGAGGAGCGTCGCCGGCACGTAGATGACCGCCAGGTCGTAGCCCAGGTAGCACAGCCCCATCAGGAGGGAGACCACCGCCAGGCGACCCGGGCCTGAGGGCTCGGCGAGCCGCAGGAGTCCGAGCATCAGGAGCAGGCTTGCCGGGAAGATGACCGCATACGCGTAGGGCAGCCCGGCCCAGTACGCCGCGCCGGGATAGAGCGCCATGAGCCACGCCGCGGCCGCCGCTCCCCTGTCCCCGACCCTGCGCCGCAGGACGGCCGCGGCCGCCACGAAGCCCACCACGTTGAGGGCGAGGCTCGCCAGCGTCCCGCCGAGCTCGAATCCGAGGGCCCTCATGAGCGGCCAGGCGAGCGCCGGGAAAAGGATCCTGCGCGCCATGATCGCACCGCCCCAGGCCGCCCGGTCCCGCCCGTCGACGAGGTCGAACAGCGCGCGGAAATGGACGTGGTCCGGGTTGTAGGCGTAGCCGGTCGAGTGCGCGATGACGGGCGCGGTCGTGATCGCGTAGGGCGCGAGCGTCCCCGTGCAGCAGTAGAGGCCGAGGGCGAA
>CAYQOH010000054.1:0-6807 GCA_964419075.1 uncultured Opitutaceae bacterium | reverse complement strand
TCGTGATCGCGTAGGGCGCGAGCGTCCCCGTGCAGCAGTAGAGGCCGAGGGCGAAGAGCGCCGTGGACCCCGCCAGATGCCAGCGCCAGCGGCACGCGCCGGCCGCCGGCCGCGCCGCGGCGCCCGCGCATCTGCGGGTCGCCAGGTGCCATGCGGCGACGCACCCGAGGAAGGCCGCCATGGCCGCCTCGCCCATCCACGCGTGGTAGAGGAGGGGCGACGCCAGGTCATAGCTTCGGCCATTCGTGCGCGGATCCGTGTTGTCGGTGGACGAGAACACGATCCGGCCCGGCTCGTGGCTGAACCGCGCGCCGCCGACCAGCGCGACTTCGTCCGAGCGGTGGAGGCGCACCGGGTACGCGCGCCCGTCCTCGAAGAACCTCACCCGGCTGCGCGCGCTCGGCCAGCGGTCCGGCTCGCTGCCGTCGAAATCGAAGGCGTAGGCGTGCGTCGGCGGGCCGGGGAGCGGCCGGATCTGGCCGGGCGCCAGATGGACGCGGCGGTCCGGCAGGAGGTCCAGCCCGAAGTTCTGCAGCACCACAAGGAACGAGACGGCGGTGGCGATCGACAGGAGCCAGCGCGCGGCGCCGGCCGGCCCTACGCGCCCGGAGCTCACGGCTGGGCCGCCACGCGGAAGAGCCCCGCCCCGTGCGCCGGGAGCATGGCGGAGACCTCCGTCGCCCGGGCCCCGAGGTCGCGATGCGCCCACAGGTCGCGGACGGTCGCCCTGCCCTCTAGCCCGATGTCGGCGAGCCCCACGACGACGGCCGCCGCGGACTCGGTCGCGTTGAAGAGGGCCAGGTACTTGTCCGGCGAGCCGGGGACGTCGGCCACCCAGGCCGCACGGCCGCCGCGGTCAAACACGGGGCGGTTGTTGGCGCTGCGCTGGTCCACGGCGAGCACCTCGTCGTTGGTGAGGAGCGAAAGCGTGAGGTCGTCCAACCTCGTCATGTCGCCGCCGAACATGAGGGGCGAGCGGGCGATCGACCAGAGCGTCATGACCGTGCGCTGCTCGTCCGGCGTGAAGCGCGTGGACCGGCGCCCGAGCTCCAGCACGCCGAGGGGCAGCATGTCGGCGTCCGGCCATGCGCCCGGCAGCCGGTGCGAATTCCAGCGCTCGAGGCGCGCGAACTGCTCGTGGAGCGATTTCCAGTCGTCCCAGAAGTCGTCGCTGATGCGCCAGAGGTTGGCGTGCCGGACCACGTGGTCGGCCGCGTCCAGGGCGGTCTCGCCCGGGGACAGGCTGAGCACCATCGGCCGCCCGCTGCGGTCGATCGCCCTTCGGATCCCCTCGATCTCCCGCTCGTGGTAGGGGCGGCTGATGTCGTCGACCTTCACATAGTCGACGCCCCATGAGGCGATCATCGCGAAGACCGAGTCGTAGTACGCCTGCGCCCCGGGCTTCGCCATGTCGACGCCGAACATGTCGGTGTTCCACGGGCAGACGCTCCCGGTGTCGGCGATGTCCCGCGCGTGGAGGCGCGTGCCCATGACGGGAAGATTGGCCTGCACCGCCTGGCGGGGTATCCCGCGCATCAGGTGAATCCCGAACCTGAGGCCGAGCGCATGGACGTAGCCGGAGAGGCCCCGGAAGCCCGCGCCGCCGGCGGCGCTGGGGAAGCGATTCTCGGCCGGCTGCAGGCGGCCCCAGCCGTCCATGGCCAGCGCCGCGCCCTTGCGGTAGTCGTAGCCCGTCGCCGCGGGCTCGTACCACTGGATGTCGACGACAAGGTACTGCCACCCATGCGCCGCCAGGCGCCCGGCCATGACGTCCGCCTCGGCCCTCGCATGGCTCTCGGTGATCGTCGTCGCGAAACAGTCCCAGCTGTTCCAGCCCATGGGAGGGGTCGGCGCCCACGAGCGGAACTGGGTCCCGCCGGCCCACGCCTGGCCGGCCGCCATGCACAGGCCGGCGAGGGCCGCCGGCAGGAGGCGGGGCGTGATCGCGGCGCGCCACGCGACGACGCCTGAGGCGGGGTCAGAAGGCCACATAGATGAACGGCTTGCTCGGCAGGCCAAGCCGGTAGAGGACGTAGTGAAGGAGGACGGCCAGGACGAGCCCCAGCAGCAGCGAGCCCGTGTGGGCCACCGCCCTGGCCACCGGCTGCGGCATCCTTTTCCTGAGGCTGTCGAGGGTGTTCATGGCGCGGGAGCGTTGCCTTCCATGTAGCCGCGCCTGCGCGAGAGCTCCATCACCAGGTCCGCCACCTGGCCGGCCAGCTTGCGCCCCCCCGAGGCGGACAGGTGCGTCCGGTCCCCGAAGTCGGCGGGCTCGTATCCGGATCCGTAGTCGGAGGCCTCATACCCGGCCCTGCGCCATTCCTCGACCGAGTCCCGGAACGCCGCCGAGTCCCGCAGCAGCTCGTCCGCGGACAGCTGGCCCACGTAGAAGGGGTTGTTCCGGCTCAGCATGATCAGCGTGCGGCCCTTCAGGTCGTCCGGAAACGCGGCCTTCGCCAGCTGCGCGAATTCCGCGGGGACCGAGGCCCTGAGCCGCCAGCCGCCGTCCGCGCCCCTCTCGTAGGAGCCTTCGGAGAACCCGCGAACGATCCGCATCTCGGCGTCGCGGAACTCCGGCCGGAGCCTGTCGGCGAGGGGCATCGCCTCGAAGTCGGGCTCCGCGTCCGCGAAGCGCTTGCGCGCCCAGGTCGCCTCGGGGAGCGTGGGCGTCACGGGGCTGGGGATCGTGAAGTAGTGCTCGTAGCCCACCCAGTTCCACAGGTCCCGGAACCGGAGCGCGCGGTCCATCTCGTCCCGGCCCCACAGGTCAAAACGCTCGGCCCACGTGTACTGGTGCGCCTTGACCCACGCCACCCGCTCGTTGCGCGGGGCGAAGTCCTCGAGACGGCCCGAGCGGAGCGCCTCCCAGAAGAGGTAGCGGTAGGGATCGGCCCCGTAGGCCAGAGGCTGGCCGAACGGCAGCGCGTTGGCCACGTAGACCTGGCGCGGGTACTCGCGGCGCAGCGCCTCGGCGACCACGGCGCCCCCGTCCGTGCAGAGCGCGCCGCGGAAGGCGAAGTTGAGCACCACAAACCGATCCCCCAGCCGGCGCTGAAGCTCGACGGTCCAGAGCTTCTCGGCGGGCTGCCCCACCCCGTTGAAGATCGAGTTTCCCCCGACGATGACGAGCACCTGGTCCGGCCGGCAGCGGGCGCGGGCGATGCCGCACATCTCCTCCAACGTCGGGTAATACTGGCCCTCCGGAGAAAGGACCGGGGTGAAGCGGGTGAAGGCGTCGTGGTAGCCGGGGTGCGACACCCTCCGCGCGACGGCCGAGCAGAGGGCGAGCCCGGCGGCCAGGCCGGCCAGGAACGTCCTCGGGCGGAAGAACCACGAGCGGTCGAGACCGGAGGAGAGGGGCAGCGGCTCGCTCATAGGGCGAAGAGGAGGCGCCCCATCCGCAGGGCCTCGTCGAGCGGATAGAAGAACAGGAGCCAGCCCGTGCACGCGAAGACCTGCGTGAGGGCCAGTCCCGCGAGGGGCTCGCGCTCGAAGCCCTTCCGCATCAGGGCACCCACGACGGGCACCTTTGAGTAGCCCGCGCACACCGAGAGGCCGAGCCCGTGGTAGAGGCCCCATAGGACGAAGTGCCAGGCGGGCCCGTGCCATAGGCCGCAGAGGCCGAACGCGGCCATTCCGTTGAGGACGCGCCGCGCGAGCCTGCGGCGGCCCCCGCCGAGCGGGATGTAGACGTAGTCCCGGATCCAGTAGCTGAGCGAGATGTGCCAGCGCTGCCAGAAGTCCTGGAGATTGCGCGCCAGGTACGGCCAGTTGAAGTTCTCCGGCAGCGTCACCCCGAGCAGCCGCGCAAAGCCGATCGCGATGTCGCTGTAGCCCGAGAAGTCCATGAGGATCCTGCCGGAGAGGGCCAGGACCACAAGCCACCGCCCGAACAGGCTGAGCGCGGCGAAGTGGGGCTGCGTCGCGTCGACATAAAGCGTCAGGTTGTCGGCGATGATCACCTTCTTCGCAAAGCCGGTCGCGATCCGCAGGGCGCCCTCGCCCAGGTTGTCGAGGCGGAAGCGCGCGCAGCCCTGCTCGAGCGACGGGAGGTACTGCGTGTACCGCTTGATCGGCCCGGCCACGAGGCTCGGGAAGAAGATCGCGAAGAGGACGAACTTGAGCGGGCTGCGGATCGGCTCCCCGCCGCTCCGGACCTCGAAGAGGTAGTGGACGAACTCGAAGGCGAAGAAGCTCACTCCGAGCGGCGGGGCGCCCGGCATGACGCCCCTGGCCTCGGTCCTCAGGGCGTCGGCCAGCGCGGGGCTCCAGGGCTCGAACGCGGCGTTGACTATGAAGAGGGCGTACTTGTAGAAGCACAGGGCGGCGACGCACAGCGCCATGACCGCGAGGCAGGCCCGGCGGTCGCGCGACAGGCCCGCCAGGTACGTCACGATCATCAGGACGATGATCGGCGCCATTCCCGCGGGGCCCGCGAAATGGGCGTGAAAGACGACGCAGGCCAGCCCGAGGAACCAGAGCCTCCACCCGGCCCTCGGGACGAGCCAATAGCCCGCGACGACCAGGACCGCGAACGCAAGAAACCAGTACGTCGTGAAGATCATTTATCGGGCACTCGGCCCCCAGTCACATTCCAACGGATCGCGCCTTCAAGTCCCATTTCGGCCCGGCCGTCCCGTCGTCCCGGTCACCGGGCCCTGGCGGCCGCCGCAGCCTCGGCCTCCTTGGCCCGGTAGAAGGCCTGGAGCACGAAGAACGCCTCCTTGCGCTTGCCGTTTGAGCCGATCAGCCCCTTGCGGTTCCACCCATCCTGGATGCCGGCAAGCGGCCTGCGCGGTGAGCGGAAATCGCAGAGAATCCACGGGCTCATGCCGCGGAGCTGGGGGATGCGCCCGAGCATGGGGAGGGTCTTGCGGTACAGGTCCGCCTGGAACTCCTCGCTGAAGCGCGTCCGCGCGTCCGCGTGGAGGCCCTGCAGCGCGTCGCCGCCAAATTCGCTTATGATCACCGGCTTTGGCGTGTCGACCACCCAGGTCACCCGGGCGCAGTCGTCCGGCAGGCCGACGTACCACCCGACGTACTCGTTGAAGCTCACGACGTCGGTGAGCGCCGCGAGCGGGTCCTCCACGATCTTGCGGTCCGGGTTCGCGGGGTCGGCGCGGACCTCCATGGCCGCCGAGACAAGGCGCGTCGGGTCAAGCTCCCGCGCCCGCGCGATCAGCCGGCCCATGAACGCCGTGCGCTCGGCCGACACCGGGGTCTCATTGCCCACCGACCAGATGACGACGCTCGCCCGGTTGTGGTCGCGCAGGATGAGGCTCTCCAGCTGCCCGCGGGCGTTGTCCAGCGTGGCCGGGTCGCCCCAGTGGATCGTCCAGTACACCGGGATCTCCTCCCACAGGAGGAGCCCCAGCTCGTCGGCCACGCGGGCGACGTGCTCGTTGTGGGGGTAGTGGGCGAGCCGGACGAAGTTGCACCCGAGCTCCTTGGCCCATCCCAGAAGCAGGCGCGCCTCGCCCTCGGAGACGGCGCGCGCCCCCCGCAGGGGGTTCTCCTCGTGCAGGCTGATCCCCCTCAGGAACACCGGCCTGCCGTTCAGCAGGATGTCGCTGCCGCGGGTCGCGATCGTGCGAAAGCCGATCCTCTCGCCGACCCGGTCGCCCGCCGCCGAGACCCGCACGTCGTAGCGGCGCGGGTCCTCGGGGCTCCAGAGCGCGGCGCCGGGAAGCGCGAAGTCGAAGCAGGCGCGGCCCGCGGCGTCGGCCTGGGACTCGGCCGAGACCCCGAGCTCGGCGATCTCGATCGTGACCCGCGTCGCCGGGGCGGCGCCGTCGAGCTGGACGTAGCCGCAGGCGCGCCCGGCGTCCCCGGGCTTGAGCTGCACGACGTAGTCGCGGATGAACGCCTGCGGCACGTCGAGCAGCAGCACGTCGCGGGTCAGGCCCCCGTAGTTCCACCAGTCGGTGTTGACGGTCGGGACCCCCTCGGGCCGGCGCTGGTTGTTCACCCGCACCACGAGCGAATTGCCGCGGTCTCGCAGCCGCCCGGTCACCTCGAACTGGAACGGCGTGAAGCCGCCGATGTGGCGCCCGAGCTTGCGCCCGTTCAGGTAGACCTCGGCCTCGTAGTTGGCCGCGCCGAAGTGCAGGAACTGCCGGTGCCCGGGCGGCGACGCCGGACGGTCGAACGTGCGCCGGTACCAGACGGTGCCCTCGTAGTAGAGGAGCCGCTCGGACTGGGAGTTCCAGTCCCCGGGCACCGCGAGCTCCGGGGCAGTGTCGAAATTGTACTCGACCAGGTCGCTCGGGGAGCCCGGCGGCCGGTCGAGGAAGTAGCCCCCGGTGGGGTTCTCCCGCGCGTCGTAGGGCTCAAGCCGGTAGTCGAGATAGCCGTTGTCGTAGGGGTCGACAATCGTGCGCCATGCGCCGTCAAGCGCGAGTGCGGTGCGTGCGAGGGGGTTTGCGATCACAGGTTCGGTGGCGCGCAGCCCGGCGGCCGCGCAGGCCGCCAGGAGCGAGGCGAGGAGCCGTGCGCGCGCGGTCCCGGGCCGGGCCGGCGGCCGTCTCGGGGTTAGGCGGGCGGGGTGTGGCACATGGGGCATCGGGGGCGCGGGCCCCGTGGGCACCCGACGCTGGTTCCGCGCGTGGCCGTCGACAACCCCAAAACGGGCCCGCGACGCTCGCCCGGGGATTGTCAAGATTGGACCGGTTAAAAATGCGGCGCAGCGGCCCGCAGTTGCCCTCCGCCAAAAAAGCTTCAATGCTCGGCGATTCCCCGATCCCGAGGACAATTTATGCGCAGCTTTAGCCAAGAAGCATTGTGACAAATAGGCCCCCTCCTGCGAAG
>CAYQOH010000053.1:0-14754 GCA_964419075.1 uncultured Opitutaceae bacterium | reverse complement strand
GCGAGGACGCCCTGAACATCATGGAGACGCTCATCCGCTCCAACAGCATCGACGTGATCGTGCTGGACTCCGTGGCCGCCCTGATCACGAAGGCCGAGCTCGACGGCCAGATGGGCGACATGACGATGGGCAGCCAGGCGAGGCTCATGTCCCAGGCGATGCGCCGCCTGACGTCTGTTGTCAGCAAGACGAAGTGCGTCTGCATCTTCACCAATCAGATCCGCGAGAAGATAGGCGTCATGTTCGGCAATCCCGAGACGACGAGCGGCGGACGGGCGCTCAAGTTCTTCTCGTCGATCCGGATCGACATCCGCCGCAAGGACCAGATCAAGACACCCGAGGGCAAGGTCATCGGCAACCGCACCAAGATCAAGGTGGTGAAGAACAAGGTCGCCCCGCCGTTCACGGAGGTCGAGTTCGACATCATGTACGACGAGGGCATCTCGGCGTCCGGCTCCCTCCTCGACCTCGGGCTCGAGCACCGTATCCTCGAGAAGAAGGGGGCTTGGATCACCTACCTGGGGGAGCTTGTCGGCCAGGGCCGCGACGCCGCAAAGCAGGCGATACGGGAGAAGCCCGAGCTTGCGGAGAAGATCACCAAGGCGATTCTCGAGAAGGTGAACGTCACCGGCGGAACCGTCGTCACCGGCGAGACAGCGGCTTAAAGCCGACGGCTCGCAGAAAGGCGTGGGCCAGGACCCTGTGCCCGATCTCCGTCGGGTGCACGCGGTCGGGGGCCACGACCTTGTAGTCGAGGCGCGTGAGCACGCTGTCAATCGCCGCTTGGGTGTCGGCGAACAGCGCCCGGTGCCGTGCCGCAAGGTCCTTCACCACCCGGCCGTACTCGTCCATCTGCAGGCGCATGATGTCCCTGCGCTCTGCCTGGACGTAGTAGGGCGTCATGAGGACGAGCCCCTTGAGCATCGGGCGGGTCCGCGCGAGGAGGCCGTCGTACGTGTCCCAGTACTCCTCGAGCGGGACGGCCGCGGCGCTGTCGACACCGTCGAACTGCCTCCACACGTCGTTGATGCCGATCATCACCGCAAGCCACTCCGGCTCGAGCGCGATCACGTCGGAGTCCCAGCGCGCCGCCAGGTCCCTCACCGTGTCCCCGCTCACGCCCATGTTCGTGATCCGGACGGGGCGTCTCGGGTGCATCTGCGCCAGGAGCCGGTCCACCTCGGCCACATAGCCCTCGCCGAGGCCGTGGCCGGACCCCTGGCCGACCGGGCGCAGCCGGTTGCAGTCGGTCACCGAGTCGCCGATGAATAGGAGCCGGGCCCCGGGGTTGAGCTTCACGTTTCCATTGATCACAAATCGTCCGGGGCCGTCAATTCAGGGCGGGTAGTTCTTGCTAATGAATCGGGGGCGTGAAAAACCTCGCGGACGCCGGCCTTGGGGCACCGGGGCCCCCGCGCGACGGCGCCGACGTCGAACCAGCCTTCAGCCATGAAAAACAACCGACTGCTTTCCCTCGCATGCCTCGCGCTCCTCGCCGGGGGCGCCGCACTGGCCGACACGCCGCAGACGCCTCCCTCCACGCCCCTCTCGCCGCTGCCGCCCGGTGCCGCCCTGAGGGCCGCCACGGTCAAGGTGATCGTCGCCCCGGACCACCGGGACTGGACCTACCAGCCAGGCGAGACCGCCCACTTCTCGGTCTCAGTCACCGCGGACAGCGAGCCGCTGGACGGCGTCACCGTGGCCTACACGGTGGGCCCGGACCTGTACCCGGGCGAGGCGAAGACCGCGGCGGTGCCGCCGTCGGGCCTCGTCATTGACGCCGGCACGATGACCACGCCCGGTTTTCTGCGCTGCATTGTCACCACGCAGGTCGCAGGGCACAAGTACCGGGGCCTGGCCACCGCGGCCTTCGCCCCCGACCAGATCAAGCCCACGCAGGTGGATCCGCCGGACTTCGACGCGTTCTGGGCCGCGGGCAAGGACGAGCTGGGAAAGAATCCGGTCGACGCGCGGATGACCCTCATGCCCGACGCGTGCACCTCGAAGGTCGACGTCTACCATGTGAGCTTCCGCACCGTGAGCCCCACGTGGAGCCAGACGCCCGCGCGCATCTACGGCATCCTATGCGAGCCGAAGGCGCCCGGCCGCTACCCCGCGGTGCTCAAGGTCCCGGGTGCGGGTGTGCGCCCCTACTTCGGGGACCCCGAGCTCGCCGCCAAGGGGGCCATCGTCCTCGAGATCGGCATTCACGGCATCCCGGTGAACCTGGCCAAGGAGGTCTATGACGAACTAAGCGTGGGAGCCCTCAACGGGTACCCTCTCTTCAACTTGGACAACAAGGAGACGTACTACTACAGGCGCGTCTACCTGAGCTGCGTCCGCGCGAATGACTTCCTCACGTCGCGGCCGGCCTGGGATGGCAAGAACCTCGTGGTGATGGGCGCGAGCCAGGGCGGCCAGCTCACGATCGTGACCGCCGCCCTCGACCCGAGGGTGACCGGGCTTTCGGCCACGCATCCCGCATTCTGCGACGTCACGGCGGAGCTGAACGGCCGCGCCGGGGGGTGGCCCCACCCCTTCAAGGCCGGCGAGGACGGGAAGCCCTCGGCGCAGGTCACTCCGGCCAAGATCGCGACGACCAGCTACTACGACACGGTCAATTTCGCCAAGCGCCTGAAGGTGCCCGGCTACTACAACTGGGGCTACAATGACGAGGTCTGCCCGCCGACTGCGGCCTATGCGGCGTACGGGGTGATCACCGCGCCAAAGACGCTCGGCGTCACCCTCGAGATGGGGCACAGCTATTCTACCGAGCAGTATGACGCGATCTCGGGCTGGGTCACCGCCTTCCTCGGCCTGAAATAAGCCGACCCGGGATGAGAGTCGTTCCGCTCGCGCCGCTGCCCTGGAGGTTCCGGGACTGTTCGGGCTCCTCGTGGCTCCCCGCGACAGTCCCCGGCTGCGTGCACACCGACCTGCGCCGGGCCGGGGCGATCCCCGACCACCTGCGCGGCACCAATGAGGCCGGGCTGCAGTGGATCGACGAGCGCGCCTGGGAATACTCGGCCGAGTTCGCGGCGGGCGCCGCACTGCTCGGGGAGGAGGTCGTAGAGCTCGTCGCCGACGGCCTCGACACCGTGGCGACCGTCCGGCTCAACGGCACGGAGGTGGCCCGCACCGAGAACATGTTCATCGGCTACCGGTGGGACGTGAAGCCGCTCCTCAGGGAGGGCCCCAACCGGCTGAGCATCCGTTTCGACAGCGCGATGCGCTACATCCGGACCGAGCGGACCGGCCACAGGCCGCGCGAAATCAACGACCCGGTGGGCGGCTGCACGATCATCCGCAAGGAGCAGTGTCAGTTTGGCTGGGACTGGGGCCCGCGCTACGTGACGGCCGGGATCTGGCGCGACATCAGGCTCGAGGGATGGAGCGTCAACCGGCTGGACGGCGTCGCGGTCACGCAGCACCACGCCCGGAACGGAACGGTCACCCTCACGCTCGCGCCGGAGCTTGCAAGGCGCGGCTCCCGGGCGGTGTGCCGCTGGCGGATCTCCAACGGCTTTGCCGTGTCGTCCGGTGAGGGCACGAGGATCGTCATCCGCAGGCCGCGGCTGTGGTGGCCAAACGGCCAGGGCGACCCGTCGCTCTACACGCTCGAGGTCGACGTGGCCGGACCCGGCGGGGTTGCCGTCGGGAAATGGACGCGCCGGATCGGCCTGAGGACGATCTCGCTCGACCGGCACCGGGACCGCTGGGGGGAGTCGTTCCAGTTCGTCGTGAACGGGAGGCCCGTGTTCGCCAAGGGCGCCAACTGGATCCCCGCGGACTGCTTTGTCGCGGGGCTTGGCCGCGCCGCTTACGCCCGCGACCTGGAGGCGGCGGTCGCCGCCAACATGAACATGGTGCGGGTCTGGGGCGGGGGCATCTACGAGTCCGAGGACTTCTTCGACCTGTGCGACGAGCTCGGGCTCCTCGTCTGGCAGGACTTCATGTTCGCCTGCACGCTGTATCCCGGTGATGAGCGGTTTGTCGCAAGCACGCGAGCCGAGGCGGAATACCAGGTCAGGCGGCTGCGCCACAGGGCCAGCCTCGCGCTCTGGTGCGGGAACAATGAGATATGGAGCCTCAACGCCCGGGAGTTGACCGACCCGAAGAAGAAGCGGTGGCGGGCCGACTATGACCGGCTGTTCCACCGCGTCCTGCCATCGGTCGTGCGCAGGCTCGGCGGGGAGACCGCCTATTGGCCGTCCTCGCCCTGGAGGGGGAACGAGGATTCGGGCCACGCCGCGGGGGAGAAGCGAGGGGATACGCATTTCTGGGACGTCTGGCACGGGAGGAACCCGGTGACGGACTATGAGAAGTGGGCCTTCCGGTTCGCGTCCGAGTTCGGCATGCAGAGCTACAGCTCCTCCGCCACGCAGGCGGCCCTCTACCCGAGCGGGGATCGCAACGTCTTCGGCCCGGTGATGGAGACCCACCAGAAGAACAAGGTCGGCAGCCAGATCATCCTGGACTACGTGTCCCGCCGATACCGTTTCCCGAAGGGCCAGGACGCGCTCATCTACCTCTCGCAGCTCAACCAGGCGCACTGTGTGCAGACCGGGGTCGCGCACTACCGCAGGCTCATGCCGCACTGCATGGGCTCGCTCTACTGGCAGCTGAACGACTGCTGGCCCGTGGCGTCCTGGAGCTCCATCGAGTTCTCGGGGCGATGGAGGGCGCTCCACTACGCGGCGCGGCGATTCTACGCCCCGGCCCTCGTGAGCGCCCACGTGCCGGGCGACGAGGTCTTCGGGATCAACAACTACCGGAGCTCGACCGTGCGGCTCGTGCACCTGCACACGAGCTTTGACGGGTCCCGCACCGCCAGGGGCGTCGTTCGCTGGGACCTGTTCCACCTCGACGGCCGCGTGCTGCTCGCCGGAACCAAGAAGGTCGCGCTGCGCCCAATGCGAAGCGTCCGGCAGGTGACGCTCGACATGGCCCGGCCCCTCGCGCAATTCGGGCGCGACAACCTCTACCTGCGCATCGCCCTGGACATCGCCGGCGCCCGGGTGAGCGAGGAAACCGTTTTTCTCACGCTTCCGCGATTCATGGAGCTGCCCGTTCCGAGGACGAAGATCTCCCTCCGGATGGGATCCGAGGGCAATGCCATCGTCGGTTTCACCTCCCCCGTGTTCCAGCACCGGTTCGAGTTCGACTTCTCCGGCCACGCCTTCACTTGCAGCGACAATTTCTTCGACCTCTATCCGGGCGAAAAGCGGGTGATCCGGGTCCACTTCGCGAAGAAGGCCCCGGAGGCCGACCTCGCGAGGTCCCTGACCCACAGGTCGCTCGCCGACACGTACTAGGGAGGCACGATTCATCCTGCTCGTCGCGGGCGGCGCAATGGGCTATGGGTTGCCGTGAAAGCCGCCATGCCCCCAACGACCTTCCCAGGAGCAAAACTTTGTTTGGGGCTCGGGCTCCTTGGGTACGCTGTGCTCCTGATCATCATGATCGGCGCCGTTCCGGGAGGCTCCGACAATTCGGGGTACTTCAACGAGGCGCGCCTCTTCTCGCAGGGCCGGATCCACGCCCCCATGCGGACCCTTGCCGGCGTTCCGCCGGACGCGGCCACGCAGTACCTCTACGTCCCGCTCGGGTTCAAGCCGTCCCCGGGCGGCGGCGCGAGCATGGTGCCAACCTACCCTCCCGGACTGCCGCTGCTCCTTGTCCCGGCGGCACTCGTCGCCGGATGGGACCACGCCGGCGACTTGGTGCTGATCCTCCATTCGCTCGCGGGCATTGCGCTCGTCTTCGCGCTCGGGAGAGCCTGCGGCCTACCCGGGGCATGGTCCCTCGCCGGCGCGACGGTGCTCGCAGCAAGCCCGCTCTACCTGTTCACCTCGCTGCAGGCCCTGAGCGACGTCCCCGCGACCGCCTGGGCGACGGCGGCGGTGGTGGCGGCCATGAAGGGTCGCGACGGGACTCGCTGGGCGCTCGTCTCCGGCGCCTGCATCTCGGTGGGATTCCTGGTGAGGCCCACCAACTTGCTGATCGCGGCCCCCGTGGTCCTAGCCGTCGGCACTTCGCCGAGGCGCCTAGCCCTCGTTGCCCTGGGATCACTCCCCGGCATCGCAACTTGGATGGCGATCAACCACGCCGCCTATGGGGACGCCCTCCAGAGCGGCTATGGCGCGATCGGGGGCGAATTCCACGCCGGGTTGGTTGCCGGCACGCTTCGGTACGGCGCATGGTGGCTGCCGCGGCTCCTCAGCCCGATCGTGGTCCTCGCACCGCTGCTGGTCGCCTTTCCGAGGCTCTGGCCCAGGGTCGCCGCCATCCTGACCGCGTGGGCCGCTTGCTTTGTCGCATTCTATGCGCCCTACCGGTGGACCCACGAGCAGTGGTGGTTCCTCAGGTTTCTCCTGCCCGCGGCCCCCGCGCTCATCGTGGCCGGCCTCCTCGTCGCGCGCCACCTGCTGGAGCAGGCCGCCGGGCGCCTTCCGCACTATGCACGGCGCGCCCTGCCGGCCCTCGTGCTTGCCGTCGCCGTCGCCGTCGAGCTGGACCAGAGCTCGCCCCTCCGGGAGGCCCGGGCCGTGGGCCATGGGGAGCTCAAGTACGGACGGGTGTCGAAATGGCTCACGGCGCACGTGCCGGGCAATTCCGCCATCGTCGTGTCGCAGGCTAGCGGCGCCCTCTTCTACTTTACCGACCTTACGCTGCTCCGCCACGACCAGATGGGGCCGGCCCTCTCCAAGCGGGTATTTTCGTCGCTCCAGGCCGAGGGCCGGCCCCTGTATGCCGTCCTCTTCCCGTTCGAGGCAGATGCGCTGAAGAAGCTGCCCGGCACGTGGGTCCGTGTCGGCTCGGTCAACGACGTCGGCATCTGGCGTTGCGATTCGGCCGGATCCGCCGGGTAGCCCGCGCGCGCCGCCGTTTCGCAGCGGTCCCTTGGCGCTTGAGTCCGGGGCTCAGGGGCGGTTGGTTGGGCCCCAATGGCGCGCCAAAAGGATACGATCGCCGCCCTCGCGACTCCCGCGGGCACCGCGGCGCTCGCGGTCATACGTATCAGTGGTTGTGATACACATCGCCTCGCGCGGGACGTCCTCGGCTCCGTTCCCCCGCCGCGCGTCGCCACGCACGCCGACTACTCCGACCTTGGGGGTGACGTCGTGGACGACGTCGTCGCGACCCTCTATGCCGGGCCCAACTCCTACACCGGAGAGGACTCGCTCGAGGTCTCATGCCATGGGAGCCCGTTCATCGCCCACAAGATCCTCGCCGATCTGCTCGTCCGTGGATGCCGGCCCGCTCAGCCCGGCGAGTTCACGCAGCGGGCGTTCCTGAACGGGCGCATGGACCTGAGCCAGGCGGAGGCGGTCATGGACCTCATCAACGCACGCAGCGAGCGTGCCCTCTCGGCCGCCCGCCAGGTGCTCCGGGGCGCACTCGGCCGCCACATGACCGGGCTCGTCGACGGCGTGCTCGGCGCGCTCGCAACCGTGGAGGCCTACATCGACTTTCCCGATGAGGATCTTCCCCCGGAGGACCGCGGCCGGCTCGCGGAACGGATCGCCGCCGTGCTCAGGGGCGCCGAGCAGCTCCTCGCCACCGAGCGCACGGGCGCGTTGCTGCGCGAGGGCATCGCGACCGTCATCCTTGGCGAGCCCAACGCGGGCAAGAGCTCGCTCCTTAACCTGCTTGTCGGGACCAGCCGCGCGATCGTCAGCCCCCATCCGGGAACGACGCGTGATTTCATCGAGGAGCGCATCAGCGTCGGCCCGCACGGCCTGCGCCTCGTGGACACCGCGGGCCTCAACGCCCGCGCCGCTGGGCTCGAACTCCAGGGCGTGGAGAAGACCCTTGAGTGCGCCGAGCGCGCGGACCTCTTTCTCGTCGTCCTGGACGCCACCCTACCCACCCCAAGCCTTCCGGAACGGATCACGGCGTGTATTAACATTTCAAATACACTCTGCGTGCTCAACAAGGCGGACCTGCTCGGCCGGGGCGCGCCTGTCGCCGGCGCGTTGCCGGGGTTTGCGACCGTCACGGTCTCGGCATTGAAGGGCGAAGGGCTCGATTCGCTTGTCGCGGAGATGGAAAGGCTCGCGGACGGCCTTCAGCAGACGTTCGGCGAGGAACGCATTGCGATTAATGTCCGTCATGCCCACTTCCTTGCGGAGGCGCGCGCATGCCTGACGTCAGCGCTGGAGAAGGTCTCCTCAAAGGGGCCCCCCGAACTCCTGGCAAGCGACCTGCGGGGGGCGCTCGCCGCCTTTGGCGAGATCTCCGGCAAGGTGGACAACGAGCGCATGCTCGATCAATTGTTCGCATCCTTCTGCATTGGAAAATGATGGAGTCGATCGGGGTTGCCCATCGGGTCTGCCGCAACCCTGGCTGATGCAATATTTCATAACTCGTTGTATATAATCAATAAGCGATACGACGTGATTGTGTGCGGCGCCGGGCATGCTGGCGTCGAGGCTGCGCTTGCCGCTTCGAGAACAGGGGCCACTACCCTACTCCTTACGGGCAATATCGACACAATCGCCCAGATGAGCTGCAACCCGGCCATTGGCGGCCAGGCCAAGGGACAGATTGTGCGAGAAATTGACGCGCTGGGCGGGGAGATGGCGATCAACACGGATGTAACCGGGATTCAATTCAGGCTTCTGAATGAATCAAAGGGAGCCGCCGTTCAGTCGCCAAGGGCCCAATGCGACAAGAAGGCCTATCAATTCAGGCTTAAACACACCCTCGAACTCCAATCAAACCTCACCCTCTTTCAGGCGACCGTTACCGGCCTTCTCTTTGAAAACGATGTGGTTGTGGGCTGCCGCACGAACCTGGACATCGAGTTCCGTGGCCGTTGCATTATCGTTACGACAGGCACGTTTCTGCGCGGTCTGATGCACATCGGTCAGAACAAGAATGAAGGTGGACGCCTCGGGGATTTTAGCTCAAAGACGCTCTCTTCAAGCCTTCTGGAAATCGGAATGGAGCTGCGGCGCCTAAAGACCGGCACCCCGCCTCGGATTCTGGGTCGGAGCATCGATTTTACCAAGATGCGCGAGCAGAAGGGCGACCTCAATCCCACGTTGTTCGCGTTTCATGACACCCGTGACAAGGAGGATTTGTTCCACGTGGAACATTCCGGGGAAAGACGGATCGGCTGGGTCCCGGGAACTGAAAAGGTGTCCTGTTGGATGACTCATACGACCGAATCGACTGCCGAGATCGTCCGGGCAAACCTACACAAGTCCGCGATGTACAGCGGCGAGATTAAAGGCGTCGGACCGCGGTATTGTCCGAGCATCGAGGACAAGTTCGTACGCTTTGCCGATAAACCCCGGCATCTGCTATTCCTCGAGCCTGAGGGCCGCACCACGAATGAGTATTACGTCAATGGCCTTTCGACGTCGCTGCCTTTTGACATTCAGCTCGACATGGTGCACAGCATTCCGGGTCTCGAGAACGCGGTGCTGCTTCGGCCAGCCTATGCCGTGGAATATGACTTTGCACCACCGACACAGCTCTTTCCCTCCCTTGAGTCCAAGATGGTGGGCAATCTCTTTCTCGCAGGACAGATCAATGGCACCTCGGGCTATGAGGAGGCCGCAGGGCAAGGTCTTGTTGCGGGGATAAATGCCGCCAATAAGGCTAGGGGAGTGGCACCGCTTATCTTGGGGCGCCATGAGTCGTATATCGGTGTGTTGATCGACGACCTGGTGACCAAGGGCACGGATGAGCCTTACCGGATGTTCACCAGTCGCGCTGAATACCGTCTGCTTTTGAATCATGGAAGCGCAGAGCTTCGACTCGCCCACCACGCAGAGACCCACAAGCTCATCAGCCCTAGCAGGCTTGCTCGAATTCGGGACAAGGCGTCCCGCATTCAGGGTTGGGTCGATCGGTTTGATTCAACACGCTACAATGGCATTACTTGGGCAACTCAAGTTCGTAAGTCAGGGCCGGATGTACTCCTGCCGGATGATTTTCTAAGGGAGTCTCCTGAAATTCGCGATGAAGTTATGTATCGCGTTAAATATAAAGGATATCTGGATCGAGAGCAGCGCGAGGTTGAGCGCCTGAGGCACGTGGAAAAGGTCCGGATTCCCTCCAACATGGATTACATGGTGATCGCGGGTCTTCGCCGTGAATGTGCGATAAAACTATCTAATATAAAACCACTTACACTTGGCCAAGCCAGTCGCATGAGCGGTGTCAACCCAACGGACATAAGCCTTCTCATGGTCGCGATTGCGGCCGGCAGGGAAGGGGAGCCTGCCGCTTGAGGGCTAATCGCCTAGGAGAGCACACCGCGATCATCATGGCGCGGCGTGACGCGCTACGCGAAACCCTCGCTAAGCTAATCGAGCCCAATGGACGGCTTGTCTGGGAGGTCGGCAGCGGCCACGGGCACTTCCTGACGGCATATGCCTCGGCCCACCCGGACGAGACTTGCGTGGGAATCGATATCGCCTCCGAGCGAATCGTCCGCGCGGATCTCAAGCGCCGGCGCTCGCAGCTCGATCACCTTCACTTCATCCGCGCGGACGCCGAGGATTTCCTGGCGTCGATGCCGGAGGGCGCGCGCTTCACGTTGATTTTCGTCCTATTCCCAGACCCCTGGCCCAAGCGGCGGCACCACAAGAACCGGATCATGACGCCGCAGTTCCTTTCAGACGTGGCCGCCAGATCCGTGAAGGGCGCCAACCTCCATTTCAGGACCGATCACGAGGCCTATTTCCGCGAGGCGACCCGCGTCCTCCGCGAGCACACGGACTGGATTGAAGCTGGTGAGGCGACGTTGCCGTTCGAGGAGCCCACGGTCTTCCAAAAGCGCGCGGCGCGTTATTTTACCCTCGTTGCGACCCGCCGATAGGCTACAAGATCGTCATGGGAAGAAGGTCGCCTAGATGGAGCGCGCGCAGGGGACTAGAACGTGATTGCGGGCGCGGCGTCTGCCGGGGGGACGAAGCCGCATCTCATCGATGACCCCAACCCCTGCACCCTCACGAACGGCCCTCCTGCTTGCGTTCGCGGCCATCTACCTGATTTGGGGCAGCACGTATCTGGGGATCCGTGTCGCGGTCCAGACCATGCCCCCATTCCTCATGGCGGGCATGCGGTTCGCCGTTGCGGGCGTTCTAATCTTCGGATTCCTCCGACTCAGGGGCGCCCCTTGGCCCACGGCGTTGCAATGGAAGGACCAGGCTGTCATCGGGATCTTTCTCCTTCTGGGTGGCAACGCGGTCGTCTCCTGGGCCGAGCTGCGGACCGCCTCGGGGATCACGTCCCTCATTCTGGGGGCATCACCACTGGTCATGGTTCTCCTGGAGTGGATCCGACCGGGCGGCAAACGACCCACGGTTAGCCTCGTCGTCGGGGTGGCCGTTGGAATCTTTGGTATCGTCCTGCTCCTGGGCCCCCACGCGATTCCGGAGGGCTATCAGCCCCGGGCCATCGACATCCTCGCGCTGTTTGTTGCCAGCACAAGTTGGTGGGTGGGATCGCTTTACAGCAAGCATGTCAACACGGGCACTCCGCTCCTGATGGCGGCGGCAATGCAGATGCTGACCGGGAGCGTATGCATGCTGTTGACAGGCTTGATATTAGGTGAAGGTGGGACATTCCTGTTCGCGTCGATCAGCCTGCATTCATGGCTGGCGTTCGGCTATCTCGTGGTCGCGGGCTCCATCGTCGCGTTTCCGGTATACGTCTGGCTCCTCGAGCACAGCACACCGGCCAAGGTCTCGACCTACGCCTACGTAAACCCCGTCGTCGCCGTGATCCTTGGCTGGGCCATCCTGCGCGAGCCCCTGAACCTGCGTATCCTCCTCGCCTCCGTCGTGATCGTCGGGGCGGTGGCCATCATCACGATAGGAAAGACGAGGACGCCCGCGTAGCCATGATGGTCCCTTCGCCGACGGATAAGCCCTCCGCATTTATTGTTTCGGTTGTTGACGGAGAGAGGGCCCATTGCCTACGACTAAACGTTTCAAGTCCTACCAGCTTCCAGTCCGAACCATGCATCGAGTCACCAAACTCGCCCTAATTCTGGCCTCCCTTTCAACAGGGGTGCCGGCGTTTGCCGCTGAGGGGAGTGGGGTGGAAACGGCCGCAACGCCGCTGTTCACCCTCGGGCCGCTGCCCGTGACCAACAGCATGGTGACGAGCTGGGTCGTGGCCCTGGCCCTCATCATCGTGATTCGCCTGGCCATAAGGAAACCGAAGCTCATCCCGACCCGGGCGCAGGCGATCGTTGAGAACCTGGTCCAGGGGATACTCGACCTCACCTCTCCCATCGTGGGCAGCAAGGTGGCCTTGCCGACGTTCCCCCTCCTCATCTCGCTCTTCACGTTCATCCTGATACAGAACTGGAGCGGGCTCTTCCCGGGTGTCGGCACGATCTACATGACCGACCACAAGACGGGCGGGTGGATGGAATTGATCCGGCCCGGCAACGCCGACCTGAACGGCACGCTGGCCCTCGCCGCCGTGGCCATAGCCTGCTGGTTCTATTTCATCATGCGGTACGCGGGTCCGATCCTCGTCCTGAAGGACATCTTCGGCAACAAGGCGGACAAGCGGGAGGTCCCCGCGATCATTTACTACCCGCTCTTTGTCATCTTCTTCCTGGTCGGGATAATTGAGGTCGTCTCGATCGCCTTCCGTCCGATTTCCCTCTCGCTCCGACTTTTCGGCAACGTCTTTGGCGGAGAGAGCCTCATGCATGCGATGAGCGGCATGCAAAAATGGGGCCTTCCGGCGCCGTTTTATCTGCTGGAGCTGCTGATCGGCTTTGTTCAGGCGTTTGTCTTCACGCTTCTCGTCGCCGTCTACATCGGGCTCATCTGCAACCACGGCGACGAACACCATGAGGCGCCGGGCGACGAAACAGGCGAATCCGAGCACTAAACCAACCCTTTCCCGCCGGGACCGTGCCTCGCGCGCGGACGGCGGCAATCCACCAAGAAGAAAGCATACACCACAATGACCCACATCATCGCTGAAATGACAGGAAGCATCCAGGGCGGCCTCGGCTGCCTTGGCGCCGCAATCGGAGTCGGACTCGTCGGCTTCAAGGCCGCGGAGGCCGTCGGCCGCAACCCCGGGGCCTCGACGAAGATCCTCGTCCAAGGCATCCTCGGCATGGCCCTCGCCGAGGCGGTCGCATTCTACGCGCTCTTCATCAAGTAATCCCCGTCGATTGCCCCGCGCCGGCGCAGGTCGCCGGCGCGGCCACTTTCAAAGCCCCCTGCCATGCTCTCCCCTCTGATCATCCTGGCCCAGGCCGCGGCTCCCGCGGCCGATGCGGCCAACAATGGCGCGGCCGCCAGCGGCATCACGAAGATCACTCACGACTTCGGCCTCAGCTTGCCGTTCTTCTTGGCTCAGGTCGTGAACTTCTGCGTCGTCGCGGTGGTTCTGTGGAAGTTCGCCTTCAAGCCCGTCCTGGCGACGCTCGACGAGCGCAACAGGAAGATCGCCGATGGTCTGCGCTACACCGACGAGATGAAGGCCAAGCTGGAGGCCGTGCAGCAGGAGAGCGCCGCGAGCGCCAAGCGCGCCCAAGCCGAGGCCACGAGGGTCATTGAGGAGGCCCGCAAGTCGGCGAAGGAGTTCTTCGAGAAGCAGACCCAGGAAACCGCGGCCAAGGCCGGGGACATTCTTGCGAAGGCCGAGCAGGCGATCGAACTCGAGAAAAAGAAGATGCTCGCCGAGGCGCGCACGGAGATTGCCCGGTTGGTGGTCGAGACCACGCAGCGCGTTCTCTCCAAGGAGCTCTCCGAGGCCGACCGCAGCCGCTACAACGAGTCCGCCGCGCGCGAGCTCACCAACGTCTGATCCGAGCCTAGGAACCGAGCCAAATGGCCTCCCACGCGAAAGCCGCCCAGAAGTTCGCACGCCAGCTTTTCGCGATGAGCATCGTCGACGGCGCCGTCTCCGCCGACCGGGTGGCCGGGGTCCTCGAATACGTCGAGAAGCACAACCCGGCCAATCCGTTGATGGTGCTGAAGGCCTACCGGCGCCTCGTCGCCGCCGAGCTCGCGAAGAGCATTGCGGTCGTCGAGCACGCGGGCGCGATCAACGACGCGATGCTGGCCGCCATCGCCGCCTCGATGACAAAGAAATACGGCCGCTCCGTCACCGCCACGGCAAGGCCGAGCCCCGCGCTCCTTGCAGGCCTCAGGGTGCAGGTGGGCGATGACATCTACGAGTCGTCCGTCGCCGGGCAGCTGGCCGTCCTCGCCGCGTCGGTCTGAAACCTCCCGCCCCCTTAACACAACCGCCTCCCAACTCCCAAGCACCGCTCCATGAGCACCGTCCTCGAACAAATTGAACAGCAGATCGCCAAGCTCTCCAGCAAGGCGGTCAAAAAGAACACGGGCAACATCCGCACGGTCGCGGACGGGGTCGCAAAGATCGACGGCCTCTCCGACGTGATGTACAACGAGATGGTGCAGTTTCCCGGCGGGGCGATCGGGATCGCGCTCAACCTCGAGGAGGACGAGGTCGGATGCGTCATCCTGGGAGACATCTCCCAGCTGAAGGAGGGCGACGAGGTGACGACGACCGGCAAACTCCTCTCCGTCCCGGTCGGCAAGGAGCTCCTCGGCCGCACGGTCGACGCGCTCGGCAACCCGGTCGACGGGAAGGGCCCGCTCGGCGCCAAGGAATTCTACCCGGTCGAGAGGATCGCGCCCGGCATCATTGTGCGCAAGGGCGTCTCCCAGCCCCTATTCACGGGGATCATGGCGCTCGACTCGATGATCCCGATCGGCCGCGGGCAGCGCG
>CAYQOH010000052.1:0-14825 GCA_964419075.1 uncultured Opitutaceae bacterium | reverse complement strand
CTGGGCGTCTACATGATCACGGCCTCCGTGGCCGAGCTTGCGCCGGCGGAGGACCAGGGGATCATCTTCGGGATCGGCACGACGGCGTCTAATTCGACGCTGGACCAGAACCTGAAGTACTCCGGGGCCGTCAAGGAGGCCTACTTCTCGGACAAGGACACGCTCTTCACGTTCCAGTTCACGACCCCGGGCCAGGCCATCGCGGGGCTCGTCGCAAAACCCTGGGGCGAGCGCAAGCGGCCGATAAAGACCATGTTGGCGCAGATGCAGCCCAAGGTCTCGGCGATTCCCGGCCTCCAGATGCAACTTGTCCAGCCCCCGGCCCTGCCGGGCGGCGGCACGTTCCCCGTGGAAGTCGTCCTCACGTCCACTGCGGACCCCCAGGAGATCCTCTCGTTCGCCAAGCAGCTCGCGGCGAAGGCGATGGAGCCCAAGAACCGGTTCTATTTCACGCAGATCGACATGAAGTTCGACGCGCCCCAGTCGGAGGTGGTCCTCGACCGCGACAAGGTGGCCGCGCTGGGGCTCAACCTCCAGCAGATCGGGGGCGACCTGTCGGCCGCCATGGGGGGCAACTACATCAACTGGTTCAACATCTCGGGGCGCAGCTACAAGGTGATCCCGCAGGTGAAGCGCGTGGACCGCCTCAACTCGGAGCAGCTTGAGAAGATCTACGTGACCGGGCCCAACGGCAGCCTGATCCCGCTCAGCACGGTCGCCACGATCAACAACACGACGATCCCGCGCTCGCTCAACAAATTCCAGCAGCAGAACTCCGTCACCATAAGCGGAGCGTCCGGGCTGCCCCTGGACGCGGCGCTCAAGGTGTTCGAGACCGAGGGAGCGAGGATCCTGCCGAAGGGCTACTCGATCGACTACACCGGCGAGTCCCGCCAGCTGAGGAAGGAGGGCGGCAACGCCAAGTTCTGGACGACCATGAGCCTTGCCGTGGCGCTCATCTTTCTCGTCCTCGCCGCGCAGTTCAACAGCTTCCGCGACCCGCTGGTGATCCTCGGGGGCTCCGTGCCCTTGGCCGTATTCGGGTCCGCGGTGTTCATGTTCCTCAAGTTCCCCGCACAGAACATGCCGTTCTTCACCGACGGATGGACGACCACGTTCAACATCTACTCGCAGGTCGGCCTCGTGACCCTCGTGGGGCTGATCGCCAAGAACGGCATCCTCATCGTGGAATTCGCGAACAAGCTCCAGCTGGCGGGCAAGCCGAAGCTCGAGGCCGTCCATGACGCGGCGCTCACGCGCCTGCGGCCGATCCTCATGACGACCGTGGCGACCGTGGCCGGCCACTTCCCCCTGACGCTCGTGACGGGCGCCGGCGCGGCGGCGAGGAACTCCATCGGCCTGGTCCTCGTGGGAGGCCTTTCGATAGGGACGTTCTTCACGCTGTTCGTGATGCCGGCCATCTACATGCTGATCGCCAAGGACCATTCGAAGGACCGGGCCCGGGAGGCGGCGATCCAGGCACCCGAGGAAAATCTCAGCACGGCGCACGCATGAAACATCCCATCCTCGCATCCGCCTCGCTCCTCATGGCGTGGGCCTCGGCCCTCGCCTCGCCGACGGCGGAACCCGCCGAGCTGCCCTCGCCGCTGGACCTCAAGGGGGCCATCGGCTACGCGCTCGACCACAACTTCGCGATCCAGCAGGCGCGCGAGACGATCCGGCTCCAGGAGGGGGTCATCGTCCAGGTCCGCAGCCAGCAGATACCGAACGTCGCCGCCCAGGGGCAGTACGAGAGGAACGCGGCGGCGATCTCGCAGATCTACCCGCCCTCCAGCAGCCTCTGGGCCGTCGAGTTCAAGGCGACGCAGACGCTCTTCGCCGGCGGAGGCGTGCTCTCGTCCATCAAGGGCGCGAAGCTGACGCGCGACGCGGCGGCCTTCGACCTGCAGACGGCGATCGACACCGCGCTTCTCGACGTGCGCACGAAGTTCTACAACGTGCTCCTCGCCCGGGACAAGATAAGGGTGGAGGAGGAGAACGTGCGCCTCTACGAGCACCAGCTCGAGGACACCAAGAACCAGTTTGAGTCGGGAACGGTCTCCAACTTCGAGGTCCTGCGCGCGAAGGTGTTCCTCGCGAACGCCCAGCCGAACCTGATCACGGCGCGCAACGCCTACCGCGTCGCGGTGGAGCACCTGCGCCAGTCGCTCGGCGCCACAAGCGCCGGGGCGTTTCCCGAGGTCGCCGGCAGCCTGAACTTCACGGCCGAGAGCTACGACCCCGACACGGCGATCGCGTCGGCCCACGAGCACCGGCCGGAGCTCAGGAAGCTCGACAAGGCGAGGGCCGCGAGCGAGGAGTCCGTGAAGACCGCGCGCGCGAACTATTACCCCATCGTCCAGGCGTTCGGTTCCTACCAGTGGGACGGGTTCAGCTTCGTGTCCCCGGCCCTGGGAAGCGCATCCGCCAATGGCTGGACCTTCGGGCTCCAGTCGACGTGGGCGGTCTTCGACGGGCGGGCGACGCTCGGCAAGGTGCGGCAGGCGAAGTCCCAGGTGGAGCAGGCCCGCCTCGCGCGGGCCTCCGAGGAGCTGGAAATCGACGTGGAGGTGCGCCAGGCCCTGTCCTCGCTTCAGGAGGCCGGCGAACTCGTCTCGGCCTCGGCGAAGGTGATCGACCAGGCGGAGGAGGCGCTCCGGCTCGCCGATGCGAAGTTCCACGCCGGATCGGCCACGCAGCTCGACGTCCTCACCTCGCAGGTCTCGCTGGAGCAAGCCAAGACCGACCAGATCACGGCCAACTACAACTACCTGGTCGCCGTCGCCAACGTAAGGAAGGCCATCGGACTGAGCGATGCCCTCGTGATGCCCTAGGAGGATCGCGGGCCTCAACCCGGGGGATCGAAGCCCGCACCATCGCGAGCCATGAGCGCCAAGCGCATCCTCCTCACCCTGGCCGGCGTGTTCGCCTGCGTGTTGGCGCTCGCGGCCGCCGTGGCCCTTAACCCGTCCGCGCAGACGTGGGCGGCACGGGCGGCCATCGGCAAGGGCAGCGGCCCGGTGACCGCCATCGAGCGGCTTGAGGTCGGGGTGACCCGGGCGTCGCTGCGGGGGATGCGCGTCGAGGTCGACGAGGGCGTGCTGGTCGTTCCCGCCGCGGAGGCGCGGATTGCGGTCCTTCCCGCGCTCCTTGGGCGGGGCTATCATTTCACGGGCCTGTCGGCGACGGGCTGGACGCTTGACCTCACCGGTTCGCGGGCGCGCGGCGCGGGCGCCTCTCGGGGCGGCTACCCCTGGTTCGCCCGCGCCGTCGCCGGCGCCCTCTCGGCCTTCAACGCGCGCGCGGACCTGTCGCTCGACGGGGTTTCCCTGGACGGCAAGGTCGTCTTCCCGGATGAGGAGGGGCGGCCCGCGGGGACCGCGCACGTCGTCATCACCGGGGGCGGCTTCGGGCAGGGGCTCGAGGGCCGGTTCCTTTGCCGGGCGACCGCCCTCTTGGACGATCCCTCGGCCGCGGTCTCCGCCGTGGATGTTGAGGCGACCTTGACGGCGCGCATGGGGGCCTCGGGCGCGATCACGAGGGCCGACCTAAAGGCGGACGCCAAGGCCAGCGGGCCGAAGATCCCGGCGGGAATCGGGCTGGCCTGCACGGCGTGGGTCGCGCGGGACGCCGGCAGGGCGTCCTACTCGGTGTCGCTCATCCGGGGATCCGAGACCGTCGCGCAGTTCGACGCCGCGAGCCCGGACGGCTCGCTCAAGATGGCGGGGTCATGGCGGCTGAACCTGAGGGACAGCGACCTGGCGCCGTTCGCACTCGGACGAAGCCTGCCCGCGTTCTTCGCGGCCGGGGGTGGGGCCTATGAGGTGGACCCCTCCACGGGTGACGTCCGCGCGTCGGGCAAGCTCAGGGCCGCTGCCGACCGGCTGGGCGTCGTCGCCCGGGGGCTCGAACCGCTCGGCCACGTCGAGCTCGTCGCCGATTTCGATGTCGCCCGCCTCGGCAGGTCCCTGCGGGTCGCCCGCCTCGAGACGAGCCTAACGGGCGCGGCGCCGGCCCTGTCGGTGCGGGCGCTCCAGTCCTTCGAGTTCAACCCCGAGTCCGGCGAGCTCAAGGTCGCCGACCCCTCGGGAGACCTGGTCGGCATTCTCGTCAGGGGGGTGCCCCTCGCGTGGCTCAAGGGCGCGCTGCCCCAGATCGAACTGGACGGCGGCGATGCGCAGGGGGAGTTCGTGATGCGCGCCGAGGAAGGGCGTCTTGTCCTCCGGGCGAAGGTGCCGCTCCGCTCCGTGGGCGTGGCGGTCTCGGCGTCGGGCCGCAGGCTCGCCACGGGCCTCGACGTCTCGGCGTTCGTGCTGGCCGACTATGCGCCGCAGGGGTGGCAGTTCCAGCTGGCGCCGCTCGAGTTGAGGAGCGGGGGGGTAAGGGTCGCCTCGCTGGAGGCCCGGTTCGGGCGCCTCGCGGGGGCCGACCGGGCGGTGAAGGCCGCGGGCTCCTGGAGCGCGTCGCTGCCGGCGCTCCTGTCGCAGCCCGGGGCCGCCGCGCTCCCGAGGCTCACCGGAGGCGACGCGAGCGGGAGCTTCGAGGCGAGCCTCGGCCCGACGCGCGAGGTGCGTGTCAAGCTTGAGCTCAGGAACCTCGCGCCCGCGGCCGGATCCGACGCCATGCTGCCGGTCGTGACGTCGGAGGTGCGGGCTGACTTTGCGGCGGACGGGAGCGTGAGGTTCGGCGTGCCGATCCACATGGATTTCGGCTCGCGGGAAACGGACGTGGCGCTCACCGGAACCGTGGCGACAGGTGCGAACGGCCGCCGCCTTGAGGCGACCCTCGGGGGCACGCGGTTCCTGCCGGCGGACCTGCCCGCACTCGGGGCGCTCTTCTGCCGCGGCGACGGGTCCGCGGGCCCTTCGGCGGACCCCGCGCGGCCGGCGGCGGCGGCCCCGTTCTGGCCGGCTGTCCGCGGGCGGATCGCGGTGAAGATCGAGGACCTGTCGCTTGACGCCTTCGACCTGCGCGACATCCGCGGGACGCTCCTTATCGACGAATCCTCCCTCGCCGTGGAGGGGGGGTCGGCGAGCTTTGGGGACGGCGGCGCCTCGCGCTTCGAGGGCACGCTAGCCTTTGCCGCAGACGCCGACCGGCCTTATTCGGTCCGGGCCGTGGTGGCCCTGGACAACGTGGATTCCGCGCCGCTCTTCAGGGCGATCAATCCCGACAAGGCCCCCGCTATCGAGGGCCGCTTCGACGTCGCGACGCACTTCACGGCGAGCGGCGCGGGGCTCGGCGACCTCCTTGGCGCGGCGCAGGGCGACCTGAAGCTCCTGAGCAAGGACGGAAGCTTCCGGGCCCTGCAGACCGACATCGTCGAGTCGATCAAGCAGGCGCCGTCAATGCTGGTCGGCGCGCTGGACACGGTCACGTCGCTCTTTGGGAAGAAGTCCGAGAACCTCGGCACGGCGCTGGTCGAGTCCGCGAAGGAGCTCTCGGAGATCCGCTACGACCAGATGGGCGTCTCGGCGGAGCGCGGGCCCGACATGGACATCCGCCTCACGGAGATCACGCTGATCGCCCCAGAGGAGCGCCTGACGGGCAAGGGGAGGATTGCCTACGCCGAGGGGACCGCGGTCCCCGATCAGGCGCTTTCGGTGGACTTTGAGATGGGCGCCCGCGGGCACCTTGCCAAGATCCTGGACGTGGTCGGGCTCCTGAAGGACGGGCAGGACGAACTCGGGTACCGGCCGCTCAACCAGCCCATCCGCCTCGGGGGATCCCTCCGGAACATCGACCAGAGCCAGTGGAGGGACCTGCTGGTCCAGGCGTCGATAAAAAAGGGGGGCGGTTTGTTTGACAAACTCCTGGGTAGGTGAAAATTTCCATGGGATTCGATGAGAAGGCGATCCACGCTGCCCCTCTGGATCGAAATCCCGGCAGTGTTCATAGCTAGGGTACTTTACCGTGCCAAGGTGCTTGGCCTAGGCCACGTGCCGGCTGCGGGGGGGGCGGTTGTGATTGCAAATCACTTGTCCTATGTCGACGCGTTCGTGCTGCAGCTCGCCTGCCCGAGGCCGCTTCGGTTCGTCGCCTACAAGGCGCCAGACATCCCCAAGCTCCTGTCGTGGATTTCCAGGGTCGCGGGGGCGATTGAGGTCTATCCGGGCGGCGGGTCAGCGTGGCAGGACGAGGCGGTCCGGTCGCTGGAGCGGGGCGAACTCGTCTGTTTCTTCCCCGAGTGGGTCGTGTCCCGCACGGGCCAGCTGATGAACCTGCACAGCGGGTTTGAGCTTGTCGCCAAGAGGGCCCGGGTCCCGGTCGTGCCCGCGGCCCTCGACGGCCTCTGGGGGTCCGTGTTCTCCTTCGCGGGAAACAAGTATCTTTGGAAATCCCCGCGCCTTATGCCCACGCCGGTGTGCGTGGCATTTGGCGAACCGATCCCCTACGAGCGGGCGGACTGCGCCTCCGCCCGGCGGGCGCTGATGGAACTGGGGACCCTGGCCTTCGCGGAGAGGCCCGTCCTCCGCCGCCACATCGGGCGCGAAATCGTGCGCGGCCTCGCCCGGCGCCCGAGCACACCGGCGCTGGTCGACCGCACCGCCGGGCGAAGGGTCCTCACGGCGGCCCAGCTGATCGCGGCCGCCGCGGCGCTCTCCCGGCACCTCAAGAGGACCGTGCCCGAGAAGCGCATCGGCGTCGTCCTTCCCTCGGGCGCGGGCGGCGCGATCGCGAACCTGGCGATCGTCTGCGCGGGCAAGGTGCCCGTGAACCTGAACTTCACCGCGGGCCGCATCTCGTCCGAGTCGAGCATGGCCGAGGCCGGCGTCCGCACCATCCTCACTGCGGACGCCATGCGGACCCGCCTGCCCGATTTCCCGTGGCCCGCCCGCTCGCTCGATCTCGTGTCCGAGATCAGGGCGGCCGGCGGGAAGCGGGCGATGCTGCCGTGGCTGGCCGCCGCGTGGCTCCTGCCCAACCAGTGGGTCGCAAGCCTCCTCGGGCTGCCCCACGTGGGGGACCGGGAGGAGGCCGCCCTCCTCTTCACAAGCGGAAGCGCGGGAAACCCAAGGGGTGTCGTCCTCTCGCACCGGAACGTCCTGGCCAACTGCGCGCAGATTTCGTCGCTGTCGATCCTTCCCGACTCGGCCGTGCTCCTCGGCTGCCTCCCGCTCTTCCACAGCTTCGGCTTCACCGTCACGCTGTGGTATCCGTTCATCCGCGGCTGCCACCTGGTCACGACGCCGAGCCCGCTCGACACGCGCGCGATCATCGATTCGGTCCGCGAGGAGAAGGTCACGGTCCTTCTCGGGGCCCCGACCTTCCTGCGCCCGGTCCTGAAGCGGGCGACGCCCGCGGACCTGAAGTCGCTGGGCCTGGTCGTCACCGGCGCCGAGAAGCTCCCGGAGGACCTCGCCCGAGGGTTCCTGGAGAAGTTCCACCTCCCGATCTACGAGGGCTACGGCCTGACGGAGACGTCGCCGGTGTCGAACGTAAACCAGCCGGACCCGCTGGTGCACACCGAGGCGACCGACGAGCAGGTCGGCAGCAAGCCCGGGACGGTCGGCCGGCTGATGCCCGGGATGGCGGGGCGGGTGGTCGACATGGACAGCGGTGCGGACCTGCCCGCCGGGGAGACGGGCATCCTCCTGCTCAAGGGTGAGAACGTGTGCTCGCACTACCTGGGCGACGCCTTCCCGGGCGCCTCGCTCCGCGACGGATGGTTCGTCACGGGGGACCTCGCCCACATCGACGACGAGGGCTTTGTCAGCGTCAACGGCAGGCTCGCCCGCTTCTCCAAGATGGGCGGCGAGATGGTGCCCCATGGGACGATCGAGGACAAGATCTCCGAGGCCTACGGCGTCGACCCCGGCGAGGTCCCGTCCGTCGTCGTCACGGGGGTCTCTGACGAGTCGAAGGGGGAGGCCCTGGTGGTCGTGACGACGCTCGACATCTCGACCGGCGGCGTGCGCGAGAAGCTCTCGCAGGCGGGGTTCCCGAATCTTTGGATCCCGCGCTCCGTGGTCAGGGTGGCGGCCATCCCGGTCCTTGGCACCGGCAAGCTCGACATCGCCCAGTGCAAGCGGCTCGCCCAGAACAGCCGCGGCGCCTGAAGTGGAGCCCATGGCCGAGAGCGGGATCGTCGACGCGCACGTCCACATGTACGCCGCGGAGGTCGCGGCCGCCCCCGCAGCATGGGGCCGCGCCCATGGGGAGCCCGGGTGGACGCGGTGCGTCGCGCCCGAGGGGCGCCGTTCGCTCCAGGGGTGGGCGGACCCGGACACCCTGCTTGCCGACATGGACCGGGCGGGCGTCCAGGCCTGCGTGATGCTCGGCTGGTACTGGGAGCGCCAGGAGACCTGCGACCTCCAGAACGCCTGGTACCTGGAATGGTCGCGGAGGCACCCGAAGCGCCTGATCGGATTTGCGGCCGTGCAGCCGGCAGGGGGCCGGCGCTCGCTCGAGGCGCTGGAGCGGGCGCTCGACGCGGGCCTTTGCGGCGTCGGCGAGCTTCTCCCCCAGGCGCAGGGCTTCGACGTCGACGACCCGGTGTTTCGGCGCGTCGTCGAGATGGCGGCCGCAAGGCGGATCCCGATCACGCTCCACGCGACCGACCCGGCCTCGGGGCCGGCGGCCGGGCCGAGGACGCCGCTCGACGGCTACGTGCGGCTTGCCCGGGAGCACCCCGAGGCGATCCTCATCCTCGCGCACTGGGGAGGCGGGCTGGCGTTCAACGGGGCCCCCGGCGGCGAGCCACTGCCCCCGAACCTCTACTTTGACACGGCGGCGTCGCCGCTCTTGTACGACTCCGGGGTCTTCCGCAGGGCCGTGGCACGCGTCGGCGCCGGGCGGATCCTCTACGGCTCGGACTACCCGCTGCTCCTGCATCCCCGGGTGTCCCGCGTTCCGGAATTCGGGCGCTTCCTCGGCGAGATCACCGGTGCCGGGCTGGATCCGGAGGAGCGCGCCCAGGTCCTCGGCACAAATATCAGGCGCCTGCTGTCGGCGGGTCTTGCGCCCGCGCAAGGGCGCGTGTAGCGGGTCTGGCGTCGATGGAATTTTCCACAGCCACGAAGCAGTTGAAGGCCCGGCTCGCCCCGGGGGTCGTCCGGACCGACCTGGAATCGAGGGATGCGGCCTCGTTTGACAGCAGCAAGATTCCCTTCCGTCCCGAGGCGGTCATCCTGCCGCGCTCCCCTGCGGACGTGGGGGAGGTCCTGAAGCTCGCGAACCGGCGCCGCGTGCCGGTCACGGTCCGCGGGCGCGGGACGAGCCTGACCGGGTCGGCGGCCCCGATGCGGGGGGGCTGGGTCCTCGACCTCCACCGGCTCAACCGGATCCGGATCGACCGGCAGTCGGGCCTGGCTCACGTCCAGGCAGGCGCCGTGGTCGCCCGGATCCAGGCGGCCGCCGAGAAACAGGGCCTGTTCTACCCGCCCGACCCGGCGTCCAAGAAGTACTGCACGATCGGCGGGAACATCGCCTGCAACGCCGGCGGCATGCACGGGGGAAAGTACGGCGTCACCCGCGACTTTGTCCTGGCGCTCGGGGGTTTCCTGCCGACCGGCGAAGCGGTCCGGTGGGGCACCGCCACGCGGAAATTCTCGGCGGGATTTAACCTGCGCGACCTCTGGATCGGCAGCGAGGGCATGCTCGGCGTCGTCACGGACGCGACCCTGAGGCTCCTGCCGAAGCCCGCGGAGCGCTGGACGCTTCTCGTCTCCTTCCGGACGGAGCCGGATGCGTTCCGCGCGGTGCTGGCGCTCTTCGCCCAGCGCGTGCAGCCGGCCATCTGCGAATTCCTCGACCGGTACTCCGTCGACTGCGCCGAGCGCGCCACCGGCAAGCTCGTGTTCAAGGGCCAGGGCGGGCGTCCGGTGGTGCTCGTCGAGCTGGCGGGCGGCGCGGCGGAGGTGCGCGAGCAGCGGGCGGTGGCCCTCGCGTGGGCGCGCCGGCACGGCCTCGCGCACCGCCAGGCGCGGGACCGCGCGGAGGCCGAGGGCCTCTGGGAGGTGCGCCGCGCGTGCTCGGGCGCGATGTTCAAGCTCGGTGACGCGAAGCTCAACGAGGACGTCGTCGTCCCGATGCGCAGGTACGTGCAGTTCGCCCGCTTCCTCGACGGACTGCGCCGGCAGTCCGGGCTGCCGATCCCGACGTTCGGGCACCTGGGCGACGGGAACCTCCACGTGAACATCATGTACCACCGCGCGGTCCCCTCGGAATGCCGCGCGGCGGAGCGCGCGGTCAACCGGCTGATGAGGACCGTCGTCGCCCTGGGCGGCGCGATCTCCGGGGAGCACGGGATCGGGCTCGCCAAGACGCCGTTCCTGCGCTTCCAGCATTCGCCGGCCGCCATCGGAGCCATGAGGGCGGTGAAGCGCGCCCTCGATCCCAGGGGAATCCTCAATCCAGGCAAGATGTTCGAGGAATTCCGAGTGTGGGAGCATGAGCGCGTCGAGGTGAAGCTGCCCTGGGACCACCATTGATTTCGCCTTTTGCGTTTGCCCGCGCAAGCCGGGCCCTCTCCAATTAAGAGGCTTCATGTATCTCAAGGCCCTAAAGCTACAAGGCTTCAAGTCTTTCGCCGATCCAACGACCCTCAGTTTCGAGCCCGGCGTGACCGCCGTGGTCGGGCCCAACGGTTGCGGCAAGTCCAACATCGCGGACTCGATCCGTTGGGTGCTCGGGGAGCAGAGCGCGAAGGCGCTGCGCGGCGGCAAGATGCAGGACGTCATCTTCGAGGGGGCCGACACGCGCCGCTCGGCCCAGATGTGCGAGGTCTCGATGCTGCTGACGGAGTGCGAGAAGCAGCTGGGCAGCGAGTTTCATGAGATTGAGGTCACCCGCAGGGTCTACCGGGACGGGCAGGGGGAGTACCTGTTCAACGGCCAGGCCTGCCGCCTCAAGGACATCCACAAGCTCTTCATGGACACCGGCGTCGGCCGGACCAGCTATTCGATCATGGCCCAGGGCCAGATCGACCAGGTCCTCTCGTCCAAGCCCGAGGAGCGGCGCGCCGTGTTCGAAGAGGCCGCCGGCATCACCAAGTACAAGAGCCAGCGCAAGGAGGCCATGGCGAAGCTGGCGCTCACGGACCAGAACCTTGCCCGGGTGGCCGACGTCATCGGGGAGGTGGCCCGGCAGATCGGGAGCCTTAAGCGTCAGGCATCCAAGGCGATGCGCTACAAGAGGCTCGGGCACCGCCTGCGCCACCTGAGCGTGGCCTGGAGCGCCTTCCAGCATGGGAAGCTCTCGGAGTCGATCGCGGCCCTTGAGGTCACGCTTGCGGGCCTCCGGGCCGAGGCGGAGCGCCGCAGGGGGGCCCTCGACGGCCAGCAGTCCGGCCTTGAATCGAGGAAGGCCGACCGCAGCAGGCTCAACCAGAGGGTCCAGGACGCCCAGCAGGCCGTCTATGACCTCAGGTCCCAGAAGGACCATGCCGAGAACGCGGCGAACCTGGCGCAGATCCGGCGCACGGGCCTGGCCGAGCGGCTCGCGGGCACGCGCGACACGCTGGGCGAGCTCGAGATGCAGCTGCGCGAGGTTGCGGCCCAGGTGGACAGCGGCTCGCAGGACAAGCAGCTCCAGCTGGGCCTTCTCGGCAGCAGCGACGCCGTCTACCAGCAGCACAACCGCGAGCTCGCCGTCTCCGAGGGGGAGCTCGGCAAGCTCGACCGCGACCTGCAGCAGGCGAAGTTCGAGCTCCTGCAGGCCGATAGCGCCGTTGCGCGGCTGCGCACCGAATCCTCCGGCTACGAGGTCGACCAGAAGACGAGCCTTCACCGGCACGAGGCGCTCTCCGGGGAGCTTCGCCTCGCCGCGGACCAGGCCGGCGCGGCCGAGAAGGCCGCCGCGGAAACCGCGGCGAAGGCCGCGGAGGCGCTCGCCGGCAGGACCCGGGCTAACGAGGCCGCCGCCGAGGCGCAGCAGGGCGTGACCGACGCGACACGGGACTTCAGGGAGCTTCAGCGCAGGCTACAGGAGACCGACCGGCAGATGGCGCAGCGCGGCGCCCGGCTCCGGCTCCTGCAGCAGCTCCAGGAGCGGTGGGAGGGGTTCGGCGAGGGCGCCAAGGCCGTGCTGCAGGGCCGGCTCGCGCAGGCCCTGGCCGGCGCAAAGGCGACCCCGGTCTCGCAGGGGATCGAGATCAGGCCCGAATTCGGGCGCGCCGTGGAGGCGCTTCTGGGCTCGGCGGCCGAGGCCATCGAGGTGAGCGACCTGCCCACCGCCAGGCGGATCTTCGCGCAGCTCGAGCAGGAGCAGATCGGGTCCGTGGTCCTGCGGATTGCCGAGCTCGGCGCGGGGGGCGCTCCCGCGGCCGAGCTGCCGCCCGGGCTGTACCCCGCGGCCTCGGCTCTGGCTCGGATCGACGACGGCCATCCGGCGGGGGCGATCCTGGCCTCGTGCTACATCGCCGACGACCTCGGGGCGTTCCTCGACTACTGGCGCGCCCACCCGGACTTTCCCTTCCTGTCGGTGGCGACGCGCAAGGGCGAGGTCGTGGACCGCCGCGGAATCGTCTCCGGGGGCCACGCCAACCCGAAGAAGCACGCGAACAGCATCGTCCAGCGCGAGATCGACCTGCGCGAGACGGGCAAGGCCCTCGCCGAGGACCAGCGCTCCCACGACGAGCTCCGCGCCCAGGGCGAGGCCCTGAACGCGAGGATCGCCGCCGCGGAGCAGCTCTTGGAGGAGCGGCGGGCAGCGGTCATGGCCGTGACCCAGGCGCTCGCCGCGGCCCAGGCCGAGGAGCGGAACGCCCGCCGGGTCGCCGACGAGGCATCGGCCCGCCTGCGCAAGATGGAGCAGGAGCTCTCCGCGGTCGACGCCGCCCGGCTTGAGGCGCAGGCGCGCTGGGAGAAGGCGAGGGCGGGCCTCGCCGAGTCGGAGGCCGCCGCAGCCGCCCAGCGCAGGAAGATTGACGAGATCGAGGCCCGGCTCGTGGCGGTGCGCGCGGAGCGCGACGCGAAGCGCGAGGCCCTGGCTCAGGCGCGCCTCGAGCTTGCCGAGCGCCGGCAGAAGGTGGAGGTGCTCGACCGCGGGCTCGGGGAGATGGAGCGGCGCCGCGAGCAGATCGGGGAGCTCCTGGTCGAGCGACAGCAGGAGATCGAGGCCTGGACGGGCCAGATGGCCGAGCTCGAGCAGCAGGAGCGGGACCAGCGCTCGAGCGCGGCGCGCATCGCCGACACCTTCCTCGTGGCGCAGGAGCAGGTGGAGAAGATCCGCGCGGAGCTCCTCGCCGTGGAGCGCGACATCGAGTCCCTCGAGGCCGCGCAGGCCGCGCTCCGCCAGGAGTCCGACGCGGCGCACGAGGAGCTGAGCGCCCACGAGGTGCGCCACGCCGAGACCCGGCAGAGGTCCGTCTTCATGAGCGAGGAAGTCGCCCGCGAGTTCCAGGTCGACGTCGCGGCGGTCGGCTGGAAGGAGATGCTCTGGCACGCCGACGACGAGCCGGCCGGCATCAGGCCGCTCGACCTCGACGAGGAGGAGGACGCGGAGCCGGTCGTGCGCCGGCCGAGGAAGCGCCGCCCGGAGCACCCGGGGGAGGCGGAACTCGCGGCGCTCGACGCGACGGACTGGGACGCGGTCAAGGCCGAGGCCGACGCGCTGCGCCAGCGGATGGGCGGGATGGGCGCCGTCAACCTGGTCGCGATCGAGGAGTACGCGGAGCTCAAGCAGCGCCACGACTTCCTGAAGAACCAGACCGACGACCTGACCCGCGCCCGGGTCGAGCTCATCGCGGCGATCGACGAGATCAACCAGACCTCGCAGAAGCAGTTCGAGGTGACCTTCGAGCAGATAAGGAAGAACTTCGAGTACACGTTCCAGACGCTCTTTGGCGGCGGGCGGGCCGACATCGAGCTCGTCCAGTCCGAGGACGTCCTCGAGAGCGGGATCGAGATCGTCGCGCAGCCCCCGGGCACGAAGCTCAAGGGGATCTCGCTCTTGTCGGGCGGGCAGCGCACGCTCACGGCGGTCGCGCTCCTGTTCGCGCTCTACCTGGTGAAGCCGTCGCCGTTCTGCCTGCTCGACGAGCTCGACGCGCCGCTCGACGAGTCGAACATCGGCCGCTTCACCGAGCTCCTGCGCAAGTTCGTCAAGGACTCCCAGTTCATCATCATCACGCACAACAAGCGGACCGTCGCGGCGGCGAATGCGATCTACGGGGTGACGATGGAGGAGCGGGGCGTCTCGAAGACGGTCTCGATGCGGTTCAACCACGAGCGCGGCGAGCCCGAGGCACGCCAGCCCGCCGCGGTCGACGAGGCGGTGCGCAACACGCTGCCCCTCTGGCCCGACAAGGTCCCCTCGGGCGCCTGACCCCGGGGGATCCCTCCCATGGAAAAATGGCTCCTGGTCGACGGGTTCAACCTGGCGTACCGCTGCTTCTTCGCGATTCCCGAGCTGTCGCGATCCGACGGCTTCCCGACGAACGCCCTGCACGGCTGGGTGAAGTCGCTCTGGAGGCTGTCCGACCAGGAGAAGCCGGACCGCGCGCTCGTCTTCTTTGACCTCGGGGGCGCGATGGACCGCCTCGCGCTGCTTCCCGAGTACAAGGCGCAGCGCGAGGAGATGCCCGAGGCCCTCTCCAAGCAGATCCCCGTCATCAAGGAGCTGACCCGGGCCATGGGCCTCGGGGGCATCGAGGAGGATGGCGTCGAGAGCGACGACCTGCTCGCGTCGCACGCCTGGTCGCTCGCGAAGCGGGGAGACCTGGTGCTTGTCGTCAGCTCGGACAAGGACTTTGCGCAGATCGTCGGCGAGCGCATCCGCATCATGCTGCCGCCCCCCTCGGCCAACCCCAAGCTGGGCTGGCGGCTGATGGACGAGGCCGGCGTCATGGAGAAATTCGGGGTGCCCCCCGCGAAGATCGCCGA
>CAYQOH010000051.1:0-14893 GCA_964419075.1 uncultured Opitutaceae bacterium | reverse complement strand
TCTTCGGATTGGAGTTGAGGGCGTTCACGATGTCGGCGAGGCGCCCGCCCCATCCCGTCGTGAACGGCTGGTCGGGCACGCTGCTCTGCCACTGAACCTGCTGGTTCGCGTGCGAGAAGAGCTGGGGTGGAAGCGCTACGGTTCCCGCGTTGTACTGCGCCAGCGTGACCGGCTGCACGAGCGTCCCTGCGTTGGCGAGAAGGGCCACGCTGCCCTGCCCAAAGAGCTGCTGGACCTCGACGAGGGAGGGGTGCAGACCCCAGGTGCGCCCGTCGCCGTAGGTCTTTGGCGCGACAGGAAGCAGGCCCGCCTGGGGAAGGGCCAGCACCGTTCGATCCGCGGCATAAAGCTGATAGCTAGGGTTGTCGACGGGGACGAGGAGGTTATTCGAATCGTTCCCGCCGTAGAGAAAGAGGCAGACCAGGGCCTTGTAATCGGTCGGGGTGGAGTCTGCGGCAAGCGCGCCGATCATCCGGAGCTGGGCGAGTGCCGAGAGCATGCCGGTTGCGCCAACCGCCGCGCACGCCCTGCCGATGAATCGGCGCCTGGAAAGATCGCTGAGAGAGTTCATTTTTGGATCGCCGCGTCCGGCGAGGTCGAGGCCAAGTAGAGCGCCATCTGGGCGAGGGCGGAGGGTGACGTCCCGGACGGGGCCGAGGTCAGGGCCGTCTCGATCGCCGCCTGCGTCTGAGCGCTCATCCCGTTCGCACACAGGAGCTGGTTGAGCGTGCCGACCATGGCGGGGGGATTGGAGGCGTTTGCGGTCAGAGACGAGAGGTCGAGCACAAGGGTCGCTGATGCAGGGGGCGCCGGCGTGTAGATCGCCGCATAGATGTTGTTGGGAACACTCACGGCCGTGCTCGCCGTCGTGATCTGGAACTCCGGGGCGAGGAGCCCCGCGCTCGCGAGGATTCCGGTCTGCACATAGCCAGGGTCAAAGAAGTTGAACACGGTCGGGGAGCGCAGGGCGGCCTCGTCGAGGTTGACCTGTGGGTTGAATATCGCGAACCGGCCGTCCTGGGCCGCGGCGCCAAACGCCCGGTAGAGCGCTGTCATCCTAAGGAGCGGCTCCTTCAGCTTCCCGAAGCCCGGGTCGGCGGCCACCGTCAGCGAGCGCGCCTCGTAGTCGAGGAGGATGGCCTTGATCACGGCCGCCAGGTTGCCGCGGGTCCCGGTGCCGTCGTCGGCGAACACCTGGGCGACCCGGTAGACGTAGGCCGGGCTTGGGTTGCTCGTCACGAGGCGCTGGATGAGCTGGGAGCAGACAAAGGGACCCGTGTTCGGATGGTTGAAGAGCGCGTCCAACTCCATCTTCAGGTCCGAGGCCCCGGCCTGGTTCGCGGGAATCACAATCCCGTTCACGACGGTCTTCTGGGTCGTGTCATGGTATGACGGGTACAGCATCATCGGGTCGTTGAAGTCAGCGGCGCTTCCGTAGAAGCTCGGGTTCGCCGAGGCGGAATGGTATCCCCATCCGGTGAAGACGTTGGCGGTCTGGACAATCTCGTCCTGGTCGTACGTGGGCACCGGTAGCCCGCTTGAGTCGAGCACGAGGGTCCCGTCCGGCTGAAGCTCGTTAAGGCCAATGGTGAAGAGCTGCTGCACCTCCCGTGCATAGTTCTCGTCGGCGCTGGTGCCCTTCGAGGGGTTGGCCTTGGCGTTGTGGAGCATGTTCAGGTAGTTGCCCATGGCGGGGCTTAGGGTCACGTCCTGGAGGAGCTGTCGGAAGCTGGCGAAGGCGTCGTTCGCGAGCAGGTCATAGTAAGTCGCGAGCCCGTCGGGCGCGTTTGCCAGCTGCGACGCCACATCGGAGGTCACAAAGATCTCGCTGAGCGCGAACGCGACCCTCTGCCGCAGCTGGTCGGGTGCGCCAACGGATATCTGCCACCAGGCCGCCTGCCTGTTGTTCTGAGTGACGGCGAACTGGCCCGACGGCGGGAATGCCGCGGCGTCCGCGTCCGTCGCGGCTCGATGCGAGGTCATCGGGAGGGCCATCTGGCCTGCGATCCACGCCGCGTAGCCCTGGGACTGAAGAGCGGCAATGTCGGCCGCAGTGGGGCCGAACGTCGCCTGGGTGAGGAGGCGCGGCGCGTCCGCCGCCGGGACGACGCTCAGGTTGATCGAGGGCGGCGGCGGCGGCGGCGTGAAAGCCTGCGAACCGGCGCCGGTGACGAACCGCCCCCCGAGTTCCCCCGCCGGGTAGGTGGCGCTGTCGATCTCGACAAAAAGATTGCCCGACATGAGGGCCGAAACGACCTGCGCCGCCGAATACTGCCCCGCCGCGACGGGTGCCCACGGGAGGTTGCTGACCTGGCCGCTAGGAAGGTTTAGGATGTAGGTCCCGTTGTTCATGTCGCCTCCAATCTCAAGGTGGGCGACGACCTCGTCAGACGACAGATTACTGAAGGAAAGGTTGATGCTCGCTAGGGTGCCGTTTGGGCTGATGAGGATCGTCGCGACACCGGATCCGGTCGAACCCGGCGCGTTCGCTGTCGGCCGTATCTGGGAGATGAAGAGGGTAGGGGCGATGTACTGGATCGTGACCGTGGCCGAGCTGGCTGCGCCTACGGTGTACGAGCCGGAGGGGTTCAGAGTGAGGACGACGGTGCTCGAAGATTGCTCCGAGAGGCTCGGGGCCGGGGCGAGTGTGATTGTCGCCGTTGAATCATAGGCCGGGATGGTGACGGATCCCGGCAGGGGGAAGTAATCGATCCCGTTCACCGCCGTGCCGCCGACCGAGTACGCGACGGTGAGGGGGCCGCTCGTGTTCCCCATCCGCGTGACGGTGAAGGTCCCGGTGTTGCCCCCGCTCGTGTCGGCGTTTGGGTCCGTGGCGGCGACCACGACGCTCTCGGGTCCGGCGGGGCCCGAGGGCGTGATGTCGTAGATCTCGACGAGGGCGACGCCGGTCGAACCGTTTTTGCCGCTGACCTGCACCGTGTAGGATCCGCTCCCCACGCCGGCGATTGTGGCGGAATCCAGGCTTCCGGCCGCGAACGAGAACGCCCCCGCGGCCGTGAACGCCGCGCTCAGCGCCGGGGCGTCCGGCGCGTTTCCGACGGGAGTCTGCCAGTTGTCGTTGCCCGCAATCGTGGCGCCTGGTGAATCCGTGGCCACGAAGCTGGGGTCCGCAAGGGCGTCCGGCACGCCGAGCGCGGAGAGGGCCGGGCCCGCAGCCCGGATGAGGAGCGTCCGTGTTCCCGTTCCCGGCCCGATGCTTATGCCGGGAATCATGATATTGCCGCTGGTTCCCACGTGGCCCCGCGTCGACAGGTTCACCAGGCGGGCGGTTGCCGGCGTGGCCCCGACCTCGTAGACCTCGAGGAGGGCGACTCCGGTCGACCCGCCTGCTCCGGAAACTTGGGCCGTGTAGGCGCCCGCGGGCAGCGTGGCCGCGAGCGCCGAATCGGCACTGCCGGCCGGCAGCGCAAAAGCTCCCGCGGAGCTCATGATCTGCGCCGTCGCGTTGCCGCTGCCCCATCCCTGATTTGACTGCAGCAGGTTGCCCGCGGAGTCGTACAGCGAAAGGATCGGCGCCGTCAGAACGCCACTGACCCCGAAGGGGACAAGCGCGGGACCTACGGCGCGAATCAGGACGGTCTCCGGGGTTCCTGGGCCGATGACGAGGCCGGCGATCATGATGTCGGCCCCGGTCCCGACGGGTCCGCGGGTTGAGATGTTGGAGAGCCGCGGGGAGTCGGCGCTCGCCTGGGCGCAGCCAAAGAGAAAGGCCAGCGCCACTGCAAGATGGCAAAAGGGGGATCCGGGGCCTGCAGGGGGTGGGGGCACTGGCACATTGACGCCCGTTTGGGCGTTTGGTGACAGGCCGTGGCGCGATTTTACCAGATTTTTCGCGCTAGGTGCCGCTTTGCCGGGGGGCGGGCGGAAGAGCGGTCAGCCAATTTCGTAGAAGGGCGTCCCGCCGCCGTGCGGGACGATGGAGAACTCGCACGTGAGCACCGGGCGCAGGGCGACGAGCGCACGCTCCACCGCGTCACGCGAGTTGCAGTCCCGGGAAAGGTGGGCGAGGTAGATCCTGCGCCAGCGCGGGCTCGCCGCGCTCAGGAGCAGCTCGGTCATGCGCTCGTTGGACAGGTGGCCGTGGCGCCCGGAGATTCTCCGCTTCAGCGTCCAGGACCGCTTCGGGTCCGCCTCAAGCATCCTGGGGCAGTGGTTCGCCTCCACGACGACGACGTCGGACTCGCGGATCCGGTCGCGCACGCTCTGCGGCGCGTGCCCGAGGTCGGTCACCCAGGTGAGCGTCCTGCGGGGCGAGAAAAGGTCGCCCTCCAGGCCGCTGGAGAACCGGAACCCCACCGGATCCTGCGCGTCGTGCGGGATCGCGAAACTCTCGACCTCGAGGTCCCGGTGCGAGAAGGACGTGCCCGTTGCGAAGATCTTCCATTGCGGGCTCCATGTGAGCGTCTTCTGGACGGCGCGGGCCGTCGCCGAGTTCGCGTAGAACTTCAGGTGCGGGAACTTCTTGAGGCTCTCGATCCCCGACGAGTGGTCGCTATGTTCGTGGGTCACAAAGACCGCGTCGACGCGCTCCAGCGAGCCTCCGGCCGCTGCGATGAGGGCGCCAAGCCTGCGGGCCGAGAACCCGGCATCCAAGAGGACGCAGGTCCCCTCCGTCTCGACCAGGGCGCTGTTGCCCGAGCTGCCGCTGCCCAGAATGCAGAACCTCATCACCATCCGGCAGCTTCAAGCCGTGCGCGCGGGCAGCGCAACGGTATTCCCTCCCGCGGATTGACCCGCGGGCGTTTTGTGCTACCTCTGACCCTCTATGCCGACGCGCGCCGAAGCCCAAGTGCCGGGAGATGTGTTCATCACCCGCCAGGTGCATTTCAACGCCGGCCACCGCCTGTTCAACCCGTCGCGAAGCCGGGCGTGGAACGAGCGGACGTACGGGCCGTGCGCCAACCCGAACGGCCACGGGCACAACTACGTGCTCGAGGTGACGGTGCGGGGGCGGCCCGGGCGCGAGACGGGCTTCGTGCTGGATCTTGGCGAGCTGAAGCGGGTGCTGGAAAGGGCGGTCGTCGGGCCCTGCGACCACCGCAACCTCAACAAGGACGTCGCCTTCCTCAAGGGCGTGATTCCCACGGCCGAGAACCTCGCGGTCGCGTTCTGGGGGCGGATCGCCCCGCGGATCAAGTCGGGAACGCTCCATAGCGTCCGTCTCTTCGAGACGCCGCGCAACTGCGCCGAGTACCGCGGCCCAGGGGGTGCACCGTGAGCAAGAAGCGGGGGATGTACCTGCACGCCTCGGCGGGCGGCGCGCGCCCGAGGATTGAGCGCGCCTACGACCACCGCTTCCGGGCGTCGGCGAGGTACCGCGAGACCATGCCCGACATCATGGACGTGGCGCACGACGTGATCCAGGGCGCCCACGTGCCGATCCAGCAGGTCGGCGTCTCCAACTTCAAGCTGCCCCTGAAGATCAAGACCAAGAAGGGGGGGGCGCTCACCCTCGAGACGAGCGTCACCGGGACGGTCTCGCTGGAGGCGGAGCTCAAGGGCATCAACATGAGCCGGATCGTCCGGTCCTTCTACGACCATCGGGGCGAGACGTTCACCGGCGAGAGCGTCGGAAGGATTCTCAAGTCGTACCTGAGGAACGTGAAAAGCAAGGACGCCCGCCTCAAGCTTGAGTTCTCGTACCCCATCCTGCAGACGAGCCTGCGGAGCGGGCTCAAGGGCTACCAGTTCTACAGGGCCGGCTTCGAGGGCGTCCTGACGCGCTCGGGAGCGTACCGGCGCTTCGTCCATTTCGAGTTCGTGTATTCCTCGGCCTGCCCCTGCTCGGCCGAGCTCACCGAGCACGCGCGCGACACGCGCGGGGTCTACGGGGTGCCCCATTCCCAGAGGAGCAAGGCCCGCCTGACACTCGAGGAGGCCAAGGGCAGCAAGATCTGGATCGAGGACGTCCACGCCATGTGCGTGCGGGCGCTCCACACGGAGACCCAGGTCATGGTGAAGCGCGAGGATGAGCAGGCGTTCGCCGAGCTGAACGGCGCCCACCTGAAGTTTGTCGAGGACGCCGCGCGCCTGCTCTACCGGGAGTTCGACGCCGACAAGCGGGTCCGCGACTTCCAGATCGCCTGCTCGCACCTCGAGTCGCTGCACTCCCATGACGCGGTGAGCGTGATCTGCAAGGGCGTGAAGGGCGGCTTCACGGCCGACTTCATGAATTTCGCATCGCTCGTCTGCTAGGAGCGGGCATCAACGAGCCATGACATCCCGAACCCAGCGTCCCACCATCGTCATCACGGGGGCGTCGCAGGGCATCGGCGCCGCGATCGCCCGGGCCTTCGCCGCCGAGATCACGGGGGTGAGGCTCGCCCTGGTCGCGCGCAGCTCCGACAAGCTGGCGCGCGTCGCCCGGGAATGCGCCGCGCTCGGCGCGGACCCCGGGATCTTCCCCTGCGACGTCTCGGACGAGGCCGCCGTCGCGCATCTGGAAGCCGCCGTGCGGCGCAGGCTCGGCGCGGTCGACGTCCTCATCAACAACGCAGGGAAGTATGCCGGGGGGCCGTTCCTCTCCACAAGCGCTTTGGAGTTTGACCGCATGATCTCCGCGAACCTCCGCAGCCTCTTCCTCGTGTCCCGGGCGTTCGCCCCGGCCATGGTGAGGCGGCGCCGGGGGGACATCTTCAACATGGGGTCGATCGCCGGGATCACGGCGATGCCGGGCGCCCCGGCCTATGTGGCGGCGAAGTTCGGCGTGGCGGGGCTGTCAAAGGCCATGCGGGCCGAGTTCAAGGACAAGGGCGTGCGCGTGTGCTGCGTCCACCCGGGCGCGACCGTGTCCCCCTCGTGGAAGGGCAGCGGCGTGCCAAAGAGCCGGATGATGCCCGCCGAGGACGTGGCCCGCGCGTTTGTCGCGCTTTACCGGATGACCCGCAGGACCGTGGTGGAGGAAATCGTCCTTCGTCCGCAGCTCGGGGACCTGTAGCAGCGTCTGCCGGGCCCGGCGCCGAGCACCCTGCATGATCGCCGGGGGCCGCAGTGTGCATTTTGCGGGGCCTTCGACACCCTGATGATGAGGTCGATATTCTTATCCTATTTGGGAGTAAAGGGTTGCATGAACTGATTTGGCGGGTTTAGCGATGGCACGGCGCTGGCTTGGGATTAAGGCGCTGATGAACTTCCTGAACGCCATCGCCTTCTCCGCAATCGGTGCGCTGATGGAGCTCCTTCCCCGCGCGTTCCCCGCGTGGTTTCCGCCGACCCATGCCGACGAGGCGAGCTGTCGGGCGCTGTGGCTGGACCTCATGGGGGCGGTGCAGGTGACCCTCGGCGTCGGATACCTGATCCGCACCCAGGTCATGCCCGCCCTGATGCGTATTCTGTCGGTGGCGCCGGAAGGGGAGCAGGGTGCACTCGCCCTGCGGGGAGCGGTGCACCGCTGATTCTAGCGGGCTGGCGTCAGCCAGCCCTCCCGAGCACGAGGGAAAGGAGCAGCAGGCCGAGAACGGCCGAGGTGATCACCACGAATGCCCGGTCCCGCTCCCTTGCAAAGGACACGATGGAAACCGCGACCCTGAGGACGGGCGTCGCGATGAGGAGCAGCAGGCCGGTGACGATGACGGCCCGGCCGTCGAGGCGCAGCGCGCCGCCGAGGATCCAGGCCGCGGTCCTCGGGAAGGCCCCGGCGGGACCGATGAGCCTCGCCAAATCAGCCGGCTCCTTCCCATAACCCCCGGCCCGCACGAACGCGAGGAGCGTGCCGGCCGATATGGCGACCAGGCTCGCGCTCACCCCTATCCGGAGGATCCGGCTGATCGCCCGCTCGGTGCCCGCCGCGGAATCTTGCGGGGGCGGCTTCATCTGAAACCCTCCGCGAACATCTTCAGGGCGGACACGGCGAGCACGGCGACAAAGACAATCCGGATCGTGCTGTTCTTCATGCCTCCGAGCAGCCGCGCGCCCGTCCTCGCCCCCAGGAGCACGCCGACGGCGACCGGCGCCGCCACGAAGGGGAGCACCTCGCCGCGCATGAAGTAGACGGCGGCGCTGGCCGCGGCGGTGACGCCGATCATGAAGTTGCTGGTCGCCGTGCAGGCCTTGATGGGGATTCCCATGGCGAGGTTCATGACGGGCACCTTGAAGACCCCGCCCCCGATGCCGAGGAGGCCGCTCGCGACGCCGGCGACGTAGCCGACCGCGAGCCCAAGCCGCGTCCTGAAGACCCGGTACGAGACCTCGCGTCCGAGCGACCGGTCAAAGAACGATCCGTGTAGCCGGAGGCGGTCGGCCAGGGGGTCGGGCACCGGGTCGATCGAGCCTCCGGCCGGCCGCAGCATCGACCACGCGGTGTAGGTGAGCACAAGGGCGAAGATCAGGAATAGGCCCCTTCCCGGGACGAACGCGGCGAGGTACGCCCCCGAGAGCGCCCCGGTCACCGTGGCCAGCTCGAGGACCATCCCGAGGCGCATGTTCGCGATCCTCTGGCTCACGTAGGAGACCGCGGCGCCGCTTGAGGTCGCGATGACGGACACGATGGACGCCGCGATGGCCTTCTGGATGCCGACGCCCATCAGGAGCGTCAGGGCGGGGACGACGATGATCCCTCCGCCCACGCCGACCAGGGAACCCAGCAGGCCGGCGCAATACGAGATCCCGAGCGCGGTGAGGGTGAAGCCGAGCGGCGTCACGGGACTGAGGGACCTAGAGGAACGACGCCTGGCCGGCCGAGGGTTTGAGCCCGACCGCGGCATAGCCCTTCTCCGTGAGGATGCGGCCCTGCGGCGTCCTCTGGAGATAGCCCTCCTGGATGAGGAACGGCTCGTGCACCTCCTCGAGGGTCTCTGACTCCTCGCCCACGGCCACGGCGATCGTGCTCATCCCGACGGGCCCCCCGCGGTAGTTCTCGGCCATCGCGCGGAGCATCCGCTTATCCATCTCGTCCAGCCCCGAGGCGTCGATCTCGAGGAGCTCGAGGCCCGCGGCCGCGACCTCGCGGGTGATGGCCCCTTTGGCGCGCTCCTGCGCGAAGTCCCGGATGAAATTGATGAGGTTGTTCGCGACCCTGGGCGTACCCCGCGCCCTCCTTGCGATCTCGCCGGCCCCCTCGTCGTCTATCGTCACCTTGAGCAGGCCGCACGTCCGACGCACGATCGAGTGCAGGGTCTCTCGGTCGTAGTAGTCGAGCCTCGTCTGGAGGGTGAACCGGGACCTAAGGGGGGACGTCAGGAGGCCCGCCCGCGTCGTGGCCCCGATGAGCGTGAAGCGCGGGAGCGTGAGGCGCACGCTGCGAGCGTTCGGGCCCTGGTCGATCATGATGTCGATCCGGAAGTCCTCCATGGCCGAGTACAGGTACTCTTCCACGGTCTTCGGAATCCGGTGGATCTCGTCGATGAACAGAAGGTCCCCTTCCTCGAGGTTCGTCAGCAGCCCCGCCAGGTCGCCCGCCTTCTCGACGACGGGCCCCGAGGTCACGCGAACGTTGCGGCCGAGTTCGTTGCCGAGGATGAAGGCGAGGGTCGTCTTCCCGAGGCCCGGAGGCCCGGACAGGAGGATGTGGTTGAGCGGGTCCCCACGCTTCTTCGCGGCGCCGACCATCACCTGCAGGCGCTCGATCGTCTTGGCCTGTCCCGCGAAGTCCGAGAAGAGGAGGGGCCTGAGCGCGGCCTCGGCCGGCGTCACGGGCGCGGCGAGGGCCGAGGTCACAAACCCGACGCCCTTGCCCGGGTCCCTGGCGTCCTTGGACGAGGTCATGGCGCTATCTCCACTCCAGCTCGGCCCCCAGCGAGCGCAGGTTCTCGACGAAGCGCGGGTGGGCGCGTTTGATGATCTCGGCGTTTCGCACGACACTCCGTCCCGGGATGGAGGCGGCGACCATCGTGAGCGCCACTGCGGCGCGGATCACGTACGGCGAGTCGACGACCGCGGGGCGCAGCGGCCTGTTGCCGAAGACGACGATGCGGTGCGGGTCGCAGACGAGGATGTGCGCGCCAAACTTGGCGAGCTCGGGCATCCAGGAGAAGCCGTTCTCATAGACCTTGTTCCAGAAGTGGATCGTCCCCTCGCACCGGGTCGAGAGGGCGATGAGGAGCGGAACAAGGTCCACCGAGAAGTAGGGCCAAGGGGCCGCCTCGATCTTCGGGAGCATGTTCGCCGTGTAGGGGGCCTCGATGACCCTGGACTGGCCGCGGCGCACCACCGCCGTGTTGCCCTCGTGCGCCACGGTGACGCCAAGCTTGCGGAAGGAGCGGGCGATCAAGTCGAAATGCTGGGGCACCGAGTTGAGGACGCTGACCTCGCCGCCGGTGATGGCGCCGAGCGCGAGGAAGGTCGTCACCTCGTGGTAGTCGGTGCCGATCGCGATCGAGGCGCCGTGCAGGCCCGCGACGCCCTCGATCGTGAGCATGCTGGTGCCGGTGCCGCTGATCCTCGCGCCCATCAGGACGAGCGCCTTGCAGAGGTCCTGGACATGGGGCTCGCTGGCCGCGTTGATCAGGGTCGAGGTCCCGGTGGCGACGGAGGCCGCCATCGCGAAGTTCTCCGTGACCGTGACGGACATGTAGTCGAGCCAGTGGCGGGCTCCCCGGAACCCGCCGGGCGCGCTGATCGCGAGCGGGTCGCCCGTCTCGACGTGGGCCCCGAGCGCGGCCAGGACGTCAAGGTGCGGGTCGATCTCGCGCACGCCGAGCGAGCACCCCTTCGCGTTGGAGCGGATGGTGATCCGCCCCAGCCGCCTGAGAAGCGCCGGGTAGAGGAGCACGGTCGAGCGCATGTCCTGCGGCAGCTCCGCATTGGAGAGCGTGCTCCGAAATGAGCTGTGGTCCACCCGCATGACGCCCGCCTTGCGGTCCCAGCGGATCCTCGACCCCTGGGACTCGAAGAACGACACGAGCTTGTCCAGGTCGGTGATGTCGGGGACGTTGGTCAGCGTGACCGGCTCGTCCGTGAAAAGCGTCGCGCACAGGATCGGCAGCGCGGAGTTCTTGTTGCCCGACGGGGTTACCGTTCCGGAGAGGGGCTTGCCCCCGATGACGACGAGATCGGCCATGGAAAATGAGAAAGGCGTCCGCAAGGGCCGGACGCCTTGGAATGCGCTCCCTGGAGAGCGCATTGGCAAGGAATAACTTTTGGGGAGCGGGTTCTGCGGATCAGATGGCCCCGCCGCCTTGGGCGCCCTCCGAGCGCGGGCCACCCCTGTCGCGGCCCTGTCCGCCGCGGTGGCGCCTGCGCCGGTTGCCGCCGGGCCGGTCGCCTCCGCGGTTCTCGCCCTCGCCGCCCTGCGGGAGGCGCTCCCCCCCCTGGGGAAGCTGGTCGCCGCGGTAGCCCTGGGGTCCGCCGCCGTGTCCCCGTCCCCCGCGGTGGCGCCTGCGGTGGCGCTGGCCTTCGCCATAACGCTCGCCTCCAAAGCCGGCCTCGCGCTGGACGGGCGCGTCGGCGGCCTTGCTGCCCCCGAACAGGCCCTTCAGCCAGCCGAAGAAGCCCTTCGGCGCCGGCGCAGCCGTCCCGGCCTGCGGGCGCGGCTCATAGCGGGGCCGCGGCTGGTAGTCGGGCTCGTCGCGCGGGTCGCGCGGCTGGCCCCGATAGGGGTCGTGGCGGGCCTCGCGCCGCTCGTAGCGGGTGTCGGCCCCTTCGGGCCGCGGGCCACGCTCAACGTCCTCCCTGCGGTCCGCGCGGAACAGGGGGCGCTCCGGGGCGGCCCCTTCCTGGCGGGACGCCGACGGCGATTCCCAGCTGACGGCCGGACGAACCGCCTCGGCTGGCGGAAGGATCTGTATCTCGCGCCTTTCCTCCACGGGCGCGGCCGGCTCCTCTGGCGTGGGCGCGGCTGGCGCCTCGGGCGCAGCCGCCGCTGCCGGGGCGGCGGCGGGCGCCTCCGCGGGCTCGGGCGCGGCCGGTGCGCTCTCGGGTTCCTGGACCGCGAACGGGTTCTTGTACTCACGCTCAGGCGTGATGATCTCGACGGCGGTGGGCTTGTAGTCGCTCTTTGCCGGGTGTGCTGTGGGGGCCGTTGCGCTCGTGGGGCGCTTTCCGCGGAGCAGGCCCGATCCGCGCGTGCTGCCGAAGTTTCCGGCAGGGGTGGTCTCGGCGCTGGCCGCGGGCGCCGGTGTGCCGGCAGCCGGGCCGGATGGTGCGCCGGACGGGTTTGTTTCTGTCATTTTGTTTTTGTTTTGTGTAATGGCGCTCACCAAGGATTGGGAGCGGCCGGGTTTTGTCCGGCGGTGCGGAGCGCATGGGAACGCGCTCAAACGCAACTGCCGAAGCGGGACAGGCTCGCCCGGAACCCGCTCCGGGGCAACCCCAAAAGCGTCCCTTCCCCTGGGGGGCCAATTGCATCTTGCGCCCGCCGGTGCCGGCCGCACGTTTGAGGCCCATGGACAAATTCGACGAGATCTTCAGGATGCAGGACGCTCTCAACCGGAGGATAGGGGTCTCCCTGCCGCCCCCCAGCGAGGAGGAGAAGGCTAAATGGATCCTGAACTACACCCGGGCGATGCAGCAGGAAATCGCGGAACTTGTTGATTCCGTGCCGTGGAAGTGGTGGGCCAAATACCAGAAGTTCGATGAGCAGAACGCACGCGTGGAGGTCGTCGACCTCTTCCATTTCCTGATCTCGCTTGCGCAGGTTCTGGGAATGAGCGCCGACGACGTCTTCCAAGCCTACGTGAAGAAGAACCAGGTGAACCTCCAGCGCCAGGAATCGGGATACGTCAAGAAGGACGAGTCCGATTCGAGGCACATCTGAGGGGTCAGCCGGCCGCGGATATGCGCGGCAACCCGCCCGCAGGCGCGATTAGCGCGAGACGACGAACGCGGCCTGGACGTCGACCGCGACGTTGCCGTCCTCGATGATCGACGCGTGAAGCTTCAGCTTCGCCTTGCCGTAGCGCGCGAGCGCGTCCTTGAACTCCGCGATCGCCGCCTGCGCGGGTCTCTCGCAGATTGCGCGGAGATCTCCAAGTACCGGGCGCCGGTACGCCGCGCGGCTCTCCTTGACGACGATGTGCCACACCGGCTTCTCGGCCTTCGTCTCGTCCTTCATCAGCTCCCACACGACGCCGTAGCCGGCCAGGGTCGCGAGCGCGACCAGGCTGCCGCCAAACGCCGTGTTCAGCGAATTCTTGTTCTGCTCCTTCGGTGCCGTGAGTACCAGCGCGCGGTCGTCGCTCACCTCGACGCCGACACCCATTGCCTTCGCGAGCGGAATCATCTCGTGAAGGAACAGTTCAAGAGCGGGAACCTTGACCGACTTCATTGCGCGTCACGCTGGAGGATTTATTGGCCGCCGTCAAAGCCGGCGCGCGCAAACCCCACGATTATTGATCGGGCCTTCCTAAGGCATTAGGAACAAATGCCATACAGAATTATGAGGCCGGAAGCCCGGGGCGGGGGAGGTCCTCGGCCTCTCGGGCTGCCCGCAGGGGAGCCTACGCCCGGCCGCGGCGCGACCGCGGGGCTTGCCGCGGGCCGCCCGGCCGTTTGAGTGGGCCGATGGCCAAACCCGAAGAGCCCAAGATCATCTTCTCGATGATCGGTGTCTCGAAGAAGATCGAGCGGAAGGAGATCCTGCGCGACATCTCGCTCTCGTTCTTCTACGGGGCCAAGATCGGCGTCCTCGGGTTCAACGGGTCCGGAAAGTCGTCGCTGATGCGCATCCTTGCGCTTCGCGACACCGAGATCGAGGGCCGTGTGCACATCGAGCCGGGCTACGACGTCGGCCTCCTTGAGCAGGAGCCGCAGCTCGAGGCGGGCCGGACGGTGCGCGAGTGCGTCGAGGAGGGCGTCAGGCACCTGACTGACCTCGTCGGGGCCTACGACGCGACGTGGGACGAGCTTAATGAGGCGCCGAGCGAGGCGGCCAAGGAGGCCATCATGGCGAGGCAGGGCGAGCTCCAGGAGAAGATTGACTCCCTGGGCGCGTGGGACGTGGGCCCCCATGTCGAGATGGCGATGGACGCACTCCGATGCCCGCCGCCCGAGCAGCTGGTCGACAGCCTCTCCGGAGGCGAGCGCCGCCGTGTCGCGCTCGCGCGGCTGCTCCTGCGCAAGCCGCCGATCCTGCTCCTGGACGAGCCGACCAACCACCTCGACGCAGAGAGCGTCCAGTGGCTCGAGCAGCACCTGGCGCGCTACGAGGGCACGGTGATCGCCGTCACCCATGACCGTTACTTCCTGGACAACGTTGCGCAGTGGATCCTCGAGCTCGACCGCGGGCACGGGATCCCTTGGAAAGGGAATTACTCGTCGTGGCTTGAGCAGAAGCAGAAGCGCCTCGCCGTCGAGCAGCGGACCGAGGACCGGCGCCAGAAGGCGATGGCGCGCGAGCTCGAGTGGATCCGCAAGTCGGCCGTCGCGCGCCGCGTGAAGTCGCAGGCGCGCATCACCGCCTACGAGTCGATGCTCAGGGAGAACGTGCAGGAGAAGGAGAAGGAGTTCGAGATCCTGATCCCCGCCGGTCCGCGGCTCGGCACGCTCGTCGTCGAGGCAAAGGACCTCTCCAAGGCGTACGGCGACAACCTCATCTTCGAGGGCCTCACGTTCTCGCTGCCGCCGGGCGGGATCGTCGGCGTCATCGGCCCGAACGGTGCCGGAAAGACCACGCTCTTCAGGCTCATCACCGGGGCCGAGAACCCCGATGGTGGGACGCTCCGCGTCGGCGAAACCGTAAAGATCGCCCACGTGGACCAGTCCCGCGACTCGCTTCCCGGCGAGTCCACGATCTACGAGGCGATAAGCGGCGGAGAGGAGATCCTCAGGATGGCGGGGCGCGAGGTGAACGCGCGCGCCTACTGCGCGCAGTTCGGCTTCACGGGCCCCGACCAGCAGAAGAAGGTCGGGATCCTCTCGGGAGGCGAGCGCAACCGCGTCCACCTGGCGCGCCTGCTCAAGTCCGGGGCGAACCTGATCCTGCTCGACGAGCCCACGA
>CAYQOH010000050.1:0-15092 GCA_964419075.1 uncultured Opitutaceae bacterium | reverse complement strand
AGTCCGAGAAGAAGGACGCCGTCCACCTGCGCCGCCTCGTGCTGCGCGACATCCGCGACGAGGATGCCGTGACGCTTCTCTTCAACGAAAAGTACAAGGATTTCGCCAACCGCGCCGGGGGCTACACCCGAATCTACAAGCTCGGGCCCCAGCGCCTGGGCGACGCCGCCGAGATGGCGCTGATCGAGTTCGTCAAGGCGGATGACACCGGCTACAAGAAGTCGAAGGGCAAGAAGTCCTCCTCCAAGGGACGCCGCAAGCCAAAGGCGGCGGCAGCCGCGCAGGCGGCTCCGGCGGTCGAGGCGGCCCCCGCTGCGGAAAAGCCCTCCGCGGCCGAGGGCGAAGCCAAGAGCTGAGCCCTCCGGCGCCGGCCCCGACCCCTCCAACGCGTCGAAGTTTACCTTCGGCGCGTTTCTTGTTCAGCTTCGGCCCTGATGTTCGAGCTCCCCGCAGCCGCCGTCATCTATTGCGTGCTCGTCGCCGCGGTCTTCCTCGGCCTGTGGCTCTTCTATGACCGGCAGGACCGCATGCGTTTCGACCGGGAGCGGCGCAGGACGACGTTCCACTGCATCCGGTGCGACAGGCTCTACACCGCCAGCCAGGGAACCGAGCTGTGCGCGTGCCCGAGGTGCGGCCACGAGAACGCCAGGCTGAGGTTCTAACTTGCGATTGGGCGCCCGTCCCGGATTCTTCTTCTCCTCTTTTCAAGCCGCAAATGCCTCAGACCATCGCAGTCCTCGATTTCGGATCGCAATACACGCAGGTGATCGCAAGGCGGATCCGCGAGTGCCAGGTCTACTCGAAGATCTACCACTTCTCGACGCCCGCGGAGAGGCTGCGCGCGGACGGCGTGATCGGGATCGTCCTTTCGGGCGGCCCGAGCTCGGTCTTCTCGGCGAATGCGCCGATACCGGATCCGAAGATCTTCGAGATCGGGGTGCCTGTCCTGGGGATCTGCTATGGCCTGCAGCTCATGGGCCACATGCTGGGGGGGAAGGTCGCAAGGGGGGAGCGCAGGGAGTACGGGCACGGGACGCTGACCGTGCACCGCCGCGGGCGGCTGTTCGCGGGCCTGCCGAGGAAGCTCCGTGTCTGGAATTCACACGGCGACAAGCTGATGAAGCTCCCAGCCGGGTTCACCGCCATAGGCAGCACGGAGAACTCGCCCTTCGCGGTCATCGAGAACTACCGGAAGGGCTTCTACGGGATACAGTTCCATCCGGAGGTTTTCCACACGGAGCGGGGCATCGAGGTTCTCCTCAACTTCCTGGCGGGGGTCTGCCGCGCGAGGCAGGACTGGACGACGCAGGACTTCATCGAGCACGCGGTGGAGGAGATCCGCGACGCCGTGGGCGGGTCCCGGGTGATCCTCGGCCTTTCCGGGGGCGTTGATTCCTCGGTGGCCGCGGCCCTGATCCACAGGGCTATCGGCCGCCAGCTCACGTGCGTGTTCGTCGACAACGGGCTCCTGCGCAAGGACGAGCGGGCGACCGTCGAGTCGCTCTACAAGAGGCACTTCAAGATAGACCTAAGGGTTGTCGACGCCTCGGCCCTGTTCCTGCGGATGCTCAAGGGCGTCGAGGAGCCCGAGAAGAAACGCAAGATCATCGGCAAGACCTTCATCGACGTGTTCGAGAAGTCCCTGAAGAAGATAGGACACGCCGACTTCCTCGCCCAGGGCACGCTTTACCCCGACATCATCGAGAGCGTGGCGATAGGCGACAATCCGGCCGCCCTCATCAAGAGCCACCACAACGTCGGCGGGCTACCCGCCCGCATGAGGCTGAAGCTGCTCGAGCCGCTGAGGGAGCTCTTCAAGGACGAGGTGCGACGGGTGGGAAGCGCGCTCGGCCTCCCGCGGGAGGTCGTCTGGCGCCAGCCCTTCCCCGGGCCCGGCCTCGGCGTCCGGGTGATCGGCCCGATCACGGAGGGCAACCTTGAGATCCTCCGCTCGGCTGACGCGATCCTCCAGGAAGAGATGATGTCGAGCGGGTGGTACTGGAAGGTCTGGCAGTCGTTCTGCGTCTTTCTCCCGGTCAAGTCGGTCGGCGTGGTGGGGGACGAGCGCAACTACGCCTATGTCATTGCGCTCCGGATTGTCGAAAGCACGGACGCGATGACGGCCGACTGGACGCGCCTTCCCTACGACCTCCTGCAGAAGATCTCGGGAAGGATCACCAACGAGGTCAGGGGGGTCTCGCGGGTGGTGTTCGACGTGAGCTCAAAGCCTCCCGCCACGATCGAATGGGAGTGATTTTCCTTCGACCTTGCGCCGGTTATGGCTGACTATAAGCGCATGTCCAAAGCGGCCTCCGGCCTCCTTGCCTGTCTGATGGCGCTCCTGGCTCCGGCAGCGCGGGCCGAACCCGCCGTGGTCGGGCTTGCCAGGGCCTATCTCGGGCCGCAATCGACCCTGGACGCCATCCAGTCCATTCACTACGTGGGGTCCATCGACCGCCTGGATCCCGACCGCGCCGACAAGGTGCCTGAGCACGTGTCGCTCGACTTGACCCTCGCAAAGCCCCTGCGGCAGCACCAAGTCGTCCGCGGGACCAAGGTGAGCAGGACGACGGTCCTCGACGGCTATGACGCGTGGGACCTGCTCAAGGACAACGCCGATCCGAGGAAGGCCCGCCTGACGTGGCTGCAGCCGGCCGAGATCAAGTCGCTTCGGGCGGACACGTGGGAGAACCTCTACTACTATCGTGTCCCGGCGGGGGGCGCCGTCGAGGACAAGGGCCCCGCCACCGTCGACGGCGTCGACTGCGAGCGCGTGGCATTCACCCACGGCGCCAATGCCGTCTACGAACGCTATTTCGACCGCGACACCGGCCGCCTTGTGATGACCGTCAGGGGAACCGAGACCTTCCGCGAGAGCGGCGAGATCCGCGTGGACGGGGTGCGGTTTCCCAAGAGGATCGTGAGTTCCCACAAGACGCCCTCGGGCAAGGACGAGGTGACGACGGTCACGTTCGACAGCATCGTGCTCAACGAGCCGCTCAACCCCGACCTGTTTGCGGCCCCGAGCCCACTGGCGCCCAAGGCGGTCCCGGCCGCGGGCGCGGTCCCGAAGAAGTAGGCCGTGCGCACGCTCGCCTTTGCGTCGAAGCGATTCGACTCCGACTTGGCCGCGTTCTGCCGCGGTGCCGCCGTTTCCGCGGAAGTCTCCAGGGCCGTTGCCGCGATCCTTTCCGACATCCGCAGACGGGGCGATGCCGCGGTGGCGCGCTACGCGCGCAAGTTTGACGGGGCGAAGCTCAAGCCCGGCGTGTTCAGGGTTGGCGCCCGCGAGATCACGGCCGCCTCGAGGGGCCTGGACCCCGGGCGCCGGCGGGCCCTGCGCTCCGCGAATGCCTCGGTTGAGAGCTTCAACCGCAGAACCCTCCCCGCCGACTGGTCCGCAAGGAACCGCCACGGGGCCCTCGTGGGGGAGAAGTTCGACCCGATACGTCGCGTCGGCATCTACGTGCCGGGGGGCCAGGTGCCGCTCGTCTCGACGGTCCTGATGACGGCCACGCTCGCGAGGCTCGCGGGCTGCCCGGAGATCGCGGTGTTCACACCCTCGGGCGCGGGCGGCCGCGTGGCCCCGGACCTGCTTGCCGCGCTTGACTTGGCCGGGATAGGGGAGGTCTACCGCATTGGAGGCGTCCAGGCCATCGGGGCCATGGCCTATGGCACGGAGAGCATTCCCCCGGTGGACAAGATCTTCGGGCCCGGAAACGCGTACGTGTGCGAGGCGAAGCGCCAGGTGTTTGGATTGGTGGGCGTCGACCTGCTCCCGGGCCCGAGCGAGGTGATGGTCATCGCGGACGCGAGCGCCCGGCTGGACTTCGCCGCTGCCGACCTGCTCTCCCAGGCCGAGCACGGCTCGGGCCGCGAGAAGATCTACCTGGTGGCGACCTCGCGTGGGATCATCGCCGGCGTGGCCGCCGAGATCGAGAGGCAGCTGCCCGGCCTCGCGCGGGCGCAGAAGATCCGCAGGGTCCTGGACGAAGGGTTTCTCGCGATCGAGGTGGCGGGCCTTGCCGAGGCCGCCGCGGTCGCCAACCGGGTGGCGCCCGAGCACCTCGAACTCCTGGTGCGCGCCGGCGCGGCGGCGGGTCTTGTGAAGGCGGTGACGACGGCGGGGGCGATCATGGTCGGCAACTCGACGCCGACGGTCCTGGGCGATTTTGCGGCGGGCCCGAGCCACGTGCTTCCGACCGGCGGGGCGGGCCGCTTCTCAAGCGGCCTGCGCGTGGCCGACTTCTTGCGGCGCACGAGCATCCTTCGCTACGGCCCGGACAGCGTGCGCAGGGCGGCACCGACCGTGGCGGCGCTGTCCGCCATGGAGAGGCTGGACGCCCACGGGCGTTCGGCTGCGATGCGCCTCGGGCGGGCTCGCTCAAGATGACGGCGCCGGGCCCCGGGCGGCTTGCGCTCGCCCATGTGTCGAAGCTCCACGCCTACACGCCGGGCATTCAGCCCGCCGAGCCCGGATGGGTGAAACTGAACACGAACGAATGCCCGTACCCGCCGAGCCCCAGGGTGGTGGAGGCCGTGAGGCGGGAGCTGGGCGCCGACGGCGCGGCGCTCCGGCTCTATCCCGATCCAAGGAGCGCGCCCCTGAGGAGGGCGGTTGCGCTCATGCACGGCCTGGAGCCCGCGAATGTCTGCATCGGCAACGGTTCGGACGACATCCTGAACCTGCTCGTCCGCTGCTTTTGCGGGCCGGAGGCGTCGGCGGCGCTGACGCTTCCGGGGTATTCGCTGTACCCGGTCCTGGTCGGGATTCAGGACGGGACCGCCTCCGCGGTCCTGCTGGACCGGACCATGCGCCTGCCGGTCGACGCCATCAACGCCTCAGGGGCCCGGGTGTTCTTCCTCACCTCGCCCAATGCGCCGACCGGCGTGGGATTCCCGAACACCGCCATTGCGCGGATCCTCGACGGCTTCCGCGGCATCGTCGTCGTGGATGAGGCGTACGCTGCCTTTGCGCGCGAGAACGCCGTGGAGCTCCTCGCGGGTCACCCGAACCTCGTGGTGGTGAGGACCCTCTCCAAGGCCTACGCGCTCGCCGGCATCCGGGTCGGGTACGCGCTGGCCAGCGCCGAGGTGATCGAACTCATCGACAAGGTTCGCGACAGCTACAACGTGAGCCGGCTCTCGCAGGCCGCGGCGCTCGCCGCCCTGGGCGATCCCGAGTACTACCGGGGCGTCGTGGACAGGATCAAGGCTACAAGGGACTGCTACGCAGGACGTTGGGCCGAGAAGCGCCGATGGTTCACCTTTCCCTCCGAGACGAACTTCATCTGCACGGAGCCCCGGGACGCCCAGGGCCGCACGGGTCCCGGCGTCGCCAGGAGCGCCTACGATTTCCTCTGCTCGCGCAAGGTGTTGGTGCGGCACTTTCCGAGCGACGCCTTGACCGCCTCGTGTCTGCGGATCACCGTCGGCTCCGATGACGAGATGCTCGTCCTCGATGACACCCTCGACGCATGGCTAAAGGCACCTCCAAACGCATAGCGGCCGTCTCCCGCAAGACGGCTGAGACGGACATATCGATCTCGCTCGCGATCGACGGAACGGGCGAGTCGAAGATCGGCACCGGGGTCGCGTTCTTCGACCATATGCTGACCCTGTTCGCCAAGCACGGGCTCTTTGACCTTACGATCCGGGCGAAGGGCGACGTCGACGTCGACTACCACCACACGGTGGAGGACGTCGGGCTCGTCCTCGGTCAGGCCTTCAAGAAGGCGCTGGGCGAGAAGGTGGGGATCCGGCGGTACGGTTTCTTCATCCTGCCGATGGACGAGTCGCTCGCCAGGGTCGTGGTCGACGTGGGCGGACGCCCGCACCTCGAGTACCGGGTCGAGGCGCAGTCGATGTTCGTGAGGGACTTCAATCTGGTTCTTGTGAAGGAGTTCTGCCGCGCATTCAGCAACGCGCTCGGCGCCAACGTGCACGTGGAGCTGCTCTACGGCGAGGAGCCCCACCACATTGCGGAGGCCGTCTTCAAGGGCCTGGGGAAGGCGCTGGACGCCGCCACGCAGATCGAGCCCAGGGCGGCAAACCTCCTTCCCTCCACCAAGGGCAGCCTTTGAGGGGCACTCGATGAGCGCGCCGATCGCCGTCATCGACACCGGCATCTGCAACCTGCGCAGTGTCACCAAGGCGCTGGAGGCCGTCGGCGCGCGGCCCGTCGTCGTGCGCACGCCCGCGGAGGTCGACGGATCCGGCGCGGAGGGGCTCGTGCTCCCCGGGGTCGGCGCGCTGCGCGACTGCGTGCTCTCGCTGCGGACCTCCGGCCTGGACTCCACGGTGAGGGAATGGATTAGGCTGGACCGGCCGTTCCTGGGCGTCTGCCTGGGGATGCAGGCGCTGTTCGACGAGTCGGAGGAGGGGGACGTCAAGGGGCTCGGCATTGTCGCCGGCAGGGTCGTCCGCTTCAGGCTTCCCCCGCCCTTCAAGGTGCCGCACATGGGGTGGAACACCGTGCGGTTCAGGCAGCTCGCAAGCCCGCTTCGCGAGGGGCTTGCCGACGACGGCGAGTCATTCTACTTCGTCCACGGCTACCACTGCGTCCCTGCGGACCGCAGCATCATCCTCGCCGAGTGCGACTACGGAGCCCCGTTCGTGGCGGCGATCGGCCGCGGGCAGCTGTTCGCGACCCAGTTCCACCCGGAGAAGAGCCAGGCCAAGGGGCTGCGCCTCTACAGGAGCTTCGCAGCGACGGCCGCGCAGCCCGTCTAATCTCCCGATAAGGAGCCCGATTTCATTGGGTCGAACCGAACTTTTCTTTGCAAGCGGCCCGTTTCTAGCTTCGCTCGTATTGCCATGCCCCACAACGCCTCACTGAAGATTGACGATAAGGAGTATCCGCTCGCCGTGATGGTGGGCACCGAGGGGGAAAAGGCGATCGACACGCGCAAACTGAGGGCCGACACGGGATTCATCTGCTACGACCAAGGCTACGGCAACACGGGCTCCTGCGAAAGCTCCATCACCTTCCTGGACGGGGAGAACGGGATCCTTCGCCACCGCGGGATCCCGATTGAGCAGCTGGCGAACTCGAGCGACTTCGTGGAGACCGCCTATCTGGTGATCTACGGCGAGCTGCCCAACAAGGTGAAGCGCAAGGAATTCGGGATGAAGCTGCGCCAGAACGCCGCGATCGAGACGCAGATGCAGAAGATCTTCGAGGGGTTCCCGACCAGCGCTCCCCCGATGGCGATGCTCTCGTCGATCGTCGCCGCGCTCGCCGCCCACTACCCGCAGCTGGCGACGAACAACTTCGAGCGGGACCTGGTCAACTTCGACTTGGCGGCTGCGATCGCGATCTCGAAGATCCGGACCTTCGGGGCGATGATCTACCGCTACCAGAAGGGCCTGCCCTACGTGTTCCCGAAGCAGGAGCTGCCCTTCTGCGACAACTTCCTGCACATGATGTTCTCGGAGCCGTACACCGAGTACATCGCGGAGCCCGAGGTGGCGCGCGCGCTCAACCTGGTGCTCCTGCTGCACACGGACCACGAGCAGAACTGCTCCACCTCGACCGTCCGGACGGTCGGCTCGAGCGCGGCCAATCTCTTCACGTCCCTATCCGCCGGAATCTGCGCCCTCTCCGGGCCGCTGCACGGCGGCGCGAACGTGGGGGTCGTCCAGATGCTCCAGGCGATCCACGACGAGGGCGACGACGGCACGCGGTTCATCGCCGCGGCGAAGATGGGAACGAAGGCGAACCGCCTCATGGGCTTCGGGCACGCCGTGTACCGGAACTTCGACCCGCGCGCGAAGATCATCGGGAAGGCCTGCGAGGACGTGCTCAAGAAGCTCGGGATCAACGACCCGCTGCTCGACATCGCGCGCAACCTCGAGCAGGCGGCGCTCAAGGACGACTACTTCCTTTCCCGCAAGCTCTACCCGAACGTCGATTTCTACAGCGGGATCATCATGAGGGCGCTCGGGATCCCGACGAGCATGTTCACCGTGATCTTTGCGATCGGGCGGACCCCGGGATGGATCGCGAACTGGCGCGAGGTTGCCTCGAACCCCAAGGGCCGGATCTACCGGCCACGGCAGATCTTCGTCGGCCCGGTCAAGAGGGATTACATCCCGATGGACCAGCGCGTCTGAACCTCCGCCGAACCGCGGAGGCGGCGGTAGCGCCGCCCCGGCGGCCGGGTTCCCCCATGAACTTCAAGGTGCGCGCGGCCAAGCTGGGGGACGCGCCCGCCGTCGCACGGCTCTCCCGGGAGCTCGGGTATCCGGCCGAGGTGGAGGGGGTGCGCGAGAGGCTCCGCGCGGTCCTCGGGCGCGACGACCAGCGCGTCGTGGTGGCCGTGGCGGGGTCGGGCTCCGTCTGCGGCTGGCTCCAGGCCCACACGACCGTTGCCGTCGAGTCGGGCCCGCGGGTCGAGATTGTCGGCCTCGTCGTGTCGCAGGCCATGCGCCGGCGCGGGGTCGGCCGGTGCCTTGTGGCGGTCGCCGAGACCTGGGCGCGCGAGATCTCGGCGGAAACGATCGTGGTGCGCAGCAATGCGAAGCGGGTGGAGAGCCACGCCTTCTACCCGGCGCTCGGGTACCTCCCGTTCAAGACCCAGGTCGTCTACCGCAAGCGGATCGACATTTAGGGTCGTTTTGAAGGTTGGCCGGGGAGCCGAACCTTGCTTAGATGGGGGCGTGATCCTCCTCGGGGTGAACATCGACCACGGCGCGACCCTGCGGCAGGCCCGCTACAGGGATGCCGCAGGCGCACCGGGCGGGGCCGTTGAGCCCGACCCGGTCGCGCTTGCCGAGCGGGCCGAGCGTGCGGGAGCCGACGGGATCACGGTCCACCTGCGGGAGGACCGCAGGCACATCCAGGACAGGGACGTCTGGCGGCTCCGGGAGGCGGTGTCCACGAGGCTCAATCTCGAGATGGCGTGCACGCAGGCGATGATTGACCTCGCGCTCAAGCTGCGGCCGCAGGCCGTGTGCGTCGTCCCGGAGAACCGGATGGAGGTCACGACCGAGGGGGGGCTCGACGTCGCCGGCGGCGCCCAGAAGATCAGGGCCTGCGTGGCGGCGATGGCGGCGGCGGGGATCGAGGCCAGCCTCTTCATCGATCCCGACGAGCGCCAGATCGAGCTGTCCGCGAAGGTGGGCGCGCCCGTGGTCGAGCTCCACACCGGAGCCTACGCCAACGCCTACGGGACGGAGCGCAGGGCGGCCGAGTTCCAGCGGCTCAGGCTCGGCGCGGTCCAGGCCCGCCAGCTCGGGCTCAAGGTCAATGCGGGGCACGGGATCAACTACGTGAACATCGCCGAGGTCCGGACGATCCCGCACCTGAACGAACTGAACATCGGGCACAGCATCCTCTGCCGCGCGCTGTTCACCGGAATCGAGGAGGCCGTGCGCGAGATGAAGGCGCGGATGAATCCATGAAGCTGGACATGCCCCCCGGCGGGGTTCTGATCAGCCTCGGCGCCGACGTCATCGAGGTGGATCGGATCCGCGGCATCCTCGAGCGGCAGGGCGATCGCTTCCTAGCGCGCGTGTTCACGGACGAGGAGCGCGAGTACTGCGCCCGGATGGCGTACCCCCACAAGCACCTGGCCGCGAGATTCGCGGCGAAGGAGGCCGTCTCCAAGTGCTTCACCACGGGCATAGGCTCGGAGCTGGGATGGCGGTCCGTCTCCGTGTACCACGGGCCCCGCCACCAGCCCCTGGTCCGGCTGGACGAGAAGGGGATGGGGCTCCTCAGGGACGCCGGGGCGACGCAGGTCATGCTCACCCTCTCGCACACCGACCTGGTCGCGATCGCCATAGCCGCCCTCGTGAGGGCCTAGGGCCCGGGGAGACCGCCAGATGGACGACGACACGCCATTGGAGCCGGCCCCGCGCAAGCCGTCGCCGGTCCCCTCGTGGGTGACGCTCGGCTTCGTGCTCGGCGCCCTCTTCGTCCTTGCGCTTCCGAGGCGTGCCGCCGAGAGCGCGCCGCGCCCGGCGCCACCCGAGGAGGCCCCGGCGCCGACCCGGGCGCCCGAGGCGCCCCGGCTCACCACGATCGAGGCCGTCTTCGCCGTGTGGGGCCGGTACGCGGTATGGAGCGACGGCACGGCGGAGGTCGCGCTCTGGAGCCCGGACACGAAGAGCTACTCCGAGTTTTACGAGGTGACCCGCGTCGGGGAAGAATGCTATTTCCGGTCCATCACAAGCCTCTCCCGCCTCGTCCTCACGCACGGGGTGCCCGAGGATTCCCCGCTCCAGTTCACCGAGACCGCGCGCCAGCGCGAGGAGTGGCTCGGCGAGGTGGGCAAGGAGAAGTGGAAGGCGATCGGAGAGGGGATGCGCCAGTCGCTGGCGCCGACGTCGCCCTCCCCGCCGGCGCCCCGCCCGGACGACGGAAAATAGGACCCTCCATGCCGAGCCCCGCCATTCCCAGCCACCCGGTCGTCTCCGTCGACGAGGCCCGCGCGCTCGAGGCCCACCTCTTTGGCGGCCAGGAGCGCCAGGAATGGGGCGCGATGCAGCGTGCCGGCCGCTCGACCGCGGACGCCGCGCTCCGGGATTTCCGGGAGATCGGCGGCTTCCCGGCCGCGGGACGGCTGCTCGTCCTTGCGGGCAAGGGCAACAATGCCGGGGATGCCCTTATTGCGGCCAGGGAGGTGCTCGAGCGCTCCCTGGGATCCACCGCGGACGTCGTGTTTGCCTTCGGCGCGAGGGCGCTCCGTCCGCTTGCCGCGCGGGCGTGGAGGGACCTTTCCGAGGCGTGCCGCGGGCGCGCGCACGCCGCCGACTCCGACGCACTGGCGCCCGACTACGACCTGTGCCTGGACGGGATCTTCGGCTACCAGTACCGGCCGCCGCTTCCCGCGGAGGCGCGTGCCGCGATTGCCGCGGCCGATGGGTGCCGGATCCGGTTCCGGGCCTCCGTCGACCTTCCGACCGGCCTCTCGGAGCCCGGGGCGTTCCGGGCGGATTTCACCTACGCCACGGGCTCGGTGAAAGCGCCCCTCATCGGCTGCTCGAACGCCGGGCGTGCGCGCTACCTTGACCTCGGCTTCTTCGGCGAGGGCGACGGCGAGGCCGGCCCCGCCCCGGGAGGGGACCGCGTGATCCTGCCGTCGGTACTCGGGGCGCTGGCCGGGCTGAGGCCCGCCTCGTCCGACAAGCGCTCTCAAGGGCACCTGGTGATTGTCGGAGGCTCCCGGAGCTACCCGGGCGCCGTCCTGATGGCGACCCTGGCTGCGCTGCGCAGCGGCGCAGGCCTCGTCACTGCGTTCGTGCCCGAGCGACTGGCGCCGGCCTTCGCGGCGCGCGCCCCCGAGGCCATGTGGGTCGGCCTGGCCGAGACGCCCGCGGGCGGGCTGGCGCTCGGGGGGCTTGCGCAGATCCTGGAGGTTGGAGCGCGCGCGACGGCGCTGGCGATCGGCCCGGGCCTCGGCCGTGAGCCGGAAACCCTCTCGCTGGCGATGGGCGTGGTCCGGGGCTCCCCCGTGCCGCTCCTGATCGACGCCGACGCCCTGCAGGCCGATATCGTTCGGGCGGGGACGGCGCCGAGGATACTGACGCCCCACGCGGGCGAGTTCGAGCGCATCTCCGAGGGGAAGGACCTCCGGGGGCTCTGCCGGGCGGTCCGGGGCGCCGTGATCGCAAAGGGGCCGCTCACCCGGGTGTCCGCGGGGGAGGCGGTCTACCACTGCCTCTGCGGAGGGCCGGTCCTTGCCCGCGGCGGAAGCGGGGATCTTCTCGCGGGCCTGGCCGGCGGCCTCCTCGCGCAGGCGCCGGGCGAGTCCCTTGCGGCCGCCTGCCGGGCCGCGATGTGGCACGGGATGGCGGCGGACGGGCTCGCCCGCGCCCACGGGCAGGCGGCCGTCCGGACCCTTCAGCTCCTCGACTTCCTTGCGCCGGCCCTGCGAGAGTGAGCGGCATGCCAAGGGAGCTGACCGAGAAGCAGGCATACCTGGCGCTCAATGCGCTGCCGGGGATCGGCACGGTCGGCCTCAACCGGCTTCTCGGGGCCTTTGGCGGCGACCCGCGCGCGGCGCTGTCGGCCGACCGCGGGCGTCTCGAGGCCGTTCTCGGGGCGCGCCCGGACGCGGTCAGCGCGGTCCGCGACTGGCGGGCTCACTTCGACCCCGCCAAGGAGGAGGACAGGATGCAGCGCAGCGGCGTCGCGTTTGTCGTCCCGCGAGATCCGGGCTACCCGAGGCTCCTCCGCGAGATCCACGATCCCCCCGTCGGCCTGTATCGAAAAGGTAATTACGCGCTTGACGGCCCCTGCGTCGCCATCGTGGGGAGCCGCCGGGCCACGGCCTACGGGCAGAGCGTGGCGAGGCGCCTGGGCGCCGAGCTCGGGCAGCGGGGCTTCTGCGTCGTGAGCGGGCTGGCGCGGGGGGTCGACACCGCGGCGCACGAGGGCGCCCTCTCCGCAGGGGGCAGGACGGCCGCGGTCCTCGGCACCGGGATAGACGTGATCCACCCGCCGGAGAACCTGGGCCTCTACCGGCGGATCGCCGACACCGGGGCGGTCCTCTCCGAGTTCCCGTTCGGGCGCTCCGTCGACAAGGACTCCTTCGCGATGCGCAGTCGTGTCATCTCCGGCGTCTGCGAGGCCGTCGTGGTGGTCGAGAGCGACCTGTGGGGCGGGGCGATGTCCACCGCGAAGTTCGCGGGCGAGCAGGGCCGGCTGCTCTTTGCCGTGCCGGGCCGCATCGACCTGTCGACGAGCGCCGGGCCGAACCAGCTCATCCGGGACGGCGCGACGCTCCTGACGCGCGTGGAGGACGTCCTGCAGGAGCTCCAGTACCTCGGGGGCCTGCGGCCGGCGCCGGCTGCGGGAGGCGGGCCCGCGGGCGGGCCGCCCTAGGCCGCGCGGCGGGCCTTAGCCCGGGGGCCAGCCCATCTGGCGCCTGGCAAGCAGGTGAACGTGCACGTGGGGCACGCTCTCGCTGGCATCGGGGCCGCTGTTGACGACGAGCCGGAAGCCCCGCTCGAGCTTCAGCTTGCCGGCCATCTCGCCGGCGACGATCAGCAGGTGGCCGAGGATCGCCTCGTCCGCCGGGTCGGCCTCGGCCAGGCGCGGGATCGGCTTCTTTGGGATGATCAGCAGGTGGACGGGCGCCTGGGGCTGGATGTCGTGGATCACGATGCAGCGCGCGTCCTCGTGCTCGATCTTCGCGGGGATCTCCCGGTCGATGATTTTCTGAAAGAGCGTCTTGGTCATTGGGGTGTCCCTTCCGGTGGGAGCTTGCGCGTTTCGGGGCGCGTCACAAGAACAGGAGTGTGAGGTCGGAGCCCGAGGGGGAGCGGGCCGCCGTCAGCTCGCGCAGGAACTCGAGCAGCTCGGTGTATTCCTTGCGCCGGCGCTGCGTCTCGCGCCGCTCCGGGGGCAGGACGGCGGGCCGCAGGTTGGTGATGAGCAGCGTGGACTCGCGGAAGGGGGCCAGCGTCCGAAGGCCGGCCATGACCTCGGCCCGCGCGAAGAGGAGCGTTCCCGACTGGAGCGTCTTTGAGGCGTCCCAGTGGAAGAAGCCGTGGCGCGGCAGCTGCGAGTGGAGCTTCTCGAGGAGCCGCGCGGCCGCGGCGTTGAAGGCCTCCGAATACGTGGACGCCAGGGTGGGGTCCGCCGCCGTCTGGGCCTCGAGGTCCGCGAGGGTGAACGTGATCGCGGACTTGATCTGGTTCGCCAGGAAGAGGTCCTTGCCGGTTACATGCGCGAAGAGCGCGTTGATGTAGTGCAGGCGACGAAGCTCGTCGCGGTCCATCGTCATTTCTTCGGCTTACCCAGCGCGCTGATCTCGCTCATGAACTCCGATACGTCGCGGAACTCCTTGTAGACGCTGGCATAGCGCACGTAGGCGACCTGGTCGACCGTCCGCAGGCGCTGCATGACGCCCTCGCCGATGGCCTGCGACGGTATCTCGTTCTCGAACCTCGCCTCGATCGCATCGATGACGTCCTCGACCAGCATCGTGATCTGCTCCAAGTCGACCGGGCGCTTGTGGCACGCCGCGCGCACCGCGTGGACCAGCTTCTCGCGGTCGAACTCCTCGCGCCGGCCGTCCCGCTTGATGACCACCATGCCGTCGAGGACGAGGGTCTCGGTTGTGGTGAACCGGTGGCCGCATTCGAGGCACTCGCGGCGCCTGCGGATGGTGTTGCCCTCCTTGCTGATGCGGGAGTCGATCACCTTGTCCTCAATCGAAGTGCACTTGGGGCAGCGCATGGGGTTAATCGGGGTTAGTTGAGCTCGAGGAAGTTCTGCAGGATCTTCATGCCGCCCTCCGTCGCGATCGACTCGGGATGGAACTGGACGCCCCAGATTGGAAGGGACCTGTGGCGCAGGCCCATGACCTCGCCCTCGGCGGTCTCGGCGGTGATCTCTAGCTCCTTCGGGAACGTTGCGCGTTCCACCAGGAGCGAGTGATAGCGCGTTGCGGCGAATCCCTGGGGCAGGCCCTTGAACAAATCGGTGTTGCGGTGCGAGATCGGCGAGGTCTTGCCGTGCATCAGCCTGTCGGCCCGGACCACGTGCCCGCCGTAGAAATGCCCGACCGCCTGGTGGCCGAGGCACACGCCGAAGATGGGCTTCCTCCCTGCGAAGGCCCCGATCATGTCTAGGGTCACCCCCGCCTCGCGGGGCGAACACGGGCCGGGGGACAGGAGCACGCGGTCGGGATTGAGGGCCAGGGCCTGCGAAGGCGTGATCTCGTTGTTCCTGAATACCCTCTGCTCCACGCCCAGCTGACCGAAGTACTGGACGAGGTTGTAGGTGAAGGAATCGAAGTTATCGATGACGAGAAGCACTTTGTGATAGTTGACCTGCCATTGACAGGGGGGTCAAGGGTGCGGGTAGGCTCTATGGGCGCCTATGGCAAGTCACTTTCAATTACTCGGGAAGGATCCTGCGACCGCCGCCCGCCGCGGACGGCTCGCGACGCTCCACGGCACGGTCGAGACGCCCGTGTTCATGCCGGTCGGCACGCAGGGCACGGTGAAGGCCGTCACGCCGGTCCATCTGCGCGAGATAGGCGCCCAGATAATCCTCGGGAACACGTACCACCTGAACCTGAGGCCCGGGAGCGAGCTGATCCTCGGCCTGGGGGGCCTGCACCGCTTCATGGGCT
>CAYQOH010000049.1:2140-15134 GCA_964419075.1 uncultured Opitutaceae bacterium | reverse complement strand
ACGCCGCGCTCGACGTTCATCCCGGACTACAACACGCCCAGGTTCAGGCTCACGCCCCCCCACTTTGCCTACGTGAAGATCGCGGAGGGCTGCAACCACCCGTGCACCTTCTGCATCATTCCGCAGATCCGCGGACGTCACCGGAGCCGGACGGTCGACAGCGTCGTCGCCGAGGCCCGGCAGCTCATCGCGGAGGGAGTCAAGGAGATCAATCTCATCTCTCAGGACACGACCTTCTTCGGGATGGACACGTGGGACGAGCGGCCGAACCCGAGAACCCAGGTGGATTCCTCGAGAGGCGCCGCGCTCACCTCCCTGCTGCGGGCGCTGAACGCAATCGAGGGCGACTTCTGGATCCGCATTCTCTACACCCATCCGGCGCACTGGAGCGACGAGCTCATCCGGACCATCGCCGAGTGCCCGAAGGTGGCGCGGTACGTCGACATGCCGCTGCAGCACATCAGCGACCGGATGCTGTCGGCCATGCAGCGGGAGACCGGCGGCGACTACATCAGGGACCTTGTCCGGCGAATACGCGCGGGCATCCCTGGGATCGCGCTTAGGACGACCTTCATCGTCGGCTTCCCCGGCGAGACGGAGGCCGACATCGACACGCTCTGCGAATTCGTCAGGGAGGCCAGGTTCGAGAGGCTCGGGGTGTTTCGCTATTCCCAGGAGGAGGGAACCCGGGCGGCCAAGATGCCCGGGCAGGTCCCGTCCAAGGACAAGGAGCGCCGCTGGCACCGGGTCATGGCGCTTCAGAAGGAGATCGCCGGCGCCGTGAGCGCCGCAAGCGTCGGGAAGACCCTCAAGGTCCTCGTGGACGAGCCCGGGGTCGCGCGCGGCGAGGCCGATGCGCCGGATATCGACGGGCGCGTCTACGTGCCCCGGGAGCTCGAGGTCGGCAGCTTCGCGACCGTCACGATCAACGGCCACCACGACTACGACCTCTTGGCACTCCCCGCCGGGCAGAGCCCCGCCGAATTCAAGGTGGCGAAGCAGGCTCAGTAGGCGGCCGCTCAGGCCTTGGCGGACGCGGCGTACCTGCTGATGATTCCGTCAAAGGAGCCGTTGGAGAAGAAGATGACGACCCGCGGCTGGCCGCGCGCTGGAAGCGTGTCGGACGCCAGGGCGTCGTGAAGGTCGGCGTTTGACGCGAAATGGCGGGCGTGGATCCCCTGGGCCTCAAGGTTCTCGGCCACCGCCTCCGGGTCGAACCGCTCCTCGACGCGCAGGGCCCCCGCGCGGCTCACGGGCCCGAGGTAGACCTCGTCGGCGTCGGAGAGCGCCCGTTCGAAGCCCGACTGTAGCGTCTTCACGCGCGCCGTGTTGCTCCGGGGCTCGAATACCGCCGTGAGCAGCGCCCCGGGATACTTTGCCCGGAAGGACCGCAGCGTCTCGCCGATCGCCGTGGGATGATGCCCGAAATCCTCGACGACCGTGAGCTGCGGCCCCGCGACCAGGACCTCCTGGCGCCGCCTCACGCCGCGAAACGCCCCCAGCGCGCCTAGCGCGAGGGCCGTCGGGCGATCCGGAGAAACCGACAGGCCCGCGGCGGTGGCCGCCATCGCGGCGTTCCGCGCGTTGTAGAGGCCCGGCAGCGACCAGGCCACCCTTCCCCAGACCGCGCCGCGCCAATAGAGCGTGAAGCTGGAGCCGGACGCCGTCTCCGAGAAGTCCGCGATCCGGGCGTCGTTGCCCTCGTCCAGCCCGACCCGGACCACGGTCGTCCACGGCATCGAGCCAAGGACCCTCAGGTTGCTGTCGTCGCCGTTCAGGACGGCGAACCCGCTGCGCGGGATGATGCGGGAAAAGTGGACGAACGTGCGCTGGACGTCGGCCAGGTCCCGGAAGATGTCCGCGTGGTCAAACTCGAGGTTGTTGAAGACCGCAACGTGCGGCGCATAGTGGATGAACTTGCTGCGCTTGTCGAAGAACGCGCTGTCGTACTCGTCGCCCTCGATGACGAACGGGTCCGTGTCTTTCCCCAGGTGGCTTCCGGTCGGCGGGTCCTGGGGCACCCCGCCTATGAGGTAGCCAGGATCGCGGCCGTTGGCCATGAGCAGGTGGGCCGCCATCGCCGTCGTCGTCGTCTTCCCGTGGGTTCCGGAAACGACGATGTTCCTCCTGCGGCAGAGCACCTGGTCGTGGAGCATCGCCGGAAGGGACGTGAAGGGCACCGCTCGCTTGTCGAGAAGCCACTCGACCTCCGGGTTGCCGCGCATCATTGCGTTGCCTATGACGACCAAGTCGGCGCCCAGGGACGCCAGCCGGGCCGGATCGTAACCCTCGTGGGCCGCGATGCCCGCCTCCGAGAGCACGGTGCTCATCGGCGGATAGATGTTGGAATCGGCTCCGATCACCTCGTGACCGGCGGCCCGGGCGAGGAGCGCAGCGTTCCCCATCGCGGTTCCGCAGATGCCCATGAAGTAGATCTTCATCTGTTCTCGTTGTGGCTGGTGTGCGCGCCTTCGTGGAGGCGCCTCCTGAATAATCGGATCATTCCGGCCAACGCAACAAGGCCTTTCCGGCGCCCGGCGGCGGTCGCGATGCGCGGAAGGACCGGCCGCGGGTGCTGCAGCGTCAAGAAGGGAACGTTCTCGCCTGCATAAGCCGGGCTCGCGCGTGCCGGCCATTTGCTGGCTTGATTTCTCACCCGCCGCTTCGCACCCTTTTCCCCTTGAGCGATGGCCGTCTGGCAGCACCCGTGCTGACGCGCTTATATCAGGCCCCAACTTCTCCCTCCTACGCCATGCAAGTCACGTTATCCTGGCTCGATTACCTCATCCTGCTGACCTACACCGGCTTCGTCGTCGGCATCGGCTTCGCCCTCAGGAAATACATGAGGAGCTCGTCGGACTTCCTGACGTCCGGCCGCTCGATCCCGACCTGGGTCACGGGGCTGGCATTCATCTCGGCCAACCTGGGCGCGCTCGAGCTCGTGGGCATGGCCGCCAGCGGCGCCAAATACGGCATCATCACCGCCCACTTCTACTGGGTCGGCGCGATCCCGGCGATGGTGTTCCTGGCCGTGTTCATGATGCCGTTCTACTACGGATCAAAGGCCCGGTCGGTTCCCGAATACCTCAAGATGAGGTTCGACGAGCGCGTGCGCGCCCTGAACTCCATCTCCTTCGCCGTGATGACGGTCTTCGCCTCGGGCATATCGATGAACGCGCTGGCCAAGCTCCTGCACCTCCTCCTCGGCTGGAACTACCACGCCAGCCTATGGATCTGCTCGGCGGTCGTGCTGGTCTACGTCCTGAAGGGCGGGCTCACCTCGGCCATCTACACTGAGGTGCTCCAGTTCTTCATGATCGTGCTCGGCTTCGCGCCGGTCGTCTACCTCGGGCTCAGGGACGTCGGCGGCTACGGCGCGCTCACGAACGCGCTGAAGGGCGTGGCCACCAACCCGAGCGCGGTCCACCTTCGCGACCCGGGGATCAGCTTCGGGCCCAATGCGTGGACCAGCGCGTGGCACACGCTGCTCTCGGGGCCGGCAAACAACCCGATGGGGGTCGACTGGTTCGCGATGGTCTTCGGCCTGGGCTTCGTCCTCTCGTTCGGGTACTGGTGCACGAACTTCCTCGTGGTGCAGCGCGCGATGGCCGCCCGCAACATGACCGCGGCGCGCAACACGCCGCTGGTCGCGGCGGTGCCGAAGATGCTCTTCCCCGCCCTCGTGATCCTTCCAGGCATGATCGCCGTGGCGCTCATGACCATACCGTCAAAGGGCTACAAGATCCCGGCGCCAATCCTCGACAATTCGGCTTACGAGCGGGCAATGGCGGCCGTCGCGGCCGACGGCGCGCTCCCGCCCGAGCAGGCCTTCAAGGACATCAGCGCGGCCGTCGGCAAAAAGATGGACGCGGAGAAGGTCGCGGCGCTCGTCAGGGATTACGCCGTGAAGCCCCTCGACCCCGACGTCTTCAAGGACCGCCTGTGGAACGCCGTGGCGGAGTACGACTACGACGGGGTCATCCTCTCGCTCGTGAAGCGCTATTGCCCGCCTGGCCTGCTGGGCCTCGCCCTCACCGGCCTCCTCGCCTCGTTCATGTCGGGCATGGCGGGCAACGTGACCGCGTTCAACACCGTCTGGACCTACGACCTCTACCAGGCGTACCTGGCGCCGAACAAGAGCGATGAGCACTACATGCGGATGGGCCAGGTCATCACCTTCGTGGGTATCCTGCTGAGCATTGCCTGCGCGTATTTCGCGGCGATGTACAACAATGCCATGGACATCATCCAGCTCGTGTTCGCCTTTGTGAACGCGCCGCTCTTTGCAACCTTCCTGCTCGGCATGTTCTGGTCGCGCACCACGGGCACGGGCGCGTTTTTCGGCCTGCTCCTCGGGACGGCGACGTCGGGACTGGTCCATGCGCTCACCATCTCCCAGGGCAACGTCCCCGGGTTGAAGGGCGGCTACCTGGGCGTCATGCACACCTTCCCGAGCGAGATGGCCCAGAACTTCTGGCTGGCCATCTTCGCCTTCATCGTGTGCTTCGGCCTCACCGCGGGCATCTCGCTGGCCACCGCGCGGACCAAGTCCGACGCCGAGCTGAAAGGGCTCGTCTATTCACTCACGCCCAAGGTCAAGGACGAGGGCCTGGCCTGGTACCAGCGACCGGCTGTCCTCGGCTCCGTGCTTCTCGCCGCGTGCGCCGTCCTCAACCTGATATTCTGGTAGAAAGGAACCTATTATGGGACTCGATATTCGCTGGCCAATCGGCCTCATGTTCTCGTTCGTCGGGGTCTTGATGACGGTCTACGGCCTCGTCACCGGAGGTGACGCCGAGATGTATCACCGCTCGCTCGACATCAACATCAACCTCGTCTGGGGCGTCGTCCTGCTAGTCTTTGGCGCCCTGATGCTGGCCATGGCCATCCGGGCCAAGGGCGGCGAAGGCCCGCCGGGCCCGAAGTAGGCGCCAGGGCCCTGCCCCTGGCGAAGGGGCCCCAGGCCGAACGGCCGGGCTGACGGTCTCACTGCACGGTCAGATTCACGTCCGAGTAGAGGAAGAACCGCTGGACCTCGTAGGCCGAGGCCGCGGTGGCCCCCCTCCGGACGACGATCATGCGGCCGGCCAATATTCCGGTCGCGAAATCGGGAAGCGAGCTGCTGACGACGGTGCCGGTGTTCGGCGCGGCGACGATCTCGTTCGCGGACGGTCCGATGTCCACCCACGCGGTGTCGGTCGGGCTGTTGTTGGCGAGCGTCAGCGTGTACTTTGGCTGCACGATCCGCTCGACCAGCAGCCTGGAGGCATTGCTGCGATTGTTCGCGGAGGCGGTGTTCCACAGCGCATAGCTGGCGGGTGGGAGCAGCGAGGACCACAGCGCGGGCGCCTGGGACTGCGTCGACTCCCAGCTTTGGTCCCAGATCGAGTCAAAGGTCTGCGCGGCGTCCGCGGCCGGAAACGCGAGCGCCCTGTAGGGCGGCACCATGAGGGACAGGAGGAGGTAGCGCTGCTGTCCGGCCTCGCCCGTCGGCCCGATGACAAGGGCTCTCTCGACACCGTAGGCGTTGAACGCGATGGCCGAATACTGGTTTTGGGCCAAGTTCGAATAGCTCGCGCCGACAACGTAGGAGGTCACGCCGCGCTTCTGTGCCAGCTTGGTTACCCAGCCCGCCGGGTCCACGGTCACCGTGGGGCCGAACATCCTCGTCGCAATCCCGGTGGCCCCGTCAAATGTCGTAAACACGGTCCCCGCAGGCAGGCCGCTGCCGGGAACGGACGCCTCATTGAGTCTTGCGAAGTCAAGGGCGTCGTAGGTCGCCTCAAAGTCCTTCCGGAGCGATCGAAGCGTCTCCGCCTCCGACCGGATCTGCGCCTCGTCCAGCTTGTTCGCGAGGACCGGCGCGAGGATTCCCGCCAGGATCCCCACGATCGCCACCGCGATCAGCAGCATGAGCAGAAACTCGCCCGATGCGCCGTCCTTCTCAGTGGATCTCATTGATCACCTCCACGACGGGCAGGACCACGGCGAGGGCCACCCCGAGCACCCAGGCCAGCACGAAAAGGAGCATGACCGGCTCGATCAGCCCCAGCGCCAGCGCGACTCGATGCCTCGCCTCCGACTCAAAATAGGCGGCGAGCTTGCCAAAGACCCGAGGGAGAGCCGCCTCGCCGCTCCTGATGGCAAGCACCACCTCGGGAGCGAAGACGCCAGACCGCTCGAATCCCTCGCCCACGGTCGCATTCTCGCGGACGGCGGCCACGACGCGGTCAATCCCTCGCGAATAGGCGTCATTTCCCGCGACCGCGGCACAGGCCTCGAGCGCCTCGACGACGCGGATTCCCGACTCGCTCATCGCCCGGAAGGTGGCGCAGATCCGCGCCATGCACAGCGCCTCTACGGCCTCCCGCACGACCGGAACGTGGAGCACCATCCGGTCGAGGCCGGGCCGGAAGCGGGGCCGAAGCGCCAGCCAGAACGCCGCTGCGGGCGCGGCAAGCGCGGCCGCGTCGCACATCGGGTGGTGAAGCACGAACTCGCTAATGACGAAGAAGAAGGCCGTGACGGGGTTCGTCTTCGCCACGCCCATGTCGCTGAGCATCCTCGAGAACCTGGGCAGCGTGAAGACACAGAGGACCCCGGTCGCCCCAAGGCCCGCGACGAAGACCAGGGCCGGGTACGCGATGGCCCGCATCGACTCCCGCCGGATCCCGCGCATCTGCGCGACATAATCGCGCACATGCCTGACCCCGTCCGACAGAAGGCCCGCAGCCTCGTGTGCCATGATGATGCCGACCATGGACTCGCTGAACACCCTTGGGAACTGCCTGAGCGATTCCCCGAAGCGGCCCGTTTCCTCGACGCGCCTCGCCACCTCCGCCCAAAGCCCTCGGGCTGCGCCGGCCGGCGCGCAGTCCGCCAGCCTTCTGAGCGCCGTGTTGATCCGCACTCCGCCGCCGAGCATGAGTTCGAGCGAGTCGAGCGCGGCGAGCAGCATTGATCCGGGAATCCTCGTTCGCGCAAGGGCTCCGACCCTCGGCGCGAGCCTCCTAATGTCGACGACATAGGCCCTGCGGTGCGACTCGATGTGTTCCGAGAGGCTCGCAAGGTCGACCGCGTCGATCGTGGCCGCCCTCCGACGGCCGTTGCGTCCGACAAATCTCGCCCTGAAGCGCGGCATGGACGCTCACTCGCCGGCCGAGCCGACGGTGGTCCGCCGGCTCCGGGGCAGCACAAAGTACGAGCCTGAGCGCTCGAGGAGCACCGTGGCGGGGGCGATCCGCGCAACGGTGAACTTTCCGAGCGTGTCGCCCGTCCTCAGGCCGCGGCCGTTCACAAAGGCCAACGGGCCGCCCTCGCCCCCGGCGATGATCCCCGCGTAGAGGAACACCGCGTCGTTGCCGCCTGCCTTCGGGCGCACGCGCACCTCCCAGGGGTTCCTGATGCCGGCCTTCTGCCGCGGGTCGCCAGGCTCCGGCGCCGCCGCCTCGATCCTGCCGCTTGCATCGGGCCAGTGGGCATTCGCAGGGACCTCGTCCGCGGCGGGCGCCGCGGCCGGCTTCCCGCCGGCCCCCGCATCCTGCGAGACGGAGAGGTCGACCGCGACAACCGGGCGCGGCCCGGCCGCTGCGGGAGCGATCGCCCCGTGCGCCCCAACGAGCCGCACCACGTCATCCGACGGGATCCACGGGGCGTCAAGGACACCCGACCGGTGCGCGTCGCGGGAGGCGGGAACGTACGCCCAGCCGGACTCGGCCCTGGCGGGCGCGAGGGCGCACAGCAGGAATGCGGTGGCCGCGCCCTTCACGGTGCTCCGGCGATGAAGCTTATCTCGACGCCCCCCTGCGGACCGGCGCCGCGCCTGACCGCGAAGCGCGCGCCGTTGGCGAGGTACTCGCAGCCCGCGGCCTGCGGCCCAGCGGCGCCCGGAACGCACGCGGCGCCCAGGGCGCCCGCCACGGCGTCCGGCTCCACCGGAAGCCCCGTCGCCCTCATCCTGTCGACGGCATTTCGCACCAACACAAGCACGCGCTCCTCCGCCGGCGAGAGCACATCGAGCGGCGGGTCCGCGCCTCCCGGGGCGTTGTCGGCGAGGGCGTTCAATTTGCGGTGTCCTCCACGGCCTTCCTGGCCTGTTCGACAGCGGCGGCCAGCGCGTCCAGCGCGGCCCTCTGCCTGACCAGGCGGGCGGCCAGCCTCGATGCCTCCCTCTGCTTGAGGGCCAGCTCATTCAGCAGGTCCTCGCGCCGCTTCTCCAGGTCCGACAGTTCACGCTGCAGCTCCTTCTGGCTGCGCGCCAATCGGAGCCTCTCCTTTAGTTGCGCAGCCCTCTCCGTGTCGTTCGTGAACACCTGGAGGAAGATCGGGTCGCCATACAGCTGGGCGACCTCCTCAACGGCAGCCTGCATCTTCGCGAGCATTTCCTCGTACCGCTTGCCGGCGCGGCTGCTTGCCTCGCTCGCCGCGGCCTCCGCCCCGCTTGCCCGCGAATCCACCTTCTGGGCCTGGCCCGGTGGCTGCGGATCCGGCGCCGCGTGACAGGGCCGGAGCATCATCAGCGCGGCCGCAATACAGGCCGTTCGTGTCGCGTTCATCTTGATTCCACGGAGTTGCCGCCCCTTCGGCTCATTTGCACGGCCACTCGGACGGTCACCAGGTCCAATGATCGTCGCTCAACGCCGCCGCTCGTTCTCATCTCGATGCCCGTGATCCCCACGCCGGGCAGCGCCTCCGAATCCCCGAGGGTCTCGACGATTTCTGGCCAGTCGGCCAGCACCGGCGATATCAGCCGGAACGTTCCGAATTGCACCGAGGAGCCGCTCCTTTCGTCCCTGGGTCCGGATTCAACCGTCCAGCGCCCCCCAAACCGCCTGACCAGGCGGTCCCACGTGTCCTCCGCACCCAGCAGGAGCCGGGTCCTTCGGACGCGGTCCCGGAGCGCGTCAAGCCTCGCGCCCTCGAAATCCGACTTCGCGGCGATTTGGGCCGCCAATCCGGATCCCACGTCCGCGGCGAGGCGCTGGCGCTCGGAGATCGCTGACCCCAAGTGGGCATGAAGCCAAAGCGCGGCGCACGCCACGGCAACCGCCGCCGAGCTCGCGGACGCAAGCGCTTTGGAAAACACGAGGCCCCGCGTCATGGAGGAGGTGCCGCGTACCGGCCGCTCACCGAAACTCTCCCGAGGGCCGCGTTGAACTGCCAGCCGCTTGGACCCTCCGGCTTGAAGCCCGCGTGAGCCAGGGCCTTGCGCGTCCCGTCGGGATCGAAGTCGGCGCCCACAACCAGGGCCTCGATCTCGAAGCGGTCTTCCCGGTCAATCGTCAGCGAGGTGACCGTGAGAGCGTCGGGCACCGCCTCGGCCAAGCCGAGCAGCGCCTCGCGCCTGCCCAACTGAAGGGGCCCCGGGCTCTGCGACGCCTCCTTTCGAAGCGCCTCCATCTCCCTTTGGTTGCTCGCCAGAACCGAGAGGTGCGCCTCGAGCGCCGCGGCGCGGGCGGATCCTGACGCCTCCTCGGACCTCAGCTGCCGAAGCTGCCCGGGGACCGCCGCCCCAAGGGCGGATGCCGCCGCAAAGCAGGCGACGGCGGTTCCCGCGAGGCATCGATCCAGCCGCCGCGGCCTCGGGAACCCCTCGACAAGGTTTCCGGGATGGCGGGGACCGATCCTCGCGGCGTTTCCCGCAAGCGCGTCCACTCCCGCCACGGCCTCCAGCCTGCCCGTCGCGCGTAGCTCCGGCCAGACGGGGCAGACGCGCTCGGGTTCCCCCTCCGCGATGACCGCGATGCTGCCGCGCCTGAGCTCCACTTCGGCCATCGGCAGCCCCGGGCGCGCCTCGGAGTCGCCGAGAAGGGCGCAAAGGGCCTTCCAGTCCCTGTCCGCCATCGCCCCCGACCAGCCCCTGAAGGAGTTCCTTCCCCTTGCTCGGATCGCGACCGCGACGAATCCGGGCAGCAAGATGAGGATGAACCTTGCCCTCGACAACGCGGAGCCTGCCCGCGCGCAGGCGGTCGCCGCCGTGAAGGCCGACCACGCCGCGGGAAGCTGCGAACCCGTTCGCAGGCACGCATCGTGAAGGTACACGAGTCCGGGCGCCAGTTCGGCGTGCATCAGCGTTGAGAAACCCCCACCCGGAACCGGCTCGGGCAGCTCGATACCCCAGCCGAGGCTCTCGGAGCCGACCACCGGGTGCTCGCCGCGGACCCGGGCGAGCGTCGCGAAGACTGAGCGGCCCACCTTGGGGCAATCGACGGTCTGGTGGGCGAGCCCCTCGGGCTCAAAGACGACCACGGTCCTCTCTCGGCGTTCGCAGGAGAGCAATTCCGCGAGCCGGGCGACCGCCGGGTTCGCCAGCTCGCCTCCCCCGTCGAATGATTCGCGGCGCCATCCCCTGGAGTCGCAGAGCCAGACGCTTCGGCCGAGGAGCATGACGATTCGCGGCGCCATGGCTCAGAAGTTCCCGAGATAGACGTACACATCCGTGACCCCGCCAACGGCCGCGGCATACGCGACCGAGCCACGGACCTGGGCTGTTGCGGCCGATCCCGTCGTGTCGTCCATGAACGCGGACGAGTTGATTGCCGTGGCTATCTGCGAGGCCTCGGGCCCGGACACGGCCTTGATCAACGCGTACGCAACACGGCCTGCGGGCAGGCTGCTGACCCCGTCTGTCTTGAAGTTCGTCCCTCCGCTCGCGTCCATGGTCCCCGGGGTCTGCGCTGCGTTGACCGCCGCGCATTCCAGGCGGGAAACGCCGGAATATCCGTATCCCGCGGCGATTCGGGTGTCGGGAAGGTTGTAGAACGTCCCTGTGGCGGCGTTGTAACGCGGGTCGACCACGGACGAGCCGCCCGAGGGAAGGAAGACCTGCGAGCCGCACGCCGGGGAGAAGTACCGCTCCAGCTTCGCATTCGGCACGGAAATGAGGACTTCGTCGAGGCGCAGCGAGTTGTTGAAGTCAGCCGCCGCCGAGCCGGACAGGTTGGGGCTGGTCGTTGCGTTGACCGCGGCGGCCACGGAGCCGTATCCCTTCGTCTGCGGCAGCGTGCCTCCCAGCTGATTGGCCGCATCCGCCACGAAGCCCTTGAGCTGCTTCAGGTCAGCGACGGTTCGATTCACATGCGCCGCCGTAAGCGCCTTGGTCAGTGCCGGAAGCAGGATTGCCGCCAGAACGCCGATGATGGCCACGACGACAAGGATCTCTATGAGTGAAAAGCCGCGGCCGCGGTGGGCCCGTTTGATGTCAGCCTCGATGGTTGTTTTTGGATTCATGGGTATGCTCAATTCTCAGGCGGTGTGGAAGCCGTCCATGGTCGCGCCAAACACCTCCTCGGGCGTTGTCAGTCCGAAGGATGCCTTGACGATCCCGTCCTCTCGCATGCTTCGCGCGCTGATCTCGCCGCCGGCTAGCGCGGCCGAGAAGACAGCCTCGGCGGCGACGGGGTCGAACCGGGGGCCCAGGCGCAGGAGCTGGTCGGCCACCGAGCTGCGGACGTCCCGGAATTCGAAGATCCCCGACCTTCCCGCATATCCACTCCGGTTGCAGGCGCTGCAGCCCCCCCCGGCCTCGAAGAATGCGCCCGCCACGGCCCCCATGCGCCCCCCGACGGAGGCGCGCCCTGCCACCTCGACAATGCGTCCGTAGCGCTCGAAGAGCGAGGCCGCCTTGCGGTGCGGCTGCCTGCAGATCGGGCACAGGCGCTTGACGAGCCTTTGGCCGACGAGGAGCCGGGCCGTCGCCGACAGCATCGGCGCCTCGACCCCGAGGTCGAGGAGGCGGCATAGCGCCTGGATCGCGGTGTTCGCATGGACCGTCGTGAGGATCAGGTGCCCGGTAAGCGCGAGCCTCATCGCGAGCGACGCGGTCTCGGCGTCGCGGATCTCGCCAACGATTATGATGTCGGGGTTGTGCCTGAGGAAGGCCCGGAGGGCGGACGTGAAGTGCATCCTCGGCCCGACCGGCACCTGTGTCACCGTTCTCAGGCGGTATTCCACCGGATCCTCGACGCTCAGTATCCTCCGGTTGCGGGAGTCCAGCCAGGGCACCGCAGCGGCCAGGGTCGTGCTCTTGCCGTGCCCCGTGGGGCCCGAGACCAGGATGATACCGTTTGGCCTCTTCAACTCGGTCCTGAAGCGCAATGCCGTGTCCTCGAGCATGCCGATCTCCTCCAGGGAGCCCACTTGGGCGCTCTGATCTAGGATCCTGATCACGATGCTCTCCCCGTTGATGGCGGGTATGACCGAGTACCGCAGCGACACGCGCTTGCTCCCGTATTCTCGGACCGACGAGGCGTCCTGGGCCTCGTGGCGATTCGCGACATCCAGCCCTCCGGACGCGGCCGAGCTTCGGGACCTTCCGTCCGCCCCCCGGGTGGACGAGAGCTTTAGCTGCGCGGACACCGTGTCTTTCATCGACCCGGGCAGCGTCCCCCAGGGGATCAGGTCGCCGTCGATGCGCCACCGGATCTCGCAACTTCGGTCCTCGGGGACGCAGTGTATGTCCGAGAGGCCGCGGGTGTGAGCGGCCTCCCGAATCATGTCCTCGACGAACCTCTCGAGCTCGTTGTCCTGGACGTCGATGCTGGCGGAATACGTCTCGGCGACGCGCGCCGCGATGTCGGCTTGCGGGGAAACCACCCATTCCACCGGGCTGTCCTCGAGCGCATACCGCACCTGAGCGAACTGCGGCCAAGACGGATCCGCTATCGCGACGGTGAGCCGCGCACCCTTCCTCGAGATCGCGATCGCATTGCGGTTCCTCGCGATGGCCTCGGGCAAGGCCTTGTACGCGTCGCCCTCGACGCGCAGATCCTCCCTGGGCAGGTACGCGAGCCCGAAGAAGTCCGCGATCCAGCGCGCCACGGCTTCGTCGGTGGCTAGACCAAGGTCGACGAGGGTTCGGCTGACCGGCTGCCTCCCCTCGACCTGGCGATGATACGCGCGCGCCGACGCAATCTGGCGCTCGGTGACGCCCGCGTCATGGAGTCTCCCCATCAGGAAGGCGTCGAGTTGCTCGCCCTTGCGGTCGATGCCCTGT
>CAYQOH010000049.1:0-2040 GCA_964419075.1 uncultured Opitutaceae bacterium | reverse complement strand
GTGATCTCGAGCACGTTGCCGAACGAGACCGTGCTCTCGGAGTAGTTTGTGTTCACGATCGGCTGCGTTCCCGCCTGGGGAGTCCCGCCCGCGTTTATGGTGGTCGTGCTGGTGCGGCTGAAGAACGGCTGGTCCTCGCTGACCTGGACAAACGCCGTCTGGTTGTTCAGGGCCGCCACCTCGGGCTTCGATTCCACGCGCACCGTGCCCTGCTCGGACAGCGCGCTGATCGCGGCTTGCACGCCGCCGGCGCTGATCGTGCCGGTGAACGTGGCCGGGCTCAGCGCAATGGAGCCCACCTGCGCGATTGCGCCGGTCGCGCTCGAGGCACCGGAGATGCTGAGCGCCGTGCCGCCAAGCCGCCCGAGCGAGGCGGCCGCGGCGTTCCAGTCGATGCCCGCCTTCGATTGGTCGTTCAGGTCCACCTCGATGACCTTGACGGAGATCCTCGCCTGGCGGCCGACCCTTTCAAGGACCCGGCGGAGGTAGCCCTCCATCACCGCGTGCGTCCGGAGCGATCCGCGCAGCTGGACAAGACCCGCGAATCGGTTGACGACAAGCGACTCTCCCTCCCCGACCATCCCCTTGAGGTCGGCCTCGAGCCTCCCCCAAAAATCGGCGTCGTTCTGCTGCGAGACACTCAGAGTCGATGTCCCGCCGCTCACCGTCCCACCCAACCCCTGCAGGCCTTGCGCGGAACCCGCGACGGACGCCCCCCCGGCGATGTTTGTGGCTCCCGTGAGCCCGGTCGTCGCTGCGCCGGCACTCTCGCTCAGGTTGATGCTTTCCGAGCTCGAACCGGTCTGGGTCATCTGCAGGTAATCGACCGGATAGATTCGCGTCACGAACCTGCGCACGAGGAGGTAACCGCCGCCCGTGACCTCGAAGCTCCATCCCCTGGGCTGACAGACGGCCTCGATGACCGTCCCGAGCGTGGCGTCGTGCACCTCGAAGCTCACGGTGCCCTGCACGTCGGGGTCGACGACGACCGGAAATCGGTAGGCAGATCCGAGCCCCTCGAGGACCGCCCGCGCCTCCTGGCCCTGCACCGAGAAGCTCTCGACCCTGCGCTCAAGGAGCTCGGCCAAGGCGTCGCGGCCCTGCGCGAAGACGGCCACCGTCACCGAGGGAACCGCGAGAACAGCCCAGGCAAGGCTCGGTATCAGGTGCGGGGTCTTCATGAGCACCCAATCCTGCTTAACGCGTCTATTATGACAAGTCAAAAATTGTCATAACCTATAATTTCCAGCACGTCTCGGTGGTTTTTGCCCGGCGCTCCCCTGCGAGGCGCCCGGCCGGTCCGCCGCAAACGTTCTCGATAACGCCTGCCCGATGTGCGATAAGACGGGAACCCGTTCCCAGTTCCCCAAGGGCGCCGGCTTGTGACGGCCTCCTCAGCGGAATACCAAGCCCCCGACTTATGCGACAAGCCCCCACGCCACAGCCAGGTGCCGTCCCAGCCTCGCCGCCCCCCGAGCGCGTCTTCGCCCTCGATGCGCTGCGAGGATTTGACATGATGTGGATCGTCGGCGCCGACGCCGTAGGCAGCGCGCTTTCCCGGTTCCGGGGCGGCGCCGTCGCACGCGTCGCCGCGGCCCAGCTGGACCATTCTCCATGGGCGGGGATCCGCTGCTACGACCTCATCTTCCCGCTGTTTGTCTTCATGGTGGGCGTCGCGATCCCCTATTCCCTCGACAAGATCGTGGCCTCGGGCGGGCGCGGCGCGGCCGTGCGGCGCATCCTCCTGCGCACGGCGCTTCTGTACGTCCTCGGGCTCTTCTACTACGGGGGCTTTGCGACGGCGCTCGACCAGATACGCCTTCTTGGCGTCCTCCAGCGTATCGCGCTCAGCTACTGCGGTGCGAGCCTCCTCTACCTGTGGCTCGGACCGCGCGGCCTCTGGGCCGTGTTCGCCGGGCTGCTGGCGGGGTATTGGGCGCTCATGACCTTCGTCCCCGTGCCCGGTTTCGGCGCCGGGGACTTCGCCGAGGGCCACAACCTCGCCAACTGGATCGACGCCCACTACCTGCCCCTTCGCAA
>CAYQOH010000048.1:0-15408 GCA_964419075.1 uncultured Opitutaceae bacterium | reverse complement strand
CCCGGGCAAACCGGGGGCCGTCCTGGTATTGCAGCGTCGGATTCTTGCCGTTCCATTTGAACGGCTCGGTGCCCGCCACACCGCACAGGCTGCGGTTGTCGAGGAGATTGTCGCCCACGCCGCTCCCGTCGAAGTCGTAGGAGAGCCCGTCGACATGCCCGTCGGCGTGGCAGGACCTGCAGTCGAAGCCGCCCTGGAAGGTGTAGCGCCCCCGCGTAAAGACCCGCTCGCCCTGCCGGATCGGATCGTTCCTGCCTCCGTCGCCGAGCACAACCCGGCCCAGCGGCTTTAGGCTAGCCGCGTCGACGACGAGGACGCTGTCGTCCAGCCTCTCGGCGACGAAGAGCCGGCTGCCGTCCGGGGAAAGCGCCAGGTGCTTGGGATTGCAGCCGGTCGGGATCCGCGCGAGCACGTAGTGATAGGAGAATGCCATGTCCAGGATGGCGTCGCCCCGGTCCGCCGCGCTGGCATGTGCGAGCCACGACTCCAGCCAGTCGAGGTCGACGACGGTGACCACGTCCGAGCCGCCGGACGCGACGAAGGCGCGCCGGCCGTCGGGGCTCGCGACGACGCCGGAGGGGTCGGAGAAATACGCATTGGCCTCGTCCAGGGGGACCTGGGTGACCGCGCCGTCCGCCTGCGAGATTGCCAGGCCGCTTGCCATGACCCACCCGTCCTTTACCTGTGTGATCGGGACCAGATTGCGCACGCGGATCATCGAATTCAGGATCCAGCCCTTCTTGGGCACTGCGGCGATTCCCTCGGCCATGTGGGCCGAGTCGAGCGCGAGCCGGTCCACGATGTGCCCGTTGGCTGGGTCGAGCACCGTGACTTCTGAGGCAGGAGGGGCGAGTACCCCATTGTGCACGGCCATGCGATTCGCGACGCAGACGCGGCGGCCGCCGTCGACCACCGTGGCGGCATAGGGTTCGCGCCCCGCCGAGATCCTCGCGACCTCGGCCAGGGGCGACGGCGACAGGACGGAGATGTCGTCGCCGCCCGAATTGGTGACGACCAGGCGCTCGCCGTCGCGCGTCTGGCAGAAGGCGACGTCGGTCGGCCGCACCCCCACGCTGACGCGGGCTTTCTCGGCAAGGTCGCGCGTGTCGAGGACGGCAACCTGATCCACGTGCGGGCAGGTGACGAAGAGGCGCTCCCCTTGCCCGTCAAGCGCGAGGCCGAACGGGCCGCCGGGAACCTTTGCTCGTCGCAGAACCGCAAGTGTGGCGACATCGGCCTCGGCGACCTCGTCCTTGTCGTCGAGCGCGATGAACAGCCTCTTCCCGTCCGCGGACACCACCATCCCCCCGGGCGAATCATGGTGGGGCCGCGGCCGTGCCCACGGCATCTTGTCCATGCCGCTCTGGTGGCAGTGGGTGCAGGAGACGAGCCCCAGCCCGGGGCGCCCGGACTTGATCCGCTGATGGGCCCGGAGCCCGTAACCTCCGCCAAAGACCACCGCGGACAATGCGAGCGTCGCGGTCGTGACGACATAGAGCGAGCGTTTCAGGTTCATCGGGCGGGATTCTTCCCCTGGAGATCCAGGCTCTCGGGATCGGTTTGAACGGCCAGCGGCCGCACGTTGCGCGGAGAATGGTTGCGCCGCTCGTGGCAGCCAACGCACGCCCGGTTCTCGCCCGGCAGCAGCCAGACCGCGGGGGGCTGGTGGCGGAGCACGCGGCCCGCACCGTCAAGGGTGTCAAAACCCAGGGGAACCCCGGCGGGCAGCCGCACGAGCACGGAGCCATCGGCCGCCACGGGGACGGTTCCCAGGACCCGAGGCTGGCCCGCGCCGACGATAGCGGTTACCCGCAGATGGGCGGCGGGCGAGCTGGTCCCGTTTGCAGCTGGCTCGCAGCTGTCGTTCGCGTTGAGGCAAAGGATTGTCCCCTGGGAAGCCGCCGGCATGACGGCGGTCGTGTGGCCTGCGGGTTCATCCCGGCGGGCAACACAGGTCGCCTCGATGCTGTTCCAGCTAAGATCGTCGAAGACCGGTGCGCCAAGCTCGGCGGCCCCTGGGGCGAGGCGAAAGAGCGCCGCATTGGCGGCCATGGAGCGGCCCACCATTCCGGCCAGGTCGGCGCAGACGAGCAGTCCCCCCTCTGGTGTCGGCTCCACCGAACGGCACCCCCGCCCAACGAATGGAAACAGATTCGCCCGGGTGGCAAACGGCGCCGCCGAGCGCACGCCCTCGGCCCATTCCGCGGAGCCCGGTTCATACCCTCGCGATGCCAGGAAACCGATCCTGCCGTCGCCCAGTTCCCGGGGGCGCCTGACCGCGTCCGCTCCGTCGTCCTGACCGGCATAGGCGGTCACCTCCGTGCCGTCGTTGTTCACCGTGTAGAGGCACAGGTGCGGATGGGCATGCCTGCTGTCGCTCGCCGCAGCACCCACATAAAGGATTCTCCCGTCCCGAAGCACGGTCGCATTCACGGCCCCATCGGGCCCAAAAGTGAGGCGCCGGGGCGCCTTCCCGGGAAGCATTCCGTACAGGGAAGGCGGCTCCTGCGATACCCAGAGCCGTCCCGCCTTCGGAACCGGAGAGCTGTAGACGAGCTCCTCGTGGGCGGCGACTGCCGGATCCATTGCTCCTCCGGGTGCCTCCGTGATGCGCTCGGGGCTGCCGCCGCCCGCGGCGACCCTATAGATCTGCCAGCCCTGGCCGTCCTTGCCCCTTCCTGCAAAATAGACCCAGCATCCGTCCCAGGAAACGCACGGGTCGCCGGCGGCCTCAAGCCCCTCGGACAGCACCCGCACGGCCTGCGCGCCAAATGGAGGACTGAGCAGAACCACCCGGCTCCCCGGCGGGTACCTCGCATCGAGCACCGTCGCTTCTTGCGGCGCGGGCGCCCCCACGGGCACCTGGGTTAGGACCACGGAGCCCTGCGTGGCCTCCGGGTGGCAGGCCGCGAGAAGGAGCGTCGCGGCGCCAAACATCAGCCAGGCGAACGTCTTTGGAGTCATCGCGAAGAGGGTTCGGTGACCTTTAGAATCTGGTCGACCCGGACGTCCGTGAGCGTCTGGACCGTGCCGCTCGGCCATGTGATCCGGATCTGGTCGATTCGGGACGCCTTCCCGATTCCGAAGTGGACCCTGGGGTCTGATTGGCTTAGGAAACCCGAAGGGCAGCGGCACTCCTGCGAATAGGTGCTGTCCCCGGCCTTCACCTCGATCTGCGATCCCCATCCGGCCGGGTTGCTTCGGGTCCCGAGGAGCGAAAGCGTGATCCAGTGGTTGCCCGATTGGTCGCGGTTGTGCAGAAGGACCGGGCGGTCCCCCATGAGCCCCACCACAACGTCCATCTTCCCGTCATTGTCGTAATCGACAACCACGCTCGAGCGAGCCCGCACTGGCGTTCGGAAATAGGCGCCGCCCTTTTCGACCGCATTGCTGAAGTGGGCGTGCCCGTCATTCTCCAACAGCAGGCTCTGCCAGCCCACCATGCGGAAGGGATCTCCGTTGGCGATGAAGACATCGAGCTTCCCCGCATTGTCGAAGTCGATGAAGTTGCATCCCCAGCCGACGTACTGTGCGGTCAGCGCGCCAAGCCCCGAGGCCATCATCTGGTCGATGTAGTCGCCCTGGGGCGTGCGTATGTATAGGGAACCGTATCCCAGGCGCGAGACCAGGAATGAGGGGTTCCCGCTGCCGTCGCAGTCGCCGATTGCCGCGGTCATCGAGCCGGCGGCCTCGCCGAGCGCGTTGAATGCGACGCCCTGCTTCAGGGCCTCATCGTGAAAATGGCCGTGGCCGTCGTTGATGAGCAGCATGTTTGGGGTGGCATCGTTGCTCAAGTAGATGTCCTCGTGGCCGTTCCTGTCGTTGTCCAACGCGCTCACGGACATCGTCCGGTGGGGAGGAAGGGCCGCGATGCCCGACGGCACGCTTGCGTCGGTGAACGTCCCGTCGCCGTTGTTCATGTAGAGGAAGTCATGCTCGGGCTTGTAGGCCAACGGTCCCGGGTAGCTCGTCGGATTATAGAACAGCTTGTAATTTGGATCGAAGCTCAGGTAGTGGGCCACGTAGAGGTCCAGCCTGCCGCTGTGGTTGACGTCGATCCACGTGGCGCCGATGCCGGTGCCTTCGGCGGCGACCCCGGCCTTCACGGTGACATCCGTGAAGGTTCCGTCGTGGTTGTTGTGGTAGAGTACGCTCTTGCCGACGCAGACGACATAAAGGTCCGTCCAGCCGTCCCCGTCGTAGTCCGCCGCCGCGGCCGCCACGGCATAGCCGGCGCCCCCCAGCCCGGCCTTCTCGGTCACGTCCTTGAACGTCCCGTCGCCGTTGTTGTGGTAGAGACGGCATGGTTGGCGCGGTGTCCCCGGAGCCTCGTGTGTCACGCCCGCCAGCGGGCCGGGATTGCAGAAGAAGAGATCCATGTTGCCGTCGTTGTCGTAATCGAGAACGGCGATACCCGACCCGTTGGACTCGATGATGTTGGCGATACGGACGTCGCAGAATTGCTGGACGAATGTGATGCCCGCCTTCGCGGTCACGTCTTCAAACAGATCGTCGGCCCCGGCTTGAATCGGGGCGGTCACGGCGAACGCAGGGGCCTGCGCCTGAGTGCTTGGGGGTTCGGGCGCCTTCCGGCTGCAAGCCGGCAGCGCCAGCGTCACAATGATGAGCATGAGGCACCCTCCTACCGAGGGCCCGGCTACGTTGGACGTTTTCATAAATGCAGGCTCGCGGGGATCCGCGCGAACGCTCCTCTAATCGAACGCAGTAGACAATCTGATGCCTCTTTCCTCACCCCGCCCTTCGCTGCGTTTGCCGCCGCGTCTGAACACCAGATGCGGTCTCTTTCGCGGGACATTAGGGTTTGGTCGTCCTGTCTGAGGATCGGCCCCGCGGATGACCAGCTCTGTGTGGCGGACAGACAGAATCGAGGGGCGAATGGCGGTTCCTCCGAGGGGGCTCCGCTGCTATCGCGGGAGGCCCGCGCGCTCAAGGCCTGGCTTCCCCATGGTTGGCATAGGGGCCCGTTCAATCCCCGGGCGCGACCAACCGGAGCGTCGCGGGAATCTTTTCTCCAATGTCGAGGCTCGTCGTCGCCGTGCCGGACGGCCACCGGACGCGCACGCGCCGCAGCGGATTCTGGTCCGTGTAGCCGAAGAACAGCGCCGCGGTCGACTGGCTGTAATAGCCCGAACCGGCGCTGACCTCCCCGGAGGCACTCGTGCCATCGGCGTACTGCGCCGTGACGCGCGCGCCCACGGCCTGTGGGTTGCCAGGCCTGCCCTGCAGGACAATGCGGGCGGAATGCCGCCCCGCGACGCCCCGGTTGCGAAACGCGAGCGTCGCCTCTCCGTTGCGCGAAACGAGAAGGCCCGGCCAGCCGCTGCCGTCGAGGTCAAGGATCGCCAGCGCCTTGGCGTCGCCGGGCACCACAAGCCCGCTTTCGCTCGGCGGCACTGCGACGAAATGCCCGTGGCCATCTCCCCGAAGCAGCTGGCTCAGGCCGCCATCGAACCGACCGATTGCCGGCGCGGGCGCGTAGGAGTTCTGGACCACGTAGATGTCGGCATGCCCGTCGCCGTCGAAATCGCCGGCCACCAGGCCGTTGGCCGGAGCGACCTGCGCGATGCGCGGCAGGGGCTCGAACCGATACCGGCCGTCCGGCTGGCTCAGGAGCACTCCGCTGCGCAGCTCCGTGGCCTCCAGGCGCGTCGCCGCGGCCAGTCGTTCCTCCCCCAGGATCTCGGGCAGCGTCGCGCGGGCGTAGTCGTTGTTCGATCGGTAGCGCTTGAGGACGGAGGGAATCGCGGCGCCCAGGTCCGAGCGGCTGCGCCGCGGATAAAGCCGGTCGCCCTCGAAGTACGCCTCGACCAGCTCGTTGGATCCGCGGCCCGCAAAATCACCGGAGAAAAGCAACGCGGGACGCCCCGGATCGGCGCGGTAGGGCGTGTTCAGGCCCACGTTCCCCACCACGAAGTCGGGGCGCCCGTCGCCGTTGAAGTCCGCGGTCGCGATTGACCGCCACCATCCCGTCCCCGCCGACGCGAAACCCGTCCTCTCCGACCAGTCCTCGAACCTCGTTCCGCCGTCGTTGTGGAGATACTTCACCCCGCCCCACTCGAGCGTCAGCAGCAGGTCCGGCCAGCCGTCGCCGTCGACGTCGCACCAGAGCGCCGCCGTGACCATGCCGACGTGGCGCAGCACCGGCGCCACGTCGTCGGTCACGTCCACGAACCTTCCCCCGCGGCTTGCCAGGAGCGCGCTCTGGGGCGCCATTGGATAAAGCCCCGGCGAGACCCGCCCCCCGATGAACAGGCCGAGCCGCCCGCTGTGGTCGAAGTCGGCCGCGCAGGCGGCTCCGGCGCTAAGGGGCAGCGCCGGGAGCGTCCCCTCCGGGGCCGGGCGGAATTGACCGTGCCCGTCGTTCAGGAAGAGCCGCGGCTGGTACTCGGGCGCGCCCGCGGGCTGGCTCGCTCCGCCGGCCGCCACGAGCAGGTCCGCCCGGCCCTCTCCCGTAGCGTCAAAGATCAGCAGCGGCCCGTCATCCACATCGGGCGGCGCAGCCAGCGCGGGCGAAGAAGCAGGCACCCATGCCTCCGCGCCCTGCGGCAAGAGGACCCGCCGGGCCTCCCGCGTCGTCCCCCCGATGCATACGCCGTCGCGTCCGCTTGCGTCGAGGTCGCCGACCGCGAGCGCCGGCCCGCGACGGTTGAACCCCGCCGGGAGCAGGCGCTGGTCGAGGAATTCGTCGTAGGCGTCCTCGGGCGCCGTCCAGGAGAGGCGGGCGGCCTGGCTCGTTTCTATGAACTGGGGCTCCGGCCGGGCCGCCGGCGGCCCCGGTGCCGCCGAGGGCTCCGTGATCGTGAATCGCCGATCGGCGGGGAGGTTCTCAAACGTTTGCGCCGCGCCGCTTGGCCACGACACCGCGAGCTTCCGGATGACCGCATCCCCGCCCAGGCCGAAATGAACGACGGGCTCGCTGCTCGACATGAACCCGCGCCCGAGCGTCAGCACCCGCACCTGGAGGCCCGCCGCGCTCTCAACGGACACCTTCGCCCCAACGCCAAATCGGTTGGACCGCGTGCCGCGCAGCGCGCAGATGATCCGGTGCCCGGTGCCGCTCGTGTTGCGCAGCAGCGTCACCCCGCCTTGGTAATTGGTGTACACCAGGTCCATGTTGCCATCGCCGTTCAGGTCGCCGATCGCGGCCCCGAAGCTCACGCCCTTCTGGTCCAGTCCCCAGGCGCTCGAAGCGTTCTCGAAACGAAGATCGCCCAGGTTGCGGAACGCAAAGTGAGTCTCGGCGAACACGGGGCTGTTCCTCACGATCTGCTCCCCCTCGAGCTTGCTGGCGGCCATGCTCCGGCGTGCGATCAGGTCCTGGTTGTGGATCTCACGAAACATCCCGTTTGTGGCGAACAGGTCGGTCCGTCCGTCGTTGTCAAAATCCTCCCAGATCGGCGCCCAGGTCCAGTCGGTCGCGGCGAGTCCGGCGAGCCACGCGGCCTCGAGACATCGGCCGGTCCCCGTATTAAGATACAGGGCGTTGAACGGGAACTGACGGACCTCGTTCGAACCCTCGCCGGGGACGCGCATCCGCGCGCGGGTTTCCGCCATCGCGCGCTCGTCTTCCACGTGGTCGGTCGCCGCCATGTCGGTGACCAGCAGACCGAGCCGGCCGTCGCCCCCCACGTCGCCCAAGTCCGAGCCCATCGATGAGTAGGGGGTGTGCGGCACCACGCGGGCGACGACGTCCGTGAAGGTGCCGTCGCGATTATTGTGGTAGAGCGCATCGGGCACCTCGAAGTCGTTCGCGACGTAAAGGTCCGGCCAGCCGTCATCATCGAAGTCCCACCAGACCGCCGAGTTTCCGTGGGTCGGCCCCGGGGCCACACCGGAGCGGTCCGTGACGTTGGTAAACGTGCCGTTGCGGTTGTTGTGGAACAGGTAGTCCCGCTGCCCCTCCGGACGCGCCGCCGCATCGAGGACGTTCGTCTGGATGAAGCCGTCGAGCCAGCCATCGCGGTCATAGTCGCTGAAGTAGGCCATGACGCTGGCATCGGTCACGTCGAGCCCATAGGCATGCGCCTCCTCCTTGAACGTGCCATCGCCCTGGTTGATGTAGAGCAGGTTCGGCGCATTGAAGCGGCACACGTAGATATCCAGCAGCCCGTCGTTGTTCACGTCGACAAAGGTCGCGCCCTGCTTCCAGATCCCGGCCGCGGCACCGTGGTCGCCGACTCCGGCTTTCTCCGTGACGTCCTCGAATCTCCAGTTGCCAAGGTTGCGAAAGAGGCGGCAGCTCCCCGTCTTGCTCACGACAAACACGTCGGGCCGGCCGTCGCCGTCGTAATCGCCGATCGCAATGCCGGTGCCGACGGCCCCGATCTCAAACTCGCGCGAGAGCCGACCCCATATCTCCGGGTCGTCGTACGTGTTCTCCATCCTCAGGCCGCTCTCCTCCGGCGGGACGGCTTCAAAGAGCGTCTTGCCGCGAGGGCCGGGAGGTGGAGCGAGCGGCTGCTCCTCGATGCCGCCGGCGCCAGCCGGGGCCGGGTCGGCTGCGGCGCCTGCCCCAAGGCCGCTCAGGGCCAGCGCGGCAGCCAGCACCGCGCCGGGGCGAAGCAGATGCCGCGCTCGTACCAATCCGTGGAAACGCGCCTTGCCCGTCATCGTGCTTCAGGGAGTTTGGCGGACTTTGTTTCCCGGGCTCACCACGACCGGGCCAACCCAGCGGGTGTTGTAGGCCTTGATCCAGGAATCGTCGATGCGCCCTGGCCTCGGCTCGTGGCCGTAAGCTTGGTCGTCCATCCCCTGGAAAGGCAGCGGCCCGAGCTCCCAACCCGTTCCCACGTGAAAATCAGCATCCTTGTCCCATCCGACCACGTGGAGGAAGAAGTCGCGCGTCATGCCCGGCGGGGGCGGCGGCAAGCGCGCCGCGTCAAATGCCAGCGCCAGTTCATCGCCGCCGGCGAGCAACACCAGCCGGTCGTCGCGCTTTGACACGAGATCCACCACTTCGCCGTACCGGGTGAACCAGCCGGCCGGCGTTCGGTCCCACGGCGGGGTCGGCGTAATCTCCTCGTGAATCGGAGTCAGGGGAAGCGATGGCGGCAGGTCGGCGTAGCGGCCGTATCCGTGCCAGTGCAGATCGGCGCGCTCAGGCAAGAGGTCGTAGCCGCGCGTTTCCCCCTCCCCCGGCTTCTCGCAGAGCAGCGCACAATCCCAGTAGATCTCGTACGCCGTGGACAGACGAAGCCGCTGCGTTCCGGCAGGCAGCCTGTTCTCCAGATCAACGAGGATGGTCTTGGTCTTGCCAGCGGGCGTTCCGACATCCACGTCCACCCTCCGCCACGTCCCGTCCGCGAGCTCCGCGTCGAGCATCGGAAAAGGGAACGGAACCGTCGGGTCGAGCGACCCGGCAATGTTCGCCATCCCGCCACCGAAATGGATCCAGCCGGTCAGCGCGAGCACAAGCGGGCGTTCCACGGCCAGCGGGCCGAAATCGAGCGTGATCGAGAACGGTTCGGCCAATCCGCGCAGCTGCGGCCGGCGCAGCCGCACCGGAGAGACCATCTGGCCGTCGACGCGGGCCAGGGCCTCCGTGACATCGAGACCGTCGCTGCGCACGGCGCGCCGGGGCGTGCCGAGGGGGCGGAGCGTCTGGAGCTCGTGGCGGGGGAACGGCGGCGCGGCGCGCATCTTGCTCGTCGGGCAGACGAGGGTGCCGCGCGGGTGGTCGACGACAATGAGACGGGCCTCGTCCAGGTAGAGCGCTTCGCGCAGCTCATCGGTGATCCGGACCTCATAGGCGCCGTTGCGCGGCGGGAACCTCGATTCGTCGCCGAGCGCCAGCAGCTCCTCGGCATCGGCCGAGACGTAGCGTCGTTCGCTCTGCGGCAGGCCGAGCGGGGAGGCACCGAGGACGTCCGTCACGAACGTGAACGCGCGCCCATCCCAGGCGTACAGGTAGGGACATGATCCGCTCGGAAGCGTCGGTTCGGTCACCTTGTAAACGTCCCGGCCGACGGGAACGTCGACCTGGGTCGTTGAGAGGTCGAACCAATGCACCTTGAGCGCATCGAGCTGCCGGTGCTGTCCCACGCCGATCTCCATGGGCGTCTGCCTGACCGTGCGGCTGGTGCGCCAGTCGCCCGCCATCACCTCGACGCGGACCCCAAGCGACGAGGTGTTGGAGCGGTTGCCCGCAAGGCGAAGCTTCAATTGCAGGTTCCGATTCCCGCCCTCGTTCCGCCAAAAACGCAGCCCGGCGTCTGAGCACATGACGAGGTCGGTAGCGCCGTCGCCGGAAAAATCGGCGGCGACCACCCCGTCCACCGGGCCAACCCCGTCCAGCCCGAGCTTCCGCGTCACATCGGCAAAGCCGTCATGGCCCGCATTGCGCCAGACCCGCATCCCGTTGGAGCCGTAGGCGAAGATGTCGAGCCAGCCGTCATTGTCGTAGTCCGCGAGCAGCATGCCGGAAACCTCAAAGCCGTTCAGCGGCAGGCTTATGTTGCGGCTTGGATCGTGATGAATGATTTCGAGCGCCGTGGCCGTCGCGATCACCGCCTCCGTCCTCAGGTCGTTGTCAAGGTCTCCCATGGCGATCACCGACCCGGAGGGCCACCCTTGCGTCAGGTCGCCTTTCGTGAACGCGGCGGCGTGCTTCTTCGGGAAATAGGCGGGCGGGGCCCCGGCGCGGGCTATGAACATCCCCGGCAGGCCCTCGTTGTTCCAGTCGACGGTCACCGCCTGCGTCGCGCCGGGAAGCGCCTTCGGGAGGCCCGAGTCGCTCCAGCTCCCGTCGAGGTAGAAATTGCCCAGATTTCGGTACAGACCCAGGCCCGCGCCACCCGGCTGCACGACCACAAGATCCAGGTTCCCGGTGAAATCGAGGTCGGCAAGCAGTCCATTGCTCGCCTTGACTCCCTCGAGCCCCGCCGCGCGGGTCGCGTCGCGCATCCGGCCGTGCTCGTAGAACTTGAGCACGCGCGAGTCCTGTTCGCCGAGAACCACCACGTCGTCGAAGCCGTCGTTGTCCAGGTCTCCGGTCAGGGCGACGCGGTACCGGGCCCCGGTGGGCACGCGCAGCGGTCGGCCGAGCGCCGAGAAATGGCCGCCGTGGTCGTCCAGGAGGACGAATCCCCCGTCCTTCTCCTGGGCGAAGAGGCTCGGGCGACCGTCATGATCGTAATCGATGACGGCAAGCGGACCGCGGCAGCTGGTGGCAAGTGCGCCAAACGCGGCGGCGGTGGTGTCCGAAAAGCGAACCGGAATGCCGCGCGGATCGGGCTGGCCAAGGACGAAGGGCGCCAGCGGCTGGGTGTACGTGCAGCGCTCCAGTGCGGCCACGGTGGTCGGCGGGCGGGGTGAACGGGCCAGAATCTGCAGATGGGCCGTCAGCTCGCGTGCCGCGTCGTCCCCTCGGCCCGCGCGCTTGTAGAGCAGGCTCAGCTGGTAATGAGCCGAAGGATGGTCGGGCACGGCCCGGACCACGCTCTCAAAGTCGCGAATCGCGTCGGGGACCTGCCCGAGCGCCTCCTGCGCCATCCCCATCTGGAAGTCCAGCGCCGGCACCCCGGGCTCGATCTTCCACGACTGCTGGAAGGCCTGTGCGGCCGGCTCGGGTTGGTTCTGCCGGAGGAGCGCGCAGCCCAGCAGGAAATACGCCCCGGCGCTGTTGGGCTCGAGCTCCAGCACCTGCCGGCACATCGGCGCCGCATCCTCCGGCCGGTCGGCCAACAGGTAGGCGTTTGCCAGGTTGAGCCGGACATCGGTGCTTCCAGGCGATAGCCGCAGCGCCCGCGTGTACGCGTCGATCGCCCCGGCCGCGTCGCTCTTGTCCAGCAGGCCGTTGCCGCGGTTCATCAGGCGTGTGAACGATGCCGAGGCCCTCGACGCCAGGATAAGCCTGAAGCCGCCTGCGGCGACAATGACCGCCAGACAGATGCCGCTCATCCAGATCAGCCGCTTGGACATACCCCCCTCGCTAGTGTATCGAGCACGACTCCACAATTGTCATTTTCGGTCCGTGTGGCCGCACCTCGCCGGGCCCACCATGCGCCTGCGTCGGGATGCCGGCCGCATTGGGTATTTTGTATCAGGATACATTGTGTCCGCGGCAGCCCGCCGGGCTCCGGATAAATGGCCTGGAAACTCCAGCCTCGACGGCGCCGCTCGGGCTAATAGAGCGATCACCGGAAACCCGATGCCATAGGCGTGAATCACCGAATACGCGGGGCCCGCGGCGGGAGGGCGGTCACCTTCTCGTCCGAGGGCCGTTTCGCCTTGCCTTCGGCGCGGCGAGTCGCTGGCTTCCTGACTCGGTCCGGCATCCGGTGCCTTTCGGATCGTGAAACGCCTCGGCAGCACCGGTTGTCGTCCCCGACTCCCCCCTTCCCATGGACGACTACATCGAACGACTTGTCGACCTCATCGACCCGGCAACCCAGCGCATTCGCAACATGGGCGTCGAGGAGGCCCGTGAGCGCGTGCTGCACGGCACCGCCCAATCGGTCCTGGACATCGACGGCTCCTTCGCGCTTGTCGCGCGGGAGGGCAAGCGCGTGCGGATGGCGCGCTCGCTCGACCGGCCGCTGCGCTACTTCCTCGCCAAGCGCCGCGAGGGCCCCGCGCTGATCGTCTCCGATCGCATCGACGCGATTCACCGGCACCTGCGGAGCGAGGGGCTCGACCGGCAGTTTCACCCGAGCTACACGCGGATGGTGCCGGCCCATTACGTGGTCGAACTGCAGCTCGTCGGCTGCCCGGACCCCGATCCCACCTACACCCGCTTCTTCTCGCCGCGGCGCAACGCGCTCCCCGCCGACCTCGACGTGATCGGGCGGAGCTACATTGGCGCACTGGCCGATGAAACGGCGAAATGGCTGGGCGAGCTGCCCCCGCATGAGCCGATCGGCGTGTGCTTCTCCGGCGGCATCGATAGCGGCGCGGTCTTCCTCACGGTCTACCAGGTGATGCGCAGGCTCGGCCTCAATCCGGCGCGGCTGAAGGCGTTCACCCTGAACCTGGGCGACGGCCCCGATCTGCGGCAGGCGCGCGAATTTCTCGAACGGCTCGGGCTCGGGCTCTTTCTGGAGGCCATCGAGGCGGATCCGGCTTCGCTCGGGGCTGACGAGACCCTGCGCGTCATCGAGGATTACAAGCCGCTCGATGTCGAGTGCGCCTCGATGGGGCTCTCTCTGTGCCGCGGCATCCGCGCCCGCTATCCGGAGTGGAGGTTCCTGGTCGACGGCGACGGCGGTGACGAGAATTTGAAGGACTACCCGATCGAGGAGAATCCCGAGCTGACGATCCGCAGCGTCGTCAACAACCTGATGCTCTACCAGGAGGGCTGGGGGGTCGGCCGGATCAAGCACTCGCTCACCTACAGCGGCGGGCTCAGCCGAAGCTACACGCGCACCTATGCTCCGGCCCGGCACTTCGGATTCGAGGGCTTTAGCCCGTTCACCCGGCCGGCCGTCGTCTCCGTCGCCGAGGGCATCCCGTTCACGGCGCTCAGCGAAATGTCGGTCGACCGGCTCTACTCGCTCAAGGGCGAGGTGGTCCGCCGCGGCATCAAGGCCCACTTCGGCGTCGATATGCCCGTGTTCGCAAAGCGCCGTTTCCAGCACGGGGCCATCCCGGTCGAGGGCCTGCGCCGTCGGCTGGGCACCGCGGAGTCCGACTACCGCCGGCAGTATCTCGCCCTCTACCAGTGAGGGGCATGGCCTCGGCGTACCCGGCGCGGGGCCGCACGGCCTGGATCGTCGGGCAACGGCCGCCGCGGCCCGTTCCGCCCGACCCCAATGTGCCGCATGGCATCTTCTGCGAGCGCGAGCGCCTGGCGTCCGGCGAGGTCGTGGCCTCCGGCGTGGTGCTCCTGACCAACCGCGAGTGCCCGTGGCGCTGCCTCATGTGCGACCTGTGGAAGGGCACCACCCTCGAGTCCGTCCCGGTGGGGGCGATTCCGCGGCAGGTGGACGCTGCGGTTCGGGCGTGGTCGGACTCGGGGTCGCTGCCGGCACAAGTAAAACTCTACAACAGCGGCAGCTTCTTCGACCCGGCGGCGATCCCGCCGGCCGATTATGCGCCGATCGCCCGGAAGGTCGCCTTCGCGCGCCACGTGGTCGTGGAGTCGCACCCCCTGCTCATCGGCGATCGCGCTCGGACGTTGCGCGACCTGCTTCCCGGGTCGCTGGAGGTCGCCCTGGGACTCGAAACGGCGCACCCGGAGGTACTGGAGAAGCTGAACAAGAAGTTCGACCTTGCGCAGTTTGCGCGGGCCGCCGAGTTCCTCGCGGCCGAGGGGATCGCGCTGCGCGCGTTCATCCTGGTGAGCCTGCCCTTCCTCGACGCGCCGGCGGCCCTCGAGTGGGCCGTGAAATCGGCCGAGTTCGCATTTGCGTGCGGCGCGGGGGCGGTGACGCTCATTCCGACCCGCGTTGGCAACGGCGCCATGGAGCGGCTCCGTGAATCGGGCGAGTTTGTCGCGCCAACGCTCGCGACGCTCGAAGCGGCCCAGCGGGCCGCCCTCGCGCTCGGGCGGGGCCGGGTGTTCGCCGACACATGGGCCCTGGAGCCCTTTTCCGCCTGCCCCCGGTGCCTTGCCGCCCGGCGCGAGCGACTGGAGACGGTGAACCAGACGCAGCGCGACGTGCCGCTGCCCCGCTGCGAGGCCTGCGGCTGATGGGGCCTGGCTGGCTCGACTTCGCCGCACCCGCGCCCCGCACCATGAACAACTTTGGCCTCTACCTCGCGCCGGTCCTGATTTGGGGCTCCACGTGGCTCGCCATCACCTACCAGCTCGGCAAGGTCCCGCCCGAGGTCTCGGTGGCCTACCGTTTCGCGCTCGCAAGCCTGATCCTGTTTGCCTGGTGCGGCGTGCGCGGACTGCGCCTGGCCTTCACGTTGCGCGAGCACCTGTGGATGGCGGCGCAGGGCGCGTTTCTGTTCGGGATCAACTACGTGTGCGTGTACCTCGCCGAGGGCGCGATCAGCTCGGGGCTCGTCGCCGTCGCCTTCTCGGGGATCGTCTTTCTCAACATTCTGGGGGCGCGCGCGTTCTTCGGCACTCCAGTCAGGATCCCCATGCTCCTGGGCGCGGTGCTCGGGGTCGGCGGCGTCGCGCTCGTCTTCCTGCCCGAGCTCGGGGCCGCGGCCGGGTTCGGCCGGTCGGAGCGCGGGCTCGCGTTGGCGGTGGCCGGGACGGTTTCCGCCTCCCTCGGAAACCTTGTCGCCTCCCGGAACCAGCGCCAGGGCCTCCCCGTCGTCCAGCTCAACACGTACGGCATGATGTACGGCGCCCTCTTCGTGGCGCTGTACGCGCTGGCCGCCGGCCGGAGCTTCTCGTTTGACGGGTCGTTCGCCTACCTGCTCTCCCTGGGCTATCTCGCGCTGTTCGGCTCCGTGCTCGCGTTCGGCGCCTACCTCACCCTGGTCGGACGC
>CAYQOH010000047.1:10813-15771 GCA_964419075.1 uncultured Opitutaceae bacterium | reverse complement strand
CCGAGGCCCGGCTCGTCTGGTGCCAGGAGGAGTCTCAGAACATGGGGGCCTGGTCCTGGATCTGCCCGAAGGTCGCCGACGTCTTTGGAAAGATCCCGCTGTACGCCGGCCGCGACGCCTCCGCCTCCCCTTCCGTCGGCTCGCTCGCACTCCACAAGCTAGAACTCGCAGGACTGCTCGAAGACGCCTATACCCTGTAACCATGCCCCTCGAAGTCAAAATCCCGCCCATGGGCGAATCGATCAGCTCCGGAATCCTCGCCAAGTGGCACGTGCGGGACGGAGACTCCGTGAAGAAGGACCAGCCGCTCTTCGAACTCGAGACGGACAAGATCACCTCCGAGGGCACCGCGGAGGCCGCCGGCAGGATCTCCCTTAAGGCCGAGGCCGGGGCGAACGTGAAGATCGGACAGGTCGTCGCCCTGATCGAGACCGGCGACCCCTCCCCCGGCCCCGCGGCCGCGACCCCCGCCGCACCTGAGCCGGCGGCCGCACCCAGGGCCGCCGCGCAGCCTGCGACGGAGCCCTCGCCCGCCGTCCGGCGCATCGCGGAGGAGACGGGCGTCAATCCGGCCGAGGTCGCGGGCACGGGAAAGGCGGGCCGCGTCACCAAGGGCGACATGCTCCAGGCGGCCGAGCGGCCCGCGCCGCCCCCGGCCGCCGCCCCGGCGGCCGCGGCCGCCCCGCCGGCGACGGCCCCCCAGCCTGGTGCGCGCCAGACCCGGCGCAAGCTCTCGCCCCTGCGCCAGAAGATCGCCGAGCGGCTCGTGGCCGCCCAGCACACGGCGGCCCTCCTGACCACGTTCAACGAGGTCGACATGTCCGCCGTGATGGCCCTGCGGTCGAAGTACCAGGAGGAGTTCGTGAAGCGCAACGGCTTCAAGCTCGGGTTCATGCCGTTCTTCGTGAAGGCGGTCGTCCACGCGCTTAGGGAGGTGCCGGCCGTCAACACCCAGGTCGAGGGGGACAACCTGGTCCAGAACCACTACTACGACATCGGCGTGGCCGTCTCGACCGAGAAGGGCCTGATGGTGCCGGTCATCCGCGACTGCGACGCGCTCGGGATGGCGGCGATCGAGCGCGCGATCACCGACGCGGCGGGCAAGGCGCGGGAGGGGAAGATCACGCTTGCCGACCTTGAGGGCGGGGTCTTCACCATCACGAACGGGGGCACGTTCGGCTCGCTGCTGTCCACCCCGATCATCAACCCGCCGCAGAGCGCGATCCTCGGCATGCACGCGATCAACGAGCGCCCGGTCGCGGCGGCCGGCCAGGTCGTCATTCGCCCTATGATGTACGTGGCGCTGACGTACGACCACCGCCTGGTCGACGGGCGCGACGCCGTGACGTTCCTGGTGAAGGTGAAGCAGGAGATCGAGGACCCGGCGCGCCTGCTTCTCGGCCTCTGACCCGCCCATGGACACGTACGACGTCGCGGTGATCGGCGCGGGCCCCGGCGGCTATGTCTGCGCGTTCCGAGCGGCGCAGCTCGGCCTCAAGGTCGCCCTCGTGGAGAAGCGCGCAACGCTCGGGGGCACGTGCCTCAACGTCGGCTGCATCCCGAGCAAGGCCCTCCTGTATTCGTCCGAGCAGTTCGTCTTCGCCCGCGATCACGCGGCCGGGCATGGCATAGGCACGGGGCCGGTGACCGCGGACATCGGTGCCCTCATGAGGCGCAAGGACGCCGTCGTCGCCAAGCTCGTGGGCGGTGTGGCCGCCCTCGCAAAGGCCCGAAAGGTCGCCGTCGTGACGGGCGAGGCCTCGTTCGCCTCGCCCACGGTCCTGTCCGTCAGGGGGCCCGGAGGCGCCACGTCCCTCTCGGCAAGGAACTTTGTGATCGCGACCGGCTCGGCGCCCGTGGAGCTCCCCTTCATGCGGTTCGACGGCGCAACGGTGGTCTCGAGCGACCAGGCGATCGCGTTCGACGCCGTGCCTGCGTCCCTCGTGGTGGTCGGCGGCGGGGCGATCGGGCTCGAGCTCGGCTCGGTCTGGGCGCGCCTCGGCAGCCGCGTGACCGTCGTCGAGTTCCTCCCGAAGATCGTCGCCGGCTATGACGACGACGTCGTCCGCGCGTTCTCGCGGCTGCTGCAGAGGCAGGGCCTTTCGATCGAGACGGGCGCAAAGGTGACAGGCATGAGGGCCGACGGCGGGAAGGCGGTCCTTGCGGCCGAGCGCGAGGGCGCGGCGCTCGAGTTCCGGGCCGAGAAGATCCTCGTTGCGGTGGGGAGGCGGCCGTACACGGACGGCCTTGGGCTGGAGGCTGCGGGCGTCGCCTTGGACGAGAGGAGGCGGGTCAAGGTCGACGGGCGCCTGCGGACGGGCGTGCCCGGGATCTGGGCCATCGGGGACGTCGTGGCCGGGCCCATGCTCGCCCACAAGGCCGAGGAGGACGGCGTCGCGGTGGCCGAATGGATCGCGGGACGGGCGGGCCACATCGACTGGGACCTCGTGCCCGCGGTGGTCTACACGGATCCCGAGGTCGCCTCCGTGGGTCTCGGCGAGGACGCCGCGAGGGCCGCCGCGATTCCGGTCAAAGTCGGCCGGTTCAACTTCGCAGCAAACGGGCGCGCGATCGCCAGCGACTCGACCGACGGGTTCGCCAAGATCGTCGCCGACGCCAAGAGCGACCGCATCCTCGGCGCGCAGATCCTCGGCCGGGGCGCCAGCGAGCTCATCGCCGAGGTGGTCGCCCACATGGCCTACGGCGGGAGCGCCGAGGACCTGGGCCGGACGATCCACGCCCACCCCACGCTGGGCGAGTCCCTGAAGGAGGCCGCGCTGGCAGTCTCGAAGTCGGCAATCCATGCTATTTGACACGCGCGCCGGGAACGGAATATCTAACGATGCTCCCTCCCGGGTTCAATCAAGGGCCCTCCCCGTGCCGGAAACCATCCCAACCGCCAGATCGATCCGGCGGACCCATGCGGTCCGCGCCGGCGCCGTTGCGCCGTCCGGCGCTGGGCGCCCGGCCCGCCTCTGCAAATGACCCCAGCCGAACGCGAAGAGGCCCTGGAACGCCGCGAGGCCAACGCCGCCCTGCTGATCGCCAAGCTTGAGAAGGACCGGGCGGCGCTCGAGGCAGAGATCGCCGCGTCCTCCGCGGCGTCAAAGGCGGCGTCCGCCATCAACCGGGCGCTGCAGGCCGACGCCACGAAGCGGGTGAAGGACCTCGAGGCCCAGTGCGCCGAGTGGCAGGCGAAGCTGGAACGGCTAAGGGCGGAGGCGGGCAAGGCCGCCCCCGCCGCCGCGCCGGCGGCTCCCGGCCGCAGCGCAGCCGAGCTCGCGGCCGAGAACGCAGCGATCGAGGCCGAGAGGGCCCAGGTAGCCCGCGACCGCGCCCAGCTCGCCGACCAGAAGGCCGCCTTCGAGCGCGAGGCCGCGCAGACGCGCACCAAGCTCGGCGCGGAGGCCCACGCGCTGGCCGAGCTCCGGTCGAAGCTTGTCGCCGTCCGCAACGAGATCGAGAGCGGCGTGAAGGCGCGCGAGGCCGAGGTCCGCCGGAAGGAGACCAGCCTGGAGGACGAAAGGAAGAAGCTCCAGGCCGCGGCGGATTCCCTGATGAGGGACGAGGCCCAGCAGCACGAGCTGCGCGCCAAGCTGGAGGCGCAGGTCGCCTCCCTGGCGGCCAAGGAGGTCATGTTCGAGGAGCGCAGCCGCCAGCTGCAGGAGCGCCTGAAGAACTTCGCGAGGACCTGAGGCGACTGATGACCCGCTGATCGCCCAAACATGCCCAAGGCTGAAGAGACCCAGATCGCAGTCGAGGTGACCCAGCACACCGTCCGTGCGGTTCGCGCCGTGGGCGGCACCGTGGAGGCCGGAGGGGAATGCGCGCTCGAGAACAAGCCCGCGCTCGAGGCGCTTCTTGACGCCGTGGCCCCAGCGAGGAAGACCGCGGGGTTCAGCGCGGCGGCCCTGGTCTGGCCCGGGATGTCCAACTGGCACCTGTCCACCGACACCGAGGCCCTGCTGGATCGTTCGGACGAATCGCTCCGCTCGATCGCCGCGGGGCTGCAGAGGGACCCGAAGGCGCCGATCGCCTATGCGGCGTGCAACGCGGGCGACGGGGGAAGGGTCACCCCCGACGGGACGGAGCGGTGGCTCCTCGCGGCCTCGTCCCGCGAGTCGATGGAGCGCTCCAAGGCGGCCCTTGCGGACCTGAAGGTCGTGGCGGACGGCACGTCCGTGTCGGCGTTCGCGACGATCGGCGCGGTCTCGAGGGCGCTGCGGGCCGAGGGCCCGGGACAGGCCGTCGCGCTCTGGGACCTGGGCTGGGGCCAGTCCCACCTGCTCCTCGTCACCGCGGCCGGTGCCGAGGCGGCGGTCCCCTGCCCGGTCGGCATGGACGCGATCTTCGAGGCCGTTCAATCGGCCCTCAGGCTCAAGTTCCGAGGCGCGGGCGCGCGGCTCTTCTTCAACGACGGCTACGATTTCAGCGAGTGCGGGCCGAAGATCGGCGCCATAGTCAGCGCGGGCTTCAAGGAGGCGCTGGGCAAGCTCCCGCCGACGGCCAGCCCCCCCGCGCTGGCCTGTCTTGGGCTCACCGGCAAGCAGTCGTGGTTCACCCGCGAGGTGTCCGCCGCCGCGGGAATTGCGCACTGGGAGCCGGGCATGGGAAAGCTCGCGGCCGAGCTGGGGCTGAAGTTCGCCGACGCCGCCGTTGAAGCCTCGTTCCCGCCGTCGTCCCTCGGTTTGCTTCATCTGGTCGGCGGACGGATCGGCGGGCGAGAGGATTGGATCGCGCCTTGGGGCGACGCCGAGGCCGCGCCGGAGGCCGAGGCGCCGGAGCCCGCGCCGGCCGAGGAGGAGCCGGAACCCGTTGCCGAGCCCGAGGTGAAGCCTGTGGCGCCGCCCCCCGCCAGCCGCACGAGACCCACGCTTTCGCTGGACACCCACGCGGGCGCCCCGAAGCCGGCCCGGCCGACGGTGCCCCCCAGGTCCGCGACCACCCCGCCGGTGCCG
>CAYQOH010000047.1:0-10713 GCA_964419075.1 uncultured Opitutaceae bacterium | reverse complement strand
CGGCCATGGGCACCTCCTTCACCGTATCGCCGGGCACCCGTCCCTCGTTCCCCGCGCCGCAGGGGAGCTCCCCCCACTCATTCCCGGCGCCAGCCCCGGGGACGCCGCCCGCCTTTCCGGCGACGCCACGGGGCACCGAGCCGTCCTTCCCGGCGCCGCATGCAGCCGCCCCTGCATCCTATGCCCCGCCGACCCCGGACGCGCCGGCTCATTCCCCCGCGCCGGCGCCGGCGGCACGGCCGCCCTCGTTCTCGAACCCGGGCTTCCCCGTTCCCGACGCCCCCCTTCCCGAACCCGGCCCGGCGGCCCCGCACCTGACGGCTGCCGCGCCCGTGAGCCACGCTCCGAAGATTGCGATCGGGGGCACCACGCCGCCGACGCCCGTCACCGCGCTTCCCTTTGAGGCGGTGTCGAGGCTCAAGCCTGTGGCCAAGTCGGCCGAGGCGGAACCGGCTAAGCCCAAGAGCAAGGTCGGCTTCTACGTGGGCCTCCTCGTCGCCGCCGGCCTCGTTTTCGCGGCGATCGCCGTCGTGCTCGAGGCAAGGCTGGAGCGGGCCAATGCCACCGCCCTGGCGCAGTCGGAGGCCCTGGCCCACCATGTCCTCGAACAGCAGCTAAAGGATGCCGCGAAGGCCGCGAAGGAGGAAAATGAGCGCAGGGACCAGGAGCTCGCGGCCGCAGTGGAGGCCGCAAAGAGGCAGGCCGTGGAGGACACCCGCCGTAGGATCGCGGAGGAACAGGAGGCCGAGCGGCTGGCGAAGCTTCCGGGTTCGATCGTCGTCGCGACGGCGCCCGCCGGCGCCTCCGTGTCGATTGACGGGGCCGCTCCCCTTCGCACCCCGGCGAAGGCGGACGGAGTCACCGCGGGAAGCCACAAGGTCCAGATATCCCTCGCGGGATTCGACCCCGTCCAGATGGACGTTGAGGTCAAGGGATCGAAGGTCACCGACCTCGGCGCCATCAAGCTCCAGACCATCTACGGCGCGCTCGAGCTTTCAAGCAGCCCGGACGGACTCGAATTCGCGGTCCGCGACGCTGCGGACCCCGCGGGCAAGCCCGTCCGCACAGGCCGGACGCCCGCCACCATCGACGAAATTGGCCATGGCGACTACATCGTCACCTTCTCGAGGCCGGGGTGCCGGGACCACGCCTCGAAGGTGTCGGTCGTGAAGGGCGCGAAGTCCCGGGCCGAGACCAGGTACCTGGACGGATCGCTCGAGCTCACGAGCGAGCCGAGCGGCGCGTCCGTGAGCAAGGACGGCTCCTTCCTCGGCACGACGCCCCTCGTGATCCACGACCTCACCCCGAAGGTGGCGTTGTTCGCCCTCACGCTGCCCGGCTACGACTCGACGCCCGTCTCCTGCGAGATCCCCGAGGGCCAGACGCTCAAGTTCTCCGCCCACCTCCTGAGGAAGGACCGGGTGTTCACGGCGAGCGAGGTCAAGACGCCACCCGAGAGCTACGTGGCCCCGGCACCCGTCCTGAGCGCCAGCCAGCGCAAGGCGGGCGGCGAGGTGGTGCTGTCGCTGGTCGTCCGGCGCGATGGGTCCGTGGCCGACGTCGAGATTGTCCGCTCGACCGACGACGACATCGCCCGGCGCTGCAAGCAGGCCGCCGAGAAGTGGCTGTTCCGGGCCGCCACCGCACCGGACGACCGGACCGTCGCCGCGAGAATAGAGCTGCCGTTCAAGTTCCCGGCATCCGCCCCGTGACGATACGCGGGTCGGGGCCCGGCAGGGTCTGGCAAGGAACCTGCTGAATCGGTGCCGATGGCATAAACAAGATCCTCGTGTCGCTCCTAAGCAACCCCTACGACCCCGGCGATTTCTTCGACGAGATGTACTCCGGCGGCGGCGAAGTGCGGCCCCACTACCGCAGCCTCGTCGAACGCCTTGGCACGCTCCCGCTTCCCGAGTTTGAGCGCAGGCGGGCCGCGGTCGACCTCGCGTTCCTCAGGCGCGGCGTCACGTTCACGGTGTACAACGACTCCGAGGGGACGGAACGCATCTTCCCGTTCGACCTGATCCCGCGGATCATCCCGGCCAAGGAGTGGTCGAGGCTCGAGGCCGGGCTCATCCAGCGCATCACGGCGCTCAACCTGTTCCTCCACGATCTCTACCACAAGCAGAAGATCATCAAGGACGGCGTCATCCCGGCCGCCCAGATCCTCAGCGCCAAGCACTTTCGCCGGGAATTCATGAACTTCGCGGTTCCGCACGACATCTACGTGCACATTTGCGGGACGGACCTGATCCGCGACCGGGACGGGAACTACCTTGTCCTCGAGGACAACCTGCGCTGCCCGTCCGGCGTCTCGTACATGATGGAGAACCGCGCCGCCATGCGGCGGGCCTTCCCCAACCTCTTCCAAAGCTACGGCGTCCGCCCGGTCGAGGGCTACCCGGAGATGCTGCTGAAGTCCCTCCTGCACATCGCCCCGGACCGGGACGAGAAGCCGAGCGTCGTCCTCATGACGCCCGGCGTCTACAACAGCGCCTATTTCGAGCACTGCTTCCTCGCCCGCCAAATGGGCATACCCATCGTGGAGGGCCGCGACCTCCTCGTCCAGGACGCGCGCGTGTACATGCGCACGACCGCGGGCCTGCTTCCCGTCGACGTGGTCTACAGGAGGATTGACGACGACTTCCTCGACCCTTCGGTGTTCCGGCCGGACTCGATGCTCGGCGTCCCTGGCCTTGTGGCCGCCTACCGGGCGGGGAACGTGGCGCTCGCGAACTCGATCGGCACGGGCGTGGCGGACGACAAGGTGATCTATGCCTACGTCCCCAAGGTCATCAAGTACTACCTCGACCAGGAGCCGATCCTGCCGAACGTGAACACGTACCTGGCGTCCGAGCCCGCCGACCGGAAGTTCATCCTCGAGAACATGGCCAAGCTGGTGGTCAAGTCGGCGAACGAGGCCGGGGGCTACGGCATGCTGATCGGGCCCGCCTCGAGCAAGGAGGAGGTCGCCGAATTCCGCGCGAAGGTCGCCGCAAACCCCCGCAATTTCATCGCCCAGGATCCGGTCAACCTCTCGCGCTCGCCGACCTGGTGCGAGAACCGCCTCGAGGGGCGCCACATCGACTTGAGGCCCTACGTGCTGTGCGGGGAGAAGACGGTCGTGACCCCCGGCGGCCTGACCCGCGTGGCGCTCAGGAAGGGGTCCCTCGTCGTCAACTCGTCCCAGGGCGGCGGCTCCAAGGACACCTGGGTGCTCGCAGGCGACAAATGACCGCCCAAGGACGCGCCGCCATGCCCCAGACACCGAAGCTCCCCGCCCCCCGGCCCCAGGCGAACGTGATGCTCTCGCGCGTCGCGCACTCCCTCTACTGGATGAGTCGGTACATCGAGCGCGCCGAGAACATCGCCCGCCTGCTCGAGGTGAACCTCCAGTTCATCCTCGACTTCAGGGGCTACGACGACGCGCACCTGCGCGAGCACTGGGGGTCGATCCTCGCCAGCTCCGGCGATCAGGAGCTCTTCGACAAGCACTACGAGTCCGCGGACAGCAGGTCCGTCACCGAGTTCTTCGCGTTCGACCTGCGCAACACCAACTCGATCCTGTCCTGCGTCTTCGCGGCGCGCGAGAACGCCCGGATGATCAGGGACCAGATCTCGGTAGAGATGTGGGAGACGATCAACGAGCTCTACCTGTTCATGAAATCCCGGAGCACCGCGGACGTGTGGGCCGCGGGCCCGTATGAATTCTTCCAGGACATCAAGCGCAACTCCCACCTCTTCCAGGGGCTGACGGACTCGACCTACTCGCGCAGCGAGGGCTGGGAGTTCATCCAGTTCGGGAAATTCGTCGAGCGCGCCAACAAGACGGCGCGGATCCTCGACGTGAAGTACCACATCCTGCTGCCGAGCGCGGGCGACGTCGGGGGCGCCCTCGACACGGCCCAGTGGCAGGCCGTGCTCCGGTCGGCGAGCGCGCTCGAGGCCTACCGCAGGTTCTACGTGCGCGAAATCCTTCCGTGGAAGGTCGCCGAATTCCTGATCTTCTCGGACTCATTCCCCCGCTCGATCCATTTCTGCGCGGCGCAGATCGACGAGTTCCTGAGGCGGATCCTCGGGGAGTCGGGGGCGCGCCCGCGCACGGAGGCCGCCCGTGCGTCGCGCCGGCTGCTGGCCGACCTGCAGTCCCTGACCATCGACGAGGTCCTCAAGGACGGCCTGCACGAGTTCCTGGTTGAAATCGCCACGTCTCTCGAAAAGATAAGCGAAGAGGTTGTCCAGACGACGATGTTCTATCAGGCCGAGTCGACGCAGGAAGAACAGCAGCTGCAGCAGCAGCAGTAGGGACGCCTCGGCCGGGTGTCCCTAACGCGCATACATGCTCATCAGTCTTCTTCATCGGACCACGTTTGTCTACGCAGGCAAGGCGCACGACAGCTTCAATGAGGTCCGCCTCAGGCCCGTGGACGACGCCGGCCAAGCCTGCCGCAGCTTCGAGCTGCGGACGGAACCGGCCTCCAACCTCCGCGAATACATGGACTTCTACGGGAACACGGTCCATTACTTCGACGTCGCGGAGGGCCATGACCGCCTGATGATCGAGGCGCTTTCCGAGGTCGAGACGACGCCCAACGCGGCCCGGCCGCCCGTTCCCGAGGTGTCCACCCTGGGCTCGGGCAGCGAGCGGGAGATGGTGGCCGAGTTCCTCGCGGATTCCCATTACGTTCCCCTGGACGTCGAGGTGTGGAAGGAGGCCAAGGATGCGCTGAGCGGCGGCAGGTCCGACGTGTGGTCGGACGTGCGGGCGATCTGCGGCCACGTGTTCAGGAAGTTCGCCTACAAGCCGAGGAGCACCGGTGTCGCCACGCTGGCCACGGATGCGATCAGGCTGCGCTCGGGCGTCTGCCAGGACTTCGCGCATGTCGCCCTCGGGATGTGCCGGTGCTCGGACATCGCGGCCCGGTACGCGAGCGGCTACTTCATGCGGTCGCAGCGTAAGCACGACGACGACGAGGCTTCCCACGCGTGGATCGAGGCCTACGTCCAGGGATACGGATGGGCGGCCTTCGACCCCACGCATGACCGGCCCGCCGACGAGCGCTATGTCAAGGTGGCGTCGGGTCGCGACTACGCGGACATCCGGCCGGTAAGCGGCACGTACCGCGGGGGAAAGACCCGCTCGCTCAACGTCGAGGTCAAGGTCCGCGAGGCCGAGGCCGCCGACGCCTCGCGCTAGGGTTTTTCCTGCTCGATCGAGACCACCCGGCCGGAGGTGTCGAAGACGACGCGGATACGGTCCTGCACCCGGGCCGGGAAACCGTCATAATAGGGGATGCCGCCGTAGAAGTACGGCCCGCCCCAGCCCCTGAAGCGGTGGTAATAGCCCATGTAGATGACGCCGCCCTGGTAGTCCACGTAGGTCACGTAGTGCCACACCTGGTGCTGTCCCGTTGCGTTCGTGACGATGGTCTTGCGGTCGGGATCGCCGAGCGCCAGCGTCACGGCCTCCATGTCAAAGCCCGGAGCGAGCTGCCCCGCCTTGACGAGCGCCTGCTGGTCCGGGTTGAGCCTGGCGAAGGCCTCCGGGCTGTGGCTGATCCTGGAGTCGGGCGTCGAGCAGCCTGCGATCAACGCGGCGCAGAGGGCCGCCGAGGCGATGGAGAAAATTCTGGTGGTTTTCACGGCTATCGGAGAATTTTGCGTGTTGGGAGAATGGCACTTGCCTCTTCCGCCAGGGATAGACGCCAGTTATGGGCGATAGTTTCAAAATAATGCAAAAGATCCTCATCCTTTGGGACATAGACGGAACGATCCTGCAGTCCGGAAGGGCCGGAATGAAGGCGCTTCAGGCCGCCCTGCAGGACGTCTTCGGGGTCTCGGGGTCCTTCGAGGGCATCGAATTCGCGGGGCGGACGGATCCGTGGATCATCCGGCAGATCTTCCTGAGGTACGGGATCGAGAACACGAAGGAGAATGTCGCAAGCTACGTCGACCGCTACGTGGCCGCCCTTCCCGGCATCCTCGCGCAGAGCGGCACACGGATCCTGCCGGGCGTGTCCGATATCCTCGGCAGGGCGGCCGCGCATCCGTCGGTCGTCCAGGGGCTCCTCACGGGAAACCTGCGCCGCGGCGCCGAGGCCAAGCTCGGCTTCCACGGCCTCTGGGAGTACTTCCCCATAGGGGCCTTCGCGGATGACAGCGAGATCCGCAACGAGCTCGGGCCCCGCGCCCTTCTGCGGGCCAGGGCCCACTGGGGCCTCGATTTCCCGCCGGAACGCACGTGGGTGGTCGGGGACACGCCCCACGACATCTCGTGCGCGCGCGCCTTCGGGGCCCGCGCCCTGGCCGTCGCCACCGGCGGCTCGACCGTCGCCGAGCTCGCGGCGTTCAACCCGGACGCCGTCCTCGAGAGCCTGGCCGACACCGGCGCGTTCTGGCGCGCGGTCGTGGCCTGAGGGCGCGGAAGGTATTTGTTTGCCGAGAGCGCCTCCCCGAGGACTATTCCCATCCCAATACACGCCGCTTCATGCCCCGCACCTACACGATCGCGATCGGATCGGACCACGCCGGATTCAAGTACAAGGAGATGATCAAGGCCATGCTTCTGGCGGACGGCCACAGCGTGCGGGACATGGGCACGGACTCGGAGGCGCCCTGCGACTTTCCCGACTTCATCCGGCCGGTCGCCGAGGCGGTGGCGCGCGGCGAATTCGAGCGGGGGATCGTGCTCGGGGGCTCGGGCAACGGCGAGGCCATCGTGGCCAACCGGATCCGGGGCATCCGCTGCGGGGTGTGCTGGAGCGAGCAGGTGGCGGTCTGGAACCGCTCCCACAATGATGCCAACTGCCTTTCGATAGGGCAGCGCACCGTGACCGCGGACGAGGCCCTCAAGATCGTCCGCACGTGGCTCTCGACCGAGTTCGAAGGGGGCCGCCACATCGCCCGCATCCGCAAGATCGACGGGGTTTGACCGGACGACGAGCTTGCCCACGGGGCTCCCGCCGCCCAGCGTCTTCATCCGGCTATGGCATTCCCAAGAGCTCCCGCGATCCTCGAGGAGCGCGACCTTCAGGTCGCGGAACTCGATGAGAAGCCGAACGAGGCCCTGCTCCGGATCTACGCCTGGATGCAGCTCGCGCGGCTCACCGACAACCGGATCCTCGACCTGTTCCGCCAGGGCCTGATCCGCGGGACCGTGACGGGGGGCCAGGGAAACGAGTGGATGATCGTGCCGCTGGCGCTCCTGGCGGACAAGGCCGTGGACGTGGTCTCGTTCACGCACCGGGACCTGGGCGGCCACCTGATCTGGGGCGGGCACCTCTGCCAGCACCTGAACCAGTACTTTGCGAACGCGGACAGCCCGACCCGGGCCCGCGAGGGCAACATCCACCACGGCGACCCGTCTAACCGCTCGATCCCGATGATCAGCCACCTGGGGGCGATGATGGGGCCCGTCCTGGGCGGCGCGGACTCCCAGCGGCGCTTTGGAAGGAAGGCCGTCGGCTTCGCGTTCTTCGGAGACGGCGCCTCGAGCACCGGCGACGTGCACGAGGCCCTGAACCTGGCGTCGCTCCTCTCGATCCCGGTCGTGTTCGTCATTGAGAACAACGGCTACGCCTACTCCACGCCCGTCGCCGAGCAGTTCGCGGGCGGCACCGAGCTCTGGAAACGGGCGGCCGCCTACGGCATCGAGGCCGCCGTGATCGACTGCGCCGACCCGGGGGAGGCCGCGCGGGTGCTCGGCGCCGTCATCGGGAAGGTGCGCGCCGGCTGCCGGCCCATGCTGGTCGAGGCGCGCACGCTGCGGCTGCGCGGCCACGCGGCCTACGACACGGGCGACTACCTCCGGCCCGGCGAGGCCGAAGGGTTCGCGGCCCGGGACCCGCTGCCGAAGTTCCGGGCGTCGCTCTGCGCGCGCTCCGGGGCCGTCCGGGTCGATGCCCTCGACGCCGAGATCGCGGCTTTCATCGAGGCGTGCGTCAAGGTGTCGATCGCCGTTCCCCGCCCGACCCCTGACGGCATGGAGGCCGGGCTCTTCGCCCCCGCGCCCAAGCCCTTCCCCTGGCGCCCGGAGCCCGCGCAGCCCGAGACCATGACGATGGCGCAGGCGCTCAACCGCGCGATCCGCAAGGTGCTCGCCGAGCGCCCGGAATCGATCGTCCTCGGGCAGGACATCGCGACCTACGGGGGCGCGTTCAAGGTGACGGAGAACCTGTTCCGGGACTTCGGGCGCTCGCGGGTGTTCAACACGCCGCTCGCCGAGAGCACGTGCACGGGATACGCGATCGGCATGGCGCTCGGCGGCCACCGCCCGATCGAGGAGTTCCAGTTCGCGGACTTCGCGACCGAGGCGATGACGCAGATCACCCTCAACGCGGCCACCATGCATTTCCGGTCGGGGGCCCCCTGCCCGCTCGTCCTGCGGATGCCCTGCGGCGGCGGCCTCACGTTCGGGTCCTTCCACTCGCAGGAGCTCGAGTCGTTCTTCCTCTCGATGCCCGGGATCAAGGCCCTTTATCCGAGCAGCCCCCAGGACGCGTTCAACGCGCTCCTGGCCGCCAGCGAGGACAACAACCCGGTGATCCTTTTCGAGCACAAGGGGCTCTACCGACGGGGCAAGCACCCGGTCGTCTGGGACCCGGCCTATCGCGACGTCTGGCGTCCGAGGCGGGTCCGCAGCGGAGACTTCGCGACGCTCGTGACCTACGGCGAGATGGTCCACCTCGCGGCCGAGGTGTGCGACTACCTCGCCTCCGAGTACGAGTCGGACATCGACGCCTTCGACCTGCGCTGCCTCTCGCCGCTCGACCTGTCCGAGGTCGAGGCCTCGGTGGCCCGGACGGGCCGGCTCATCGTGCTCCACGAGGGGCGAAGGACCCACGGGTTCGGCGCCGAAGTGGTCGCCAGGATCACCGAGACCCGCCGGGCGCCGCTCAAGGCGCCGCCGCTGCGCATCGCGTCGCTCGACCTGCCCGTGCCCTTCGCGCCCGAGCTCGAGGCCGCGTTCCGGCCAACGCTCGACCAGGTGATCCAGCGGATAACGGGGTGGATGCCGTGAAGAAGGCCGCCCCCCCGCGCCGCGCCTGGGCCCGCATCCGCCTCTTCGCGATGGACGTGGACGGCGTCCTGACCGACGGGACGGTATCGGTGTCCTCGGACGGCACCGAGACGAAGCGGTTCTCGATCATCGACGGCCTCGGGCTGCTGCTCGTCCGCAGGCAGGGCGTCGACCTGGCCTGGATCTCGGGGCGGCAGTCCGAGGCGACGAGCCTGCGGGCGGCCGAGCTCAAGATCCCGCACCTGATCCAGGGCCGGCACGACAAGCTCGAGGCCCTCGCCAGCCTCGCCGCGGGGCTCGGCATCGCGCTGGGCGACTGCGCCTACATGGGGGACGACTTCATCGACGCGCCGGCGATCGCCGCCGCGGGTATCGGGATCTCGGTCCCCACGGGGCTGCCCGAGGCGATTGCGGCCGCCGACTACGTCACGCGCAGGCCCGCCGGTTCCGGGGCGGTCCGTGAGGTCTGCGACCTTCTGATGGCCTCGCGGGCCACGGGGCCGCGGAACCCAAAGGCGCGGCGGCGTACGAAGGCATGGTGAAGCAGCTTCAACGACTGGGCCTCGCGGCGATCGGCCTCCTCGCCATGGTCCCGCGCGGCCCCGCCCAAGAGGTCGCCGTGACGCCGCCCGCCCGGAACTGGACGCTGCCCCTGTTCACCAAGGAGGGCTACCACCAGGTGACCCTGCGCGGCGACGTGGTCCGCCCGGTCAGCCCGGACCGGATCGACGCCACCGGGATGACCGTCACCGTCTTTTCCGGGGATGCCGCCGCCCGGGTCGACTCGGTCCTGGTGAGCCCGGAGGCGACGTTTCTGCTGAGCGAGAAGGTCGCCCAGGGCGACAAGGCGGTCCGCCTCGTCCGCGACGACGTCGACGTGAGGGGTGAGGGATGGCAGTACAACTACATCGAGAAAAAAGTTCTCATTTACCACCACACCCATGTAGTGTTCCACGCTGCGCTGCCCGACATACTGAAATGAGACTCGTATCCCTTCTCGCGACGGCCACCCTGTTTGCGCTGTCCGCCGCCCGGGCCGCGGAGCCGCCGGAGACGACCATCGACTGCTCGGGGCTGTTCGAGTCGGTGAGCACCGACACCGAGACGACGTTCACCTTCCATGACCAGGTGATCGCCGTCGGCAACGGCATCACGCTCAACTGCGACTTCCTGAAGGTCATCTCGACGCGCCTCGGGGACAAGACGGCGACCATCGGGAAGTACAACAAGTTCAAGTACATGCTCGCCACGGGGCGCGTGCGCATCGTGCAGGGCGACCGCATCGCCACGTGCGGCCGAGCCGAGGTATTCCCGGGCGAGGACCGGATCGTGCTCACGGAGGAGCCGGTCGTCGAGATCCCGACCGAGCACTACAGGGCGACCGGGCCGCGCATGGTCCTGTACCGGGGCCAGCGCAGGGCGGTGATCGAGGGCACGCCGTCGCAGCGCGCGCACATCTCGCTGCCGGCCATCAAGGACCTGGGTTTCCCCGCGGAGAAGCCCCCCGCGAAATAAGATGGACACCTCGATCGTCACCGAAGGCCTTGCGAAGACCTACGGGCACCGGACGGTCGTCGACGGCGTCGACCTGAGGATGGCCGGCGGCGAGGTCGTCGGGCTCCTGGGGCCGAACGGCGCAGGCAAGACGACGACGTTCTACATGATCGTGGGCCTCATCCCGGCGACCCGGGGCC
>CAYQOH010000046.1:0-15773 GCA_964419075.1 uncultured Opitutaceae bacterium | reverse complement strand
TCCTGGGGGACTACCACGCGCCGCTGTCGGGCTACTACCTGCTCGGGCTCTGCGCAATGGGGATGATCCTCTGGACGCGCACGCGGCAGGACCGCTATGCGATCATCTCGGGAAGCACGCTCACGTGGACGCTCCTGGCGAACACCTGGGTGCTCCCCCTTCAGGGGCTCGCCATCTTCATGTGGCTCGCCGTCAACTGGCGAGACTGGAGGCGCCTGCTGCCCGCGGTCGCCGCGGGCGCCGCGATCGTGTGGCTCGGCGCGTGGGTCTATCTGTCGGCCTTCACCTCCGCCGCCTCGGGCTACGACACCGCGGTCCGGCTGGTCCCCTGGATCGAGCACACGCCGCCGCTCCTGCTCCTCCTGTTCCTCCTCCCCACGATCGCCTTCATCGTTCTCGGGTTCGCCTCGGGCAACGCCCAGGGCCGGCGCCTCGCGGTGTTCTGGCTTCTGCTCCTTGTCTTCACGGAGTTCTTCTACGTGGACGACGAGTACACCGGGCACTACGACCGCTTCAACACCACCCTCAAGTGGTGGCCGTGGGTGATGGCGGGGACGCTGATGACACTGGCGCCGTACGTCATGGAGCAGGCGCGCCGGCGCTGGGTCCGCATCGCCGGCTTCGTCTTCTGCCTCTACCCGTGCTTCTACGCCTACGACCTGTCGAAGCCGATGTGGTTCGGGCCGAAGGACTCGATGGGGAAGATCGAGGGGACGCACTACCTCACCCGGGACGAGTTTCCGCGCCTGATGCTCGGCCGCCTCAAGGTCGAGAAGCCCGGGGTCGTGATCGAAAGGCCCGAGGAGAAGGGCGGCTTCACGAACTCCGCCGTCATCCCGCTCTTCGCGGGCCAGCGGATGTGGCTCGGCTGGTGGGGCCACGAGCTCCTCTGGCGGGAGAACCGCGAGGACGTGCGCAGGCGCCACGACCGGCTGATGCTGTTCTACAGCGGGGGGATACCCGACGCTGGGAAATGGCTGGTCGCCCAGGGGATAGACTACGTGCTCTGGTACCGGCCGGGTGACACGCCCGAACTTTGGGAGAAGATCAACAAGGCGGTGTCCCCCGACTACGTCTGGTGCGACATCCTGACCTACCAGAACGAGGACGGCCGCAGGGTCGGACTCTGGAAGCGTGCGCCGGTGCTGGCGCCCTGACGCTCCGACACCCGCCCCGGCGCAGCTACTGCGGCTTGTCCGGGACGATGATCTTCAGGACCGAGCGCACCCGGTTCAGCTCGCCGTGAAGGTGGCTCATGATGAAGGCGATCTCAATCGCCCTTGACTCCGGCACGGCGCCGTTCGGCTCGATCGAAAGCCTCGTCTCGAGGGTCGAGAAACGCCTGCCGACCTCGCGCAGCCCCAGGTCGAGCGCCTTCGTCTTCATCTGCCCCGACTCGATTGCCAGCTGTTGGCGGTCGTCCGACTGGGCCCCGGCCTTGGCCTGCGTGAGCCATTTTTCCATGGTCTCCAGCGTGGCGGAGACCCTCGCCTTGTACGCCCCCAGGTCGATCCCCAGGCGGCCCGCCGCCTCCTCGGGCTTCTCGATCTTCTGGAGGCCCGCGATCTCCGCCTTGATGATGTTCAGCTGCTCGATCACGCGGATGCGGTCGGGCGGCTTCACCATGTAGTGGCGCACGCCCAGGCGCGCGGCGCGCACGACCGTGGCGCTGTCCGTGGAGGTGGTGCAGATGATCACCCTCACGTACCGGCAAGCGGGCGTGGCCCGCACCCGCTCAAGCAGGTCGAGGCCGGAGATCGAGGGCAGCTGCAGGTCGAGGAACACGACGTCAAACGGATGGCGCGGGTCCTCCATCAGCTTCAGCGCCTCGTCCCCGTCCGAAGCCGTCAAGATCCGATGGTCGCCCTCTGTCTTGAGGATGCTCAGCAGCATCTCACGCGAAGTGGCTTCGTCCTCGACAATAAGGATATTCACAAGAAGAAGGGGAAGGCCTTCATTTCGGGAAAACCGGCCGCGGTGTCAATCGTTGGCGACTGCATTTGTTGCCTGTTTGTCTCATTTCACGGCCGCCCAGATCCGCTGGACGTCGTCGTGGTCGTCGATCTCCTGGAGGAACTCCCCGACGTCGGCCCTCGCGGCCTCGTCGAGCTCGGGGATGACCTTCGGGATGTAGCCGAGCTCGCTCGTGACAACCGACCAGCCGTGCTGGGCGAGCCAGGTGGACACCGCGTGCACGGCGGTCTTGTCCGTGGTGAACCGGGCCCCCGTCCTGCCCTCGGGGATGTCGTCGTTCTGGTCGTGCCCCAGGGTCCCAAAGTCGTTGGCCCCCGCCTCGATGGCGGCAGCCTCGAGGTCGACCGACGGATCCGGGTGGTGGGCCTCGACGATCCCCACGTGGTCGAAGAGGAACTTGTTGCTCCCGGTGACGCCGAGGACCCCGCGCTTGAAGAGGAAACGCATCTCGGCCGCGGTCCGCTGGTGGTTGTCCGTGTAGGCCTCGACGATCACCGGGACCTTGTGCGGGGCGTAGCCCTCGAACACGACGTGCTCGAGGGACATCTTCTCGTCCCCAACCCCGGCCCCCTTCTTGATCGCGCGTTCAATCACGTCTCTCGTCACGCTGGCCTTGCGCGCCTTCTCAAGGGCGGCAAACAGCCGGGCGTTCGCCGCCGAGTCCGGGCCGCCGAGCTTGGCGGCGACCGAGATCTCCTTGACCAGCTTCCCCACGACCTGCCCCTTCTTCAGATTGACGATCGCGCGTTTCGCGTGAAGCCATTGGCGTCCCATGAGACAATAGGGGCTAGCATCCCGCCCGCGCCCCGGCAATGGCAAACGATCCGCAGGGCGAAACTACGGTGGCGCGGGCGCAATCCCCCCCGGGGAGCCACCCAAATCGGATTTGCGGTCCCGGCCAAGGGCGGAGAGATTGCCCGGCTCATTCCCCCCAAGGACCTCCCATGAACGCTCCCGTCAACATCCAGGCCATAGGCGACGAGATCGCGATCGCGTGGAGCGACGGCTCCGAGTCCTTTGTGCGCCACGACCTGCTGCGCCGGGCCTCCCCGAGCGCCTCCAACCAGGGGGAGCACGACGTGTTCGGCAACAAGTACGGCGGCGAGGGGACGTCAGACCACGCGGGCGTCCGGGTCGTCGGCTGGGAGTGGGTTGGCAACTACGCGATCCGCTTCGATTTCAGCGACGGCCACGGGACCGGGCTTTACACGTTTGATTACCTGAAGAGACTGGGTGAGCTTCCGCCCGCCTGAACACGCCCTATCCCATGCCCAATCCCGTATCCTTTCCCGCGCGCACGACGACACCGGACATCGAGCTCGGAACGCTCCTCCAGCCGAAATTTGGCCCGGATGGAATGATCCCCTGCATCACCGTGGACCACGCCACGAACGAGGTCCTCATGTTCGCGTTCATGAACGCGGAGTCGCTCGCCCACACGATCCGCACGCGCAAGGCGACCTACTGGAGCCGTTCCCGGGGCAAGCTCTGGGTGAAGGGGGAGGAATCCGGCAACGTGCTCAGGGTGGTCGACCTCTACGTCGACTGCGACCAGGACGTCCTTCTGCTCAAGGTCGAGAACGCGGGCCTCGGCGCCTGCCACAACGGCTACCCCTCCTGCTTCTACCGCAGGCTCTCGCCCGGGGCGGACCCGGGGGAGCCGCAGTCGCTCAAGCTCCAGTTCACACTTGAGCGCGCCTTCGACCCGGCCGCGGTCTACAAGAAGAAGTAGCCCGCCGTCACTCGGCGTCGGCCTCGTCGAGGATCGTGATCATCAGCTCCGCGCTCGAGACGACCTGCCCGTCGACCGTGCAGCTCACCTCGGCGGCCGCGATCTTGTTGCTGCGGACCTTCGTGAGCTTCGCATGGATCCGCAGCTGGTCGCCGGGCCTGACGGGCTTGCGGAACTTCACCTTGTCCGCGCTCATGAAGAACGCGGGCTTCGGGACCCAGTTGTTCCAGCGCACCACGAGCACCCCTGCCGCCTGGGCCATCGCCTCGAGCTGGAGCACGCCGGGCATGACGGGATTGCCGGGGAAATGCCCGTTGAAATAGGGCTCGTTGAAGGTGACATTCTTGATGGCCACCAGCTCCTCGGCCCCCTTGATCTCGACCACCCGGTCAATCATGACAAACGGATAGCGGTGGGGCAGGATGTCGAGGATGCTCCGGATATCGAGTTCCGTCACATCCACCGAGGGAGTCGCCCGCAGCGCCCCCTTTCGCCGGGCACCGCCCTTCTTGCGGTCCTGGAGGCGATCGAAGAGGGCCTTGGTCAGCTCGGCGTTCAGCGCATGGCCCGGGCGGGTCGCGACGATGTGCGCCTTGAGCGGCATGCCGAGAAGCGAAATGTCGCCGATGATGTCCAGGATCTTGTGCCGGACGAACTCGTCCTTGAAGCGCAGCGGCTCCTTGGACAGCACCTTGTCGCCCTTGATGACGATCGCGGAGTCGAGGGAGCCCCCCCGTATCTTGCCGAGCTTCAGGAGCTCCTCGATGTCCTCGTAGATCGTGAACGTGCGCGCCGGGGCGATCTGGGAGACATAGGTGTCGGGGTCGATGGTGAGCGAGAGGTGCTGCGTGTGGATTCCGCGGTCGTCCGCCGACGTGCAGGAGATCTTCAGCCCGTCGAACGGGAGCGCGATGATCGAGGAGTTGCCCCGCGTCACCGAGACCGGGGCGTCGAGCGCGAAGTACTCCCGCTCCTTGTCCTGATCGACCGGCTCACCCTCGACGATCAGGTTCGCGTACGGTCGGGCCGAGCCGTCCATGATGGGCGGCTCCGACGCGTTCATCTCCACCAGCACGTTGTCGATCCCGCAGCCGCTCAGCGCGCTCAGCACGTGCTCGACCGTGTGGATCTTCACGTGGCCGGTCTGGATCGTCGTCGCGCGAACCAGGTCGGTGACATGGTCGACGCGCGGCTGCACTTCCGGGGAGCCGCTCAGGTCGACCCGCTTGAACACCACGCCGTGGCCTACCGGCGCGGGTTTCAGGGTGAGGGTGACCGCCTCGCCGGTGTGCAGCGCATTGCCCTTGATGGATACCGGGCGCGACAGGGTCCGTTGTTTCATTGCTTTGTGAATCAGTGTCGCCAACAGGGGCCGGAAAGCGCAAGCGCGGAGCGCAGAGGGCCCGGCCTTGACAGGGAGGGCCGCATGCTTAGGACTCATCCTTCCACCATAGAAACCCGCCCCTCCCGATCCGCCCAGCCGCCATGCCCGCAGCCAACGACATACGCAAAGGTCAGGTTATCAAACATAACGGCGAGGCCCACCTCGTCATGGAAACCCAGCACCGCACGCCGGGAAACCTGCGCGCCTTCGTACAGGTGAAAATGCGCAACCTGCGCTACGGGAAGGCCCTCGACCAGCGGTTCGCCTCGACCGACACGATCGAGGTGCTCCCGACGGACCGCCGCACCCTGGAGTTCAGCTACGCGGACCGCGACGCCTACGCCTTCATCGACCCGTCGACCTTCGACCAGATCGAGCTCACCGCCGAGACGCTCGGGGACGTGAGGAACTACCTGACGGCGGGCGGCAAGGTGGACGTCCTTTTCGTCAACGACAAGCCCCTCACGGTCGAGCTGCCGTCCGCGGTCACCCTGAAGGTCGTCGAATCCGCGGACGGGATCCGCGGCGACACGACGAGCAACGTCCAGAAGCCCGCGAAGCTTGAGACGGGACTCACGATCCAGGTGCCGCTCTTCGTGAAGGAAGGCGAACTCGTCCGGGTCAGCACGGCCGACGGCTCGTACCTGGGCCGCGCCTAGCGCGGTCCCGACCTAGAACACCCGCGCCCAGAGCACCTTCAGGTACCGGCTCTCGAGGCAGTTGGAATAAACCGGGTGGTCGGGACCGGGACCGGTCCGCTCGAGGAACTGGAGCCGGCGTCCCAGCCGGTGCGCGGCCTTGATGACATGCTGCTCGAAGTCCTCGAGGCTCAGGAGCCCCGAGCACGAGCAGGTGACCAGGATGCCGCCGGGCCTCACCAGCCCGATCGAGAGCTGGTTCAGGTCCTCGTATTTCTGGCGCCCCTCCCAGTTGCCGTGCGCGTCCCGGGTGAAGATGAACTTCGGGGGGTCCAGGACGACCAAGTCCCAGGACTCCTTGTTCTGGTACATCTGCCTGGCGTAGGCGAAGGCGTCCGCATGGACGAAGCCGAGGCGCACCTGGTTCAGGTTCGCGTTGCGCCGGGCCTGGGCGATCGCCGCCTCGTCCAGGTCGACGCTCGTCACCTCCCCCGCCCCGCCGAGGATCTTCGCGCAGAGGGAGAACCCCCCCGTGTAGCAGCACAGGTCGAGGACGCGCGCCCCCTTGGCGAACTGCGCGACCCTCCTGCGGTTCGCGCGCTGATCGCAGAAGAAGCCCGTCTTGTGGCCCTCGGCGAAGTCGACCTCGTAGCGGACGCCGTTCTCGCGGATCTTCACCGTGCGAGGCGCCGCGGCATTCGTCTCGTTGAAGGTGGAGGGCTTGATCCCCTCGAGACTTCCCAAGTCGTGGTCCACCTGGACCCTGGCGAACCGGGTCCCCGCGAGCTCATGAAGGAGCGGCAGCCACCGGGGCAGCCGCTGCGCGATTCCAAGGCTGAACACCTCGCAGAGCAGCACGTCACCGTAGCGGTCGATCGTCAGGCCGCTCAGGCCGTCGCCGTCGGAGTTCACGAGGCGGTAGGCGTCGCTCTCCTGGTCGAGCTGGAGCAGCTCGCGGCGCAGCGCGACCGCCCGCCGGATCGCAGCCTCGAAGTAGTCCTCGCCGATCGGTCCGGCGCCGTGCGCGACGACGCGCAGCGGGATCTTGGCGCGCGGGTTGAAGAGGCCCGCGCCGACCGGCTCACCGTTCTTGTCGAAGACGCTCACCCAGTCGCCCGGCCTCGCGTCGGGCGACACCTTGCCGAGCAGCCTCGGGAATATGGCCGGCTGGAACGTGATGTACTTGAGCTGGGCCCACGGGCGCGGCCAGGACGAGCGATCCACGGGATTCGCGGCGGTCGGGTCCGGAGGGGTTTTGGCCATATGGCGCCCAACGTAGCGATGGGACCCCCGCAGCCAATCAGATTGCGAATCGCGCAGACTTTTCTGAATCCAAGCGGCCCCCGGGACGCCACTCACCCCCTGAACCTCCTCCACCCGATGACCCACCTGCTCCCTCCCGGACTCCTTTCCGAATTCCATCCAGGCGAATTCGTGCCCTTCATGGGCATGATGATCCCGATTGTCATCCTGGCGCTCGTCTTCGGCCTCATCGCCACAAACCTCTATTTCAAGAGCAAGGAGCGGGAGCGCTGGCACGAGACGGTGCGCCTCGCGCTCGAGAAGGGCCACCCGATACCCAACATGAACGAGGCGCTGAGCGCCCCGATCGAGCAGGCGCTCACCTCCCGGCTCGCCCCGGATTCGCGCCAAAAGCAGCGGATGGGGCTCGTGACCGGGGGCCTCGTCAACGTCGCCGTCGGCATCGGCCTGTACTTCGGCCTCTCGGAGATGCCCGGGGTCCAATTTGCCCGCTTTTTCGCGCTCATCCCGGGCCTCATCGGCGTGGCGCTCCTGATCAGCGCATTGATAGATGCGATATTCTCCGATAGACACTCCGACTCGGGCAATGACGCGCCCAGGTCGTGACCCCAACCGATTCCGAACTGATCGCACGCGCCCTCTCGGAGAGCCGGGCGGAGGCGTTCGGGATGCTTGTGGAGCGCCACCAGTCGGCGGTGCGCCGGTTCCTGCGCCACCTGACGCGGGGGGACGCGGCCACGGCGGACGACCTTGCGCAGGAGACCTTCATCGGCGCCTACCGCGGGCTCGCGCGCTTCCGCGCCGACTCGAGGTTCGAGACCTGGCTGCTCGGCATCGCGTACAACCGCTTCCGGAGCCTGCGCCGGCAGGGGCACCCCGAGGCCCCGCAGTCGGGCGCGGAGGCCGGCGAGGCGTTGGAGCCCCCGGCGGAGCGCCTGACCGATCTCCAGCAGGACCTGGCGTCCGCCATGGCCCGCCTGTCCGAGCATGAGCAGACCGCCCTCAGGCTCTGCTTTCAGTTCGGCCTCTCCCATGCCGAGATCGCCTCGGCCACCGGCTGGCCGCTCGGCACGGTCAAGACCCACGTCGCCCGGGGCAAGGGACAGCTCCGCGAACTCCTCTCCGTATGGAACCCGAAGACCTGACGCCCCCTGACGAGCCCGGGTTCGACGATCGGCTTCGCGCGGGCCTGGCGCGGCCCGCGCTCGCCGACGGCGGGTTCACCGCGCGCGTGCTGCGGTCCCTCCCCCCGCGGCCCGTGGTGTCGCATTACCGCTCCTGGCTGCGCCTCTCCTGGGCCGGGGCAGGCAGCGGATTCCTCCTGGCCGTGTGGGCGTGCAGCGCATGGCTGGGGCGGCAGATGGCCTGCCCCCGGGGGGCGTGGCCCGTCCCCGACCTGCTGGGAAATGCGTGGCTCTACCTGGCGTTCGCGGCGGCGCTCGCGTCCTGCCTCATGGCCTGGCGCGCGACTGACCCCGCCCCGGGGGGCTGACCCGTCAGGCGACCCGCTCGACGATGGCCGGCGGCGGCGTTGGCCGCTTCGGCGCAAGACGGTAGGCGTTCTTGAAGTACTCCAGGGCCTGCTCGAGCTTCGCCTCGTCGTTGTAGTGGATCATCATGAGGGGCTCTCCCTGCTTCACCTGCGTGCCGACCTTCTTTATCTCGGAGACGCCGACGGAGTGGTCGATCCTGTCGTGCTGGGTCTCCTTGCCCGCGCCCAGCAGGTGCACGCCGCGGGCAATCATCGCCGCGTTGATGGTGTGGACATAGCCACGCTTGGGGGCCGGCAGCTTGCGGATGTGCCGGGCCTGCGGGAACTTCTCGGGATGGTCAATGTAGGTGGTGTCGCCGCCCTGGGCCTTGACGAGCTCCTTGAACTTCTCGAGTGCGGATCCGTCGGTCAGATGGCGCTGGACGGTCTGCTTGGCGGACAGGGTCGAGCCAGCCACGCCGGCCAGGCGCACGATCTCCATCCCGAGCTTGAGGACGAGCTCCTTCACATCCTCGGGCCCCTCGCCCCTCAGGAGCTGGATGGCCTCCTTCACCTCGAGCGCGGTGCCGACCGAGTCGCCGAGCGGCTGGTTCATGTCCGTGACGAGCGCAACGCAGCGGCGTTTCATCGAGCGGCCCACCCGCGTCATTGACCGGGCGAGCTGCTTGGCCTGTTCCAAGTCCTTGATGAATGAGCCGTTACCCCACTTGACATCGATGACCAAGCCCTCGGCCCCCTCGGCCAGCTTCTTGGAGAGCACGCTGCCGGTGATCAGGGGAAGGCTGGGAATCGTGCCGGTGTCCTTGCGCAGCTCGTAGAGCTTGGCGTCGGCCGGGGCCAGGTCCTCGTTCTGGGCGACGATTGCGCCGCCAATCTTCGAGAGCTGGAGCGCAAAATGCTCGTTGGACAGGTGGCCCTTGAACCCCGGGATGGCCGCGAGCTTCTCCAAGGTGTTGATCACGTAGTCGTGCTCGACCCCGCACATCATCGGGACGACGACGCCGGAGGCCATGGCCAGCGGCACCAGGACAAGCGAGGTCTTGTCGCCGACCCCCCCCGTCGAGTACTTGTCGATCTTCGGCTTGGCGATGTGGGAAAGGTCTATCACCTCGCCAGATAGCATCATCTCCTCCGTGAGGTCCGCCGTCTCCTGCGCCGACATCCCGGAGAAGTAGATGGCCATGGCTAGGGCGGCCAGCTGGTGGAGGGGCATCTCCCCGTCGAGCGTGCTGTCGATGATGTAACGGATCTCCTCCTGCGTGAACTCTCCGCCGTCTCTCTTCTTCTCAATCAAGAAGTTAAACGTCGGCTTGATGAAGCGCCGTGCTGGGATGGTGCGTTTGCTCGTCATGGAGGTGAAGGCCAGGAAGGGACGTGCCCCGAGGCGGGGAAAGCGTACGAGCAAACCAGCTGCCATGAAAATGTCGAGCCAAAACGGCTCATGGGACTCCGCGCTTGCGCCTGCCGCCCGCCGGGTGGTGAAGTGCCCGGATGCACCTGGCCTTCGATTTGATGCGCGGTCTGGAACGGGCCCTGGCGGACGCCGCGGCGGCCGCGGGAATCGAGGCCGGGGCGTTCGAGCCGGGGGTGCGCACCTCAGACCCGAGGCACGGGGATTTCCAGGCCAACGGGGTCCTGGCGGCCGCCAAGCGGGCGGGAAAGCCGCCCCGGCCGATCGCCGAGGCCCTCGTGGCGAGACTCGGCGACGACATCCGGAGCGCGTTCGAGGTGAGCGTGGCGGGCCCCGGGTTCATCAACTTCAAGGCGAGGCCCGCGGCGCTCCTCGCCTGGCTCCAGGGACACCGCTCGAGGGCCGACCTCGAACTCGGGGCCTCGGCCGCGCACAAGGGCGAGACCTGGGTCGTCGACTACAGCTCCCCCAACACGGCCAAGCAGATGCACGTGGGGCACCTGCGTTCGGCGGTCATCGGCGAGGCGATCTGCCGGCTCCTCGCCTTCACCGGGGCGCGCGTCGTGCGCGACAACCACATCGGCGACTGGGGAACCCAGTACGGCAAGCTCATCTGGGCCTGCAGGCGCCACCTGGACGAGGCGGCGCTCGCGAGGGACCCGATCGAGGAATTCGAGCGCCTCTACAAGATAGGAAGCTCCGCAGCCGACTCGGACCCGGCCGTCATGGAGGAGGCCCGGGCCGAGCTCGTGCGGCTGCAGGCCGGCGACCCGGAGAGCCTGGCCCTCTGGAGGCGGATCAACGAGGCAAGCCTATCGGCCTTCCAGCGGATCTACGACAGGCTCGGGATCCGCTTCGACGAAACGCTCGGCGAGAGCTTCTACAACGACAAGGTCGAGCGGGTGTACGCCGAGCTCTCGGCCGACGGCATCTCGACGATGAGCGACGGGGCCCAGGTCGTGTTCCACCCGGAGCATCCCAGGTTCAAGACTCAGCCGATGATCGTGCGCAAGTCCGACGGCGCCGCCAATTACGCGACAACCGACCTCGCCACCATCCTCTACCGCTCGGAGCATTTCCACGCGGACGGCATCCTCTACGTCGTCGACAAGCGCCAGGGGGACCACTTCGAGCAGCTCTTCCTGACGGCGCGCAAGTGGTTCGAGAGGCGCGGCCGGAAGATCCCGCGGCTCCAGCACGTCGACTTCGGGACCGTGCTCGGCGAGGACGGAAGGCCGCTCAAGACCCGCACGGGCGATAACATCAAGCTCCGGGAGCTCCTGGACGAGGCGTCGGAGCGTGCCCTGGCCCTGGTGAACGCCAAGAGCCCGGACTTCCCCGAGGACGAGCGCAGGCGGATCGCCGAGACGGTCGGGGTGGGCTCGGTGCAGTACGCCGACCTCTCGCAGAACCGCTCGAGCGACTACCTCTTCTCGTGGGACAAGATGATCTCCCTCGAGGGCAACACCGCGGCCTACCTCCTCTATGCGATCGCCCGGATCCGCTCCATCTTCCGGCGCCAGGGCCTGGACTGCGGCGACCCCGCCGCGGAGTCGGGCGCCGACGCGTTCCAGAGCCCCGATGAGATCGCGCTCGCGCGAAAGCTGGTCAAGTTCTCCGACGCGATCCGGCTGGCGACCGAGACGCTCTGCCCGCATTTCCTGTGCCTGTACCTTTACGAGCTCGCCGGGGAGTTCAGCGCATTTTACAACGCCGACAAGGTCATCGTGGACGACCCCGTCGTTCGCGCCCGCAGGCTCATCCTCTGCGCGCGCACGCTGCTCTTCCTCGAGACCGGCCTCAGCCTCCTCGGGCTGCGCACGCTCGAGCGGATGTGAGCAAAACGCGCTTGCCGACTCGCCCCGCCGCGACCACCCTGCCCCCGACATGGCCACGACGCAGGAGTACTACATTCGAGAGGCGTCCGAGAATGAGGCCCGGGGCCCGTTCAACATGGAGCAGCTCGTCTCCCTTGCGGAGACCGGCCAGCTGACCACGGAGACGCTCTGGTACGATCCGGCGGTCGAGAACTGGGTGGTCATCGGCAACAATGACGACCTCAAGGCGGCCCTGTTCCCGGAGAAACGAAAGCTGCGCATGAAGATGCGGGAGGCGCTCCCCCAGCAGAAGCAGGGGGACTCGATGGCGCCCATCACGGTCGAGGACATGCTCGCCGGGGCCGAGGGCCGGACGGCCGACACCAAGGACAAGGCGGACCCGGCGATCATGCAGGCCCATGCCGCGCGGATCGGGATGTGGTCGGCGGTCGCGTGCCTCGTGCTGATCGCGGCCGGCGAGATCCTCCCGGTCGCGGACGCGATCGCCGCAATGGACCTCAACAAGATCCTGGACCAGCCGCTCGTGTTCCTGGGCGGGCTCGACCTCTTCATGGCGGTGATGCTCGGACTTGGCGTCGTTTCGCTCTATCCGGTGGTGAGGTTCCGCGCGGCGCTCGGACTCGGGCTCTACGGCTTCGTCTACTTCGCCCAGGGCATGCCGATGCCGGTCCTCGCCGTGGCCGGGGCGTCGGCAGGGCTCTATTTCGCCACGGTGTTCGTAGACATGCTTCCCGTGCTCGTCGCCGCCTCCCTCGGCGTCCTGGGCTCGGCGGGACTCGCGTACTTCATGCTGTCGGTTTGATCACGCGAATGCCTTTCAAGGGCGCCGCGGCGGGGCTCGCCCGCCTTTGGAACAGGGACATCTGGCAGTCATCGAACCTGACGGACCATTCCCCGAAGGGCCGGTTCTACGCCCTGCTCCGGGTCGTCTCGACGACGGCCACGACCTTCAGCGAGACCCGGACGCTCAGCCGGGCGGCGGACCTGAGCTTCAGCTCGCTGCTCGGCCTCGGCCCCCTGATCGCGATTGCCATGCTGGTGGCGACCTCGCTCCTCGGCGACCGCAACCCGAATCTGGCCATCGACGCGCTCAACCGGCTCATCACCTTCGTCGCGCCTCAGCTCGACCAGTACGAGAGCGTGGCGAACGGCGGCAAGGTCCCCGTGAACCCCGAGCTGGTCGAGATGATCAACGGGTTCATCCGGGGGGCCCGCTCGGAGACGGCAGGCATCGTCGGGGCCGTCCTGCTCGTCATGATCGTCCTGCTCCTCTTCAAGGCGATCGAGGACACCTTCAACGAGATCTGGGGCGTGCGCCGCGGCCGCACGCTCTTCATGCGGGTCGTCCTTTACTGGACCGTGCTGACCCTCGGCGGCGTGCTCCTGTTCGCCGCCGCCGCGGTCCTGGGAGCGGGGGCCTTCGCGAACGTGTTCTTCACCCGGACGCCCATCGGGGCGGGGATCGGGTGGCTGGTGCGCTGGTCGCTGCCGTCGGTCTCGTTCGTCATCCTGGTGGGGGTGCTGGCGGTGTTCTACCGCGCAATCCCCAACACGAGGGTGCGGTGGCGGCCGGCGCTTTGCGGCGCTCTCGCCGTCGCCGTGCTGCTGACGGGCAACAACTTCCTGCAGTTCCTGTACCTCAAGCGCGTGCTCCTTACCCGCAGCCTCTTCGGCCCGCTCGGCATCATCCCCGTCCTGATGTTCGGGCTCTTTGTCTTCTGGCTCTTCGTGCTGGTGGGGGGCCAGATCAGTTACGCGGTCCAGAACGCCCACCTGCGCAACGCCCGCCTTGCGTGGGGGAGCCTGAGCGCGGCGAACCGCGAGCGCCTCTCGCTCCGGGTGCTGATGGCGGTCTGCCGCCGCTTTAACGCGTGCCAGCCGCCCGTCTCGGTCTCGGAGCTCTCGGTGGCCGTCCGGCTGCCCGCCCAGGTCGTGAACGAGTGCCTGAACCGGATCGTCGACTCGGGCTATGTCATGGCCGTGCCGCCGCCGCCAGGCTCGCGCTCGGCGGAGGCCCTCTTCCAGCCGACCCGGCCGCTCAACCGGATCAACTTGTTTGAGTTCAAGAAGGCGGCCGACAGCCTCGGAGTCGACCCGGCGGGGGATACGATCGAGGGCGCCGACCCGGTCGTCGCGCAGTTCAACGCCTCCCTTGAGCGCGTGGGAGCCGAGGCGTACTTCGGGAGAAGCGTGCAGGAGCTCCTCGACGAGGAGGCGCCGCCCAAATAAGCGTTGCCAGACATGGGCCCCGGCCTAGCCTCAATACCCTTTTACCCAAATGATTTCCTGGATCCAGCGCACCTTCCAGCACCACTTCCGCCTCATCTTCGCCGTCCTGTTGGTAGGCATGGTGATACCGTTCGTCTTCACGATCGGATCGACCCCGGGCATAGGCCGCGCCGAGCGCTCCGCCTCGGGCCGGGACTTCTTCGGCCACAACCTCCTCTCCCCGAGCCAGACCCAGGCGCTCATGGGCGACACGCGCCTGAGCGCCGAGCTCCAGTACACCTCCAACGTGAGCGCGGAGCAGCTCCAGTTCTACATGTTCCAACGGGTCGCGGCCCAGCACCTGGCGGACGAGCTGCATCTGCCGGCGCCCTCGTCGGAGGACATCACCACCTTCATCAAGACCCTGCACATCTTTGCGGGGCCCGACGGCCAGTTCGACGTGACGCACTACAACGCGTTTCGAAACTCCCTTAAGGCGAGCTCCTCGGTCACGGAGGGCGACATCCTCCGGGTGCTCTCCGACGACGTGCGGATGATCAAGCTGCAGCGCCTGTTGGCGGGCCCGGGCTACGTCATGCCGGGCGACGTCAAGGACCTCCTGCAGCGGGCCGATACGGCCTGGACAATCTCCACGGTCACGACCGACTACGCGGCCTACTCCCCGGACCTCAAACCGACGGATGCTGAGATTTCCAAGTTCTTCACCGACAATTCATTCCGGTACACTGTGGCACCGCGTGTCGTCGTCGACTGCGTACGGTTCCCGGCCGAGGACTTCGAGGCCGGCCTCACGCCCACCGACGCGGAGCTTCGCGCGTATTACGACGCCAACCCCTCGAAGTTCCCGAAGGCCGCCGCCGCAAAGGCCCCCGCGGTGAAGGCCGATCCCGATGCCGACTACGCCCGGGCGAAGCCGATGGTGCAGGCGGCGCTCACCCTCGACATGGCCAAGAGCAAGGCGGTCAAGGCGGCCAGCGACCTCGCCTACGCCCTCTACGAGGGCAAGGTCACGCGCGCATCGCTCGACACGTTTCTTGCGGAACGAAAGCTCAAGGCGGAGGGCCTTGCGCCCTTCACCGCCGAGGCCGGCCCGCCCGAGTTCTCCGGCTCCCATGAGATCGCCGCGGCCGCCTTCGAGCTCAACGCCGACCGCTTCTACTCGGAGGGGATCCCCAGCCCGACCGGCGCCGTGGTGCTGATTTGGAAGGAGCTCCTGCCCTCCCACCTGCCCGCCCTTTCCGAGATCCGCGACCGCGTCGTAGCCGACGCGACCGACAATCAGAAACGCATCCGTTTCGTCGAATTCGGGCGGTCGCTCAAGGCCGGGATCGAGCGCCGCCTCAAGGCGGGGGAACCCTTTGACAAGGCCGCCCAGGAGTCCGCCGGCTCGGCCAAGGTGACGGTCAAATCCTACCCCCCTTTCAAGCTTCGCGACCAGCCGAAGGACGTCGACGAGGCGGTGTTCGGGCTGCTGGACCGCCTCGACAAGGGTTCGGTCTCGGACATGGAGGCCACGGCCGACAAGGGGGTGCTCGTGTACGCCGCGGACAAGAAGCCGCCCGTGTCAAACGAGTCCAACCCGCTCTATGCGCAGGTCAAGGCGCAGCTCGCCGATAACTTTGCCCGCACCGACACGACGTCGGCCCTGCACGAGGTCTTGGACGCCGAGCTCAAGCGGACCGACCGAACGGTGAAATAGGCGTTCCTGGCGGTTGCCGCTCGACCGCGGCTTTCGACCGTCCCGGCGCGTCAGGTCGCCGCAGGTCGAAAAAGAGTAACTTTGAGGCGCTTAGCCGTGTTGATTCATATGGA